>JAIYAV010000126.1 GCA_027488855.1 Saprospiraceae bacterium
ACCATTGTGTTGTACGACGGCAGCCCCGGTTATCCAGATATGAATGTATTGTGGAAAATGGCTGCCGACTTGAGCATCAGCCATTTTGGTACCAGCGCCGCTTATATCTTGTCTTGCATCAAAGGGGGGATTCAACCCGCCAGTTTTGGACTGGAGCACCTGCGTTCGATTGGGGTGACCGGTTCGCCACTGCCCCACGAAGGTTTCGCTTGGGTATACGAACAGGTGAAATCGGATCTTTGGTTGTGTTC
This sequence comes from Saprospiraceae bacterium, assembly GCA_027488855.1. GTDB lineage: Bacteria > Bacteroidota > Bacteroidia > Chitinophagales > Saprospiraceae > Haliscomenobacter. Next base: position 252 of record JAIYAV010000126.1, read on the forward strand.
CATCAGTGGCGGAACGGATGTGTGTACGGCTTTTGTGGGTGGCAATCCGCTTTGGCCCGTGTACGAAGGTGAAATCCAGTGCCGCACCCTTGGTTGCGCCATGGAGTCCTGGGATGAAGCCGGGCAGCCGCTTATTGACGAGGTCGGCGAAATGGTCATCACCCAAGCCATGCCCTGCATGCCAGTGAAGTTTTGGAATGACCCCGATTTTCGCCGCTACACGGCCAGCTACTTCGATACCTATCCTGGTGTGTGGCGCCACGGCGACTGGCTGCAAATCACGCCCCGCCAAAGCCTGATCATTCTGGGCCGCTCGGATGCTACGCTCAATCGCCAGGGGATTCGGATCGGCACCAGCGAAATTTACCGCTCGGTGGAAAAACTACCCGAAATCCGCGATAGCCTGATCGTCAACCTGGAACAGGAAAATGGCGAGTCGATCATGCCTTTGTTTGTGGTATTGGCGGAAGGAGCAGTTTTGGATGAGGCTTTGTTGAAAAAAATTGCCACCACCTTGCGTACCGATTTTTCCCCGCGCCATGTACCGGATCGGGTGATTGTGGTGCCGGAAATACCTTATACGCTGAGTGGTAAAAAGATGGAATTGCCGGTGAAGAAAATATTGTTGGGGAAGTCGATAGAGGGATCGGTGAATCGGGATGCGATGCGGAATCCGGGGGCGTTGGAGGTGTTTAAGGGGATAAAAATGGGGTGAGGGTAAAGATTTAACAGTAAAAACACAGAGAGATTTGCTTTGATTTGAGTGGATGTATTATTTTTGTTGGAAAATTACTAAACCAAAAAATGGATGCTGTGATGAGGAAATGGAGATGGATTTTGGGAGTGGTGGCGATGCTGCTGGCGAATGTGGGGAGTGTTTGGGGGCAATTCGGCTCACCTCAGATAATTTCACGCTGCGATTTACCCTGTTCAACTTTTGGTGCTACTGCGGCTGACTTTGATCGAGATGGGGATTTGGACCTAATTTTTGATTCGTGGGATAACAACCAAATTTCATGGTACCGAAATGATGGCATTGCGAACTTTAAGGAACAAAACATAGGCACTTTAGCTGAATATGGAAAGATTATTCTAGTCAACGCAGACATTGACCAAGATGGAGATCAAGACATTATCGCACCCGTTCACGACGGAAAAATATTTTGGTTTGTGAATGATGGACGAGGTCAATTTTCTAAACGTTTAATTTTTAACACCCGTGGGCCAATAAGTTATATTGATCCGGCTCCTTTTAGGCGACTTTTTGTTAAAGATGTTGACGCTGATGGTTATTTAGATGTAGTAGTTTATTTTGATTCTAGCGATGAAATTATTTGGTACAAAAATGATGGTAAATATAATTTTACTCAAGTAGATCGTATATATGAATATGGACTTGTTTTATTAGAAGCGCAGGATTTAGACAGTGACGGAGATGTGGATTTGATGGCATCTAATTATAGGGATAAAACATTGTTCTGGTTTGAATACAATAATGGTGAATTGATCAAAAGGCCAATTGTCATTCCAGGAACGAATAACCTAGATGCAATTACAACTATTGCCGATGTTGATGGAGATGAAAAACTTGATGTATTGTTTCCTTCTAACCAATTAAAATTATTTTATTGTAAAGGAAATGGGAAAGGCACATTCTCTGAGCCGAAAGTTTTGATAAATAACTGGGTCTTCGCCCCTGTTTTCTCTTGGGCTGATATGGACTTAGACGGAGACCAAGACATGGTTTGTACTGATTTTTATGACGATGATCATAAAATAATTCTATATAAAAACGAAGGATCGGGGCGATTTTCACCCCCAATCTCCTTGTATAAAACCGTAGATTATCTCAACGAATTTTTTTACTGTGGAGACATGGATAATGACAAAGATATCGATATCATTACTTTTTTTGATGATGTCGTTTGTTTGTATGATAAAGGAGGGCAAAAATTTGAGAAATATGCATTGAATAATTCTCCTATTAGGGACCTTAAGGATGTGGTTTATTTTGATGTGGACACAAACGGCTATCAAGATATTATCGCAAGTTCAAATGGATACTACGATGGGCAATTATGGTGGTATGCCAATACAGGAAAAGGGTCTTTTCTTTCTCCTGTTCAGATCGATCATGATTCTGCTAAATATGAGAGGGTATTTGTTATTGAAATAGACCATGACAAGGAACATGATTTAATTACCTTCAACAAAGATAATATTCAAGGTTTTCACAGTATCAACTATTTAAAGAACACAGGGAAAGGAGTATTTGAGAAAAAAAACTTAATTAACACAAAAAAGGAAAACCTTTCAATCGTTGAGGTTGGCGATCTGGACAACGATGGCAACACAGATATTCTAGCTGTTCAGGCCGCCGAAAAAGAGGCTTATTTCTATAAAAATGATGGTGATGGAAATTTTTTAGATGCTCAGTTATTGTTTTCTACGAGACGTGAAATTAAGTTTGTTGAAGTGATTGATCTAGATACGGATGGGGACAATGACATTGTTATCAGTATGCTAAATTATGGTATTGTTAACTATGTAAATGATGGGCAAGGTAATTTTCTGGAAGGCAAAGTAATCTATTATAGTCCCACAGGCTTGCCCTTTAAGCTAGATGACTTAGATCAGGATGGAGATTTGGATTTAGTTGTCGATAACAGTGATTATTCATGGGAGCGTATAAATTGGCTAGAGAATCTAGGCAACTTTGAATTCTCGCATTCTAAGCCTCTTTTTTATTCGGATCAGTCCAGCCTTTATCCTGGCGTTAACTTTAATCTTGGAGATATAGATGGAGATTTAGATAAAGATATAATTTTTAATTCGTGGTATAATGACCAACTATTTTGGATTGAAAACAAAGGAGGAGGTCAATTTACTAGTGAGCGGCTCATTTCTAAAGATTTTTTTAACGGTTATTCAATTTGTTTAGTAGACATTGACAACGACAGGGACCTAGACATCTTTACAAACAGTAATGACAATCGTATCGTTTGGTATGAAAACCTATTCAACTATCCCAACATCTCCGGCGTAGCCTTCTGGGATAAAAACACCAATGGAAAATTTGATCCTGAAGAAACTATCATCAAAAACCTCCCCATCCAATTAACCCCAAGTGCAACTTCCACCTTCACAGGTAGTGATGGTAAGTATCGTTTTTATGTGCCTGATGGGAAATACCAAATCAGCGTCCAACCCGACGAATGTTGGCAATTGACGACTGATTCATTGAGTTATACTGTCAATATTGCAGGTAATGTAGCGCTGAACCGGAACTTTGGCTTCCAACTCGTTCCTAAAGCGCAAGCGGTTCAACCGAGGCTAAGTTCCGGCCCTACCCGTTGCGGCTTTGATGTCCCTTTTGTATTGTCGGTTCACAATGAAGGCTGCGTGCCTAGCAAAGGTATGTTTGGCTTGGTGCGCAGCCCTTTGGCCAAATATTTAGGTGCCGCTGTATTCCCTGATCGGGTAAGAGGAGACACCCTTTTGTGGAATTATGCGAGTTTGGTGGGCACTGCCACACAACAGCTGAAATTGAGCTTTCAAATTGAAGGAACTGACTTCCTGGGTGATACAATTCACATCAAAACACTAGCCTACATTGAAAACCCACAAGGGCAACTCCAACTGGCTAGCACTTATGACTACCGCTCCGAAATTCGTTGCGCTTATGACCCTAACGACAAACTGACCTTCCCCAATCGGCGTAATGCATACCCCCGGAATTATACCCTTTTTAAGGAAGAAATGGAATTTTTAGTGCGTTTCCAAAACACGGGCAATGACACTGCATTCACGGTAGTCATCCACGATACTTTGGATAAAAACCTGGACTGGTCTACCTTCCGCCCTCTGGCAGGTAGTCATCCTTTTGAAACGCATATTCAGGAAAATGGGGCAGTAAGTTTTACGTTTAAAAACATTCTTCTACCAGATAGTAAAACCAATGAACCCTTGAGCCATGGTTTTGTGAGCTATCGGATTTCGCCCAAAAGGGGTTTGCCCGAACAAACAGAAATACTCAATACCGCCTACATTTATTTTGACTTTAATCCCCCTATTCAAACCAATACTACGAGCAACGTCATGGTGTCCAGTTTGCCAAGGGTAACCAGAACAAAAGACATAAACTCCAGTTTGGACCACAAACTTTATCCCAATCCTTTTGACGATCAATTGTTACTAGAAATAGCTACAGTGAAGACAGGCGGAAACTATACTTTCACCTTGCTCAACAGCCAATCTCAAACTGTGCAGCATAAAAAAGTTACCAGTGCTATTGAACGAATCGATACCCAGGAATTCCCCAGCGGCCTCTACTTCTACCTCATCAAAAACACCCAGGGCAGAGTGGTCGCCTCCGGAAAAGTGGTGTGCCGCTGACATCACCTACCGCCACCACCCATTGTCCCGCGTCTCCTTCTCCCGTTCAAAAAAAAAAAAAAAAAACGCATCTCGGTTCAAAAAGAATTGCTCCTGGTTGTAAGTTGGGTCATTTTCCCAGGAAGGAATTTGCCGATGTTCATCGCGTTCAATTGAATTTTTGAACACAAAAGAAGCAAATATTCCCACCATAGCCCCCAACAAATGGCTTTCCCAACTCACGCCTTCCTGGCCTGGGAAAACGCCATAAATCATTGAACCGTAATAAAAGCCTACAATCAGGGCGAGGGCAATTGACTTGAGATTGCGGCGGAAAATACCACTGAATACGACAAACGCCGCCAGACCATAAATCACCCCGCTGGCACCAATGTGGAATACGGGCCGCCCAAATACCCATACCGCGGCCCCGGTGAGCAAATAGATCAGGGATATACTGGAGATGGCCACACTGCGGTAAAAAAACAGCACCATTGCACTCAGTACGAACAATGGCGGTGTATTGGACAACAAGTGGGCAAAATCGGCGTGAATCAGTGGTGCAGTAATGATGCCCGGCAAGCCAAAGGTCTCCCGTGGGTAAATGCCCCAACTTCCTAAATTGAGGTGTAGGATGCTTTGTGCGAAGTGAATCAACCAAATGGCGACCACAAACTTGAAAGGCATTGAAAGGCTTTCGTATACACGCTGCTGGACTACTTTTTTGGACATGGTCTTTATTTTCGATAATGCATTATGCAGATTTTAACGGATAGATGCAAGGAAAAGTTTTTGGGCATAGCCTGTTCGGGATTTTGGATCAAAAAGGCATTTCAATAGACAACTTTAGCATTTCACTGACAAAACTTCAAGTTTTTTTAATTGAACCATCTAAGACATCTAAGGAACATCTTAGAAGGGCAGCCCCCTGAGGTGTCTCTTAGATGTCTTAGATGGTGAAAAAACAAGCGGCGTAGCCGCAAAAGACTAAGTCAAAACGAGTGAATACGGCGATCTTTTTGCTTTTGGACAATAGAGTTAGCCTGAATTTGCATCATTTTTTTTAGAATCATTGACCCCGCCTGGAAACTTTTTACCCCTATTTTTGGCTTTTGATTAAGAGCATGTTTAATTTTTTTTGTTTGAGGCGAAAATGATGCCAATTTAGGCTGAATGAGACTCGAAAAGCGGAGTTTAGCAGCGCTAAATGAGCATTTTCGGGGCGAAATGCAGCCTAAATTGGGTCATTTGCAGCCAAACAAAAAAATTTAAACATGCTCTAAAACTACTTTCACCAATGGACACCATCCTGGAACAACTCCACGCCACCCGCCAGGCGGCCCGCAAACTGAATCAACTCAGCAATGCGGACATCACGACCATTCTAAACCGCTTGGCCGACGCCTGTGTTGCCCAAACGCCCGCTCTTTTAGCCGCCAATCAACAGGATTTAGACCGCATGGACCCCGCCGATCCCAAATACGATCGCCTCTTATTGAACCCCCAACGCCTCCAGGACATTGCCAACGACATCCGCAAAGTAGCTCAATTGCCTTCGCCCCTGGGTCAGATACTCGAAGAAAAAACCCTGCCAAATGGGTTGGAGATCAAAAAAATCAGCGTGCCCATGGGCCTGATTGGCATCGTGTACGAATCCCGGCCCAATGTAACTTTTGATGTCTTTGCCCTGTGCCTCAAATCGGGTAATGCCGCCGTGCTGAAAGGTAGCCGCGATGCCCATTTTTCCAACTTGGCCATCGTGGAACTGATCAAAACTATCCTGGCTGATTACCAGTTGGAACAAACGATTTACCTCGCCCCAAGCGAGCGGGAAGCCCTTCAGCCCATTCTGACCGCCAACCAATACATCGACCTGGTGATTCCTCGCGGCAGCCAGGGCCTGATCGATTTTGTGCGCAAAAATGCCACCGTGCCCGTCATTGAAACCGGGGCGGGCATTGTCCATACCTATTTTGATGCCAGCGGCGACTTGACCAAAGGTAGTGCCATCGTGCACAATGCCAAAACCCGGCGGGTCAGTGTGTGCAATGCGCTGGATACCTTGATTGTACACGAAGCGCGTTTGAACGATTTGGCGACTTTGTTGCAACCTTTGGCCGCTAGTCAGGTGGAATTGTTTGCCGACGAGGCTGCATTGGCGCACCTGGAAGGCCATTACCCTGCGGAATTGTTGTCCTTAGCCACTGAGGAGCATTTTGGGACGGAGTTTTTGTCCTACAAAATGTCGGTAAAAACCGTGGCCAACCTGCAAGCTGCCCTGGATCACATCGATCAGTATTCCTCCCGCCACAGCGAAACCATCGTAGCGGAAGACCTCGAAGTTCAAGCGCAATTTTTGCGCGATGTGGACGCAGCGGTGGTGTATACGAATGCCTCTACTGCCTTTACGGATGGTGCTCAATTTGGCATGGGGGCCGAGATTGGCATCAGCACCCAAAAGTTACACGCCCGTGGGCCGATGGCTTTGCCGGAATTGACCAGTTATAAGTGGGTGGTGAAAGGAGATGGGCATATTCGGGCATAGATTCAAACGGCTCTTAGGTTCAGCGTTGTGCTGGTACAAGTCTCCAGACTTGTACCATTATCGGCACGTCTCTGACGTGTTTGGCCTCAGTGTTTTCGCGTTGCTCGTGCGTCAGAGACGCGAGAATAATGGATTCAAGTCAGAGACTTGAACCAGCGAGATGGGCATATTCGGGCATAAACGTTATCTTTATTTCAAAAATGCAAAATCCCTTCCTTACCGCCGAGTGGCGTCGCCTCCTGATGTTCAATTACGCTGTTGACCCGGCAGTATTGGTACCTTACCTGCCAGCAGGAGTAGAACTGGATTTGTGGAATGATACCTGTTATGTCAGCCTGGTCGGATTTCGGTTCATGAATACCAAAGTGCTGGGCATGGGTTTCCCCGGGCATCGTCACTTCCCGGAAATCAACTTGCGTTTTTATGTGCGGTATCAAGACCCGGAGCTGGGTTGGAAAAGAGGGGTCGTATTCGTCCGCGAGCTGGTGCCTGTGCCCACCATCACTTGGGTTGCCAATACCCTCTACCGCGAACGTTACAAAACGGTACCCATGCAATACCAATGGAACGAAACGCCCGAGCAATTACAAGTACAATATTCCTGGACGCAAAAAGGCCAGCACTACCAATTTTCGGCTACAGCCCAGGCTCAAGGCGTGGATCTAGTCCCCGGCAGCGAAGCCGAATTCATCACCGAGCACTACTGGGGCTACGCCCGCTGGGATGCACAACGCACGATGGAATATGCCGTGGAGCACCCCCGCTGGCAAACCTATGCGGTTCAAACTTTTGATTGTGGCATCGATTTTGGCGCAGCCTACGGTGCAGAATTTGCCTTTTTAAACAGCCTCGAACCTAAATCCGCTTTTTTGGCCGAAGGCTCGGAAATAGCAGTAGGCAAAGGGAGTTTGTTGAAAAAATAGTGGGCTTGAATTTTTTTTGAAAAAAACTGCGCAAACGAGCGTAAGAAACCAACGGCTTTGGAGATGAGTAGATGAAGCCTACTTAATTCGTCCAAATTTTTAATTCTATGAACATGAAAAAGATCCAAAGCCGTTTGATGTGGACATTGTTGAGTGTCCTTTTCCTGAGTTTCTCGGGCCAAGTTTTTTCCCAAAACCAGCCCACGGTAACCAATACCGCTACCGCCAATGGTTTTGCGGTGAAAAAACAAGTCAGCAACTCTACTGTGCCTTCGGGCGTCGTTTTTACCTACACCATTTTTTACACCATTCCGGCTGGGGCCACCAGCATTGCCATCACCGATCAGGTGCCAAGTAGTTTGGTGATTGATGGGGTGATTCCTGGCTCCGGTTGTGGCACTCCAGTGGTAAGTGTAAGTGGCAACCTGGTCACCTACAGCCTCGCCTCGGTGAGTTCGGGTTGTAGTGGCACCTTCCAAATCAACGTGCACTTCCCGGCGGGCACCACTTGTCCCGGCGTTACGGCGCGCAACCAGGTGTGTTTGGAAGCCAAAAATCAATCCAAAATTTGCACCGATTTTATCTCTACGACTGCTACGGCAAACAATCCCTTTGCTGTGAGTAAAGGTGTGACGGGCCTGTCCTGGAACCCACAAAACAATGGTTGCCAGTACATCATGGCCCTCGGCGGCAATGTCACTTACAACCTGATTGTACACAAAACCAGCCCTTACCAAGGCAACGATGATGGCCAAATCAACCTCAACAGTGCCGTTGTTACCGACGTTTTGCCCGCTGGTGCAACACTCGTTTCCAGCACCTGTGGCATCACCCAAAGTGGCAATACTCTTACATGGAACGTCGGCAACCTCAACGCCGCCAGCCCCTGGGTGTATCAGGTTTGTCAAGTGACGGTGAATTACCCAGCTGCTTCCTTTCCCGTAGGTACCCAAATCCCCAACACAGCTACCCTCTCTGGCACCAATGTTTGTAACCAACAGTTCAGCGCTACCAGCAATACGACTTGTGTACAGGTAGCTGCGCCCATCAGCTCCGGTACTTTTGGCAAAGGTTTGTACCTGAACAACAAAATGCCCGGCTGTCAAGGCATTTATTACCTCACTACCTGCAACAATGGCAATACCCCGCTGACTTTTTCGGTACAGGATGTTTTGCCCGCAGGTGTTACCGTTAACTCAATTGTATTCAATGCATCTGCTCCGGTTACTGCCTCTGCGACCTTAGCCAATAGTTCGGTTTCAACCATTGCGAGCAGCCAAACCGGCAATATCAACTGGACGGCCCCGATCATTAGCCCGGTTGCGACTTTGAATTTTAGCCAAACCGGCCTTGCCGCTGCCGCTTGTTTACAAATCCAGATTTACTTCACGATCAATGCCAACGTAGCACCCAATACGACGATTACCAACTGCGCCAATTTGACTTCCAGCCAAATCCCTGCCCAACAAAGTTGCGCCAGTTTTGTGACCGCTACACCTGCCCCGGATTTGTGCTTGTACAAAGAAATTTGCAGCCCTCAAGTGGCTTATCAGCCCGGCAATACATTCCGCTATCGTTTGCGGGTGCAAAACATCGGTTCCCAAAACGCCACCAACTTCAACCTGAGCGACATCCTCGATCCCAGCCTGACCTATGTGGGCAACCAAATCGCCTATTCCAGCAACAATTACAATCCCGCCTGCGGTGGGGTAGGAGCGACCCCTTGGGCCATCGCCAGCCCCAGTGTTAGTGGCCAAACCTTGAACTGGAACAACCTGAACATTGCCGCAGAATGTAAGGACTTTTACTACGCCAATTGTGGGGTGTACGGCACTCAGGGTGTGACTTTCTACTTCATCGAATTTGACGTGCAAGTAGCAGCCGACGCAGCGAGCGGGATTGTTCCGAATACCTTCAAAGGCTCTGGTGGCAACCTGCCCGTGGGTGAAACCTCCAACATCGTTTATACCATCATCAACGTCACCCATGGCACCGAACTGACCAAAGAAATCAGCAAAGACAACGTGACCTGGGCAAACAGCACGACTACTACTGCTGGCGGCAGCCTTTGGTACCGCTTGAACCTCAAAAACACCGGCACTGGCCCCTTGTACGATGTACGCAAAGTGGACCTTCTGCCCATCAACGATGGCGTCAACGATTGGAGAGTAATGAACCGCTCCTTGACCCGTGGCTCGCAATTCGGCGTGAGTAACCCAACTGGCTATGCCTATGCAGTGGTCGCAACTCCTCCAGCAACAGGTACCGCAGGCACCATGGCCGGCAACAACCTGAGCATCCTCAACTCGATGGGGGTGAGCATTGGTAGCACTGCCGACGCCTGGCCTTTCACGGGATCTGGCAACAATGTTGGCATCGGCTACGGCGCAGCTTATGGCCTGCTCAGTGGTGGCACCTTGCGCTCTAGCTTCAAAGTGACTACTGCTGCCAATGCACAAACCAACCAACAAGCTTGCAACGATTTTGTATCCCGTGGCTCGGGCAAATACATCATCAACGGCAACCTGACTTATACCCCGCTGACTCCGGCTGCTTCCAATACGGTTTGCGCCTCAGTAGTATCCAGTGGATGTTGTGAAAAAACGACCTTGCAAGCCATCCAGGGCAAGTGCTGCCTGAAACTGGTTACGCCTTGTGAAGTCAAACTCATTCAGGTCACCGTGCAAGGTGGAGTGATCAGCAGTGCCAATTGGAACTGTGCCGCTAGTCTGGGTGCTTACCAGGGCCAAAGCAACTTCAACTTTATCCCGAATGCTTGTGCACCAACGATGGACCTATGTTTTGACGCCAGCCCCAACAATACCACCGGAAGTATGGTCGTCATGTTTAGCATCACTTTTGCCAACGGCGAGCAGTGCTTCAAAGAAATCAAACTGGACGGTTGCAAACCACAAAAACCTAGTGATTGCTGCGGCGAATGGGACTTAAAATTCAAAAGTTCTCATTTCAAAAAGACGGGCATTTTCACTTACACCAATCCTTCTACCAAGCCAATTTGCTCGGTGAATATCTTGGCAGCGGCTGGTTTGAGCGCCGGAAGTTACAGCGTGGATGGTGGTTTGTCTCAACCGATGGTCAGCACTAGCTTGATTACCCTGAGCCCTCCTGCTTACAATAGCCTGGTATTCTGGGTGAGTGCAAGTGTGACCTATGGCAGCAACATCGTGTTGCAAGTGAACTACTGCGATGGCACCTTCTGCCGCGATACCCTGAAGTGGAAAGGCAACATCATCAACCACGATGTGCCCACGCTGAGCCACGCCATCCAGTCGAAATTGTACGCGGTGCGGCTGCAAGCAGACCCCAACTCAAAGTACCACAGCGAAATTGCAGCCATGGCCGTGAGTCTGGATCAAACCGATCCTGGTACTGGTCGCTTGTCTTCTGCGCCCTACATTTTTGCTGCGAATGCTGGAAAAATTGAAGGCGAGGGCCTGCGTGATGATCAAAACTGTGCAGTCAACACCTCGATGGGTACAGATTATGTGTACAGCAGCTTCCCATCAGTAGAGGATCTGGAATACTGTGGAACGGCCATCGAAAAAGGCATCTCCCTGGTGATTGCCGACAACAGCGGGGCCAAAACCGCGCCAACCTTGCTGATCACTTACTTCGACGCTGAAGGCAACATCCTCAGCACCCGCAAGTTCAGCAACTACATCAGCGGCGACATCAGCACCTCGGCGGTTGACCTGAAGAACAACGAAACGGACTTCGTCCAACTGAGTGTGTATCCAAACCCGGCTAAAGAACAAGCTACCTTGACTTATGCCCTGGGCCGCTCTCGTACCTTGAAAATTGACCTTTACGATTTGAATGGCAAATTGGTTCAAACCCTGGATCAAGGGCAACAAACCGAAGGTTTCCACAAATTGAATGTGAATACGAGCAACTTGCCTGCTGGGATGTATTTTATTCGCTTGTTGAGCGATGGATTGGTACAGACGCAAAGGTTGAGTGTGGTGAAGTAGCCTTTGAAAACCCACGAATAAATTCATGGGTTGGGAGGATGACGAAAAACCCTAAGGGGTGGATAGGTAGGTAAATGGATCCCGCAGTGCATGAGGCGCTGCGGGATTTTTTTGTGATTGAGGTATGAACATCTAATTTGATGCCCATCAGTTGGGCCATTCATACTGGCAATTTCTCTTGCTTTTGACCAAAGATTGTGGTAATTTCGTACTTCAAATTATCGCTATGGTAGATTCATTGCTTTCAATTGATGCCCTTGAGGTGAATTATCTTACAGATGGACAAGGTAAAACAACGGATGTGGTCATCCCCATTAATGTCTGGCTGGAAATAAAAAAATTAATTGAACGTAGTACTTTAAAGGAAGAACTAATTCAGGCATTTCAAGAAATGCAAGATATGCGGAATGGTGTAAGCCCTAGATTAAGCTTAACCGATGTAATCAATGAGCTATAAAGTTAATATCTCTGCTACCCATCGATTTCTTTCCAGTGCGAAAAGGCTAGCAAAAAAATACGCATCTTTAAAAACGGACCTCCTTCGCTTACAATCCGAGCTGCTACTCAATCCTAAGTTGGGAATTTTAATCCAAGCTAACACCTACAAAATCAGGTTGGCGATTAAAAGTAAAAACAAAGGCAAAAGTGGTGGTGCAAGAGTAATTACTTATTATTTTGAAGAAACTGAAGGGCAACTGGATGCCGAGCTTTTTTTACTGACAATTTATGACAAATCTGAAAGCGATACTATTGGTGACGCTGAGCTTATGGAATTGATTGGTGAAGCACAAAAAATCGTGGAAGAGCGAAATACAACCGAGGAGGAGTAAGTTTAATTGGTGATTCAACCCGCCCGATAGGTCTTTTACTTAAACAACCGCTCCAAGCTCACCTCCGAATGAACCTCCTCCCGATAATAAGCATTTTGCAAAGCCGGATAACTCGTCAACAGCGTTGTCACCACTGATTTTTTAGTACGTGTGAGGTGTTGAAAAACGGTACGCCTTCTTCTCAAAACAGCAGTATATTCCTTGGTCAATACAAATTCATCGTTGGTGTATTTGGCTTCGCAAAGATTGATGATGCCATCGTTCCGGTCTATGATCAAGTCGATCTGTACTCCAGGAAGTTCCTCATTTCCTTTAAAATAAAAAGAAGAAGCTTGGGTGTAAATGCCACCAATGCCTAATGCTTCGTGGATTGGTTTGAGGTGGGTTAAGCAAATATTCTCGAAAGCATATCCCATCCACGATTGGTAGACTGCACCATTGGAAAGACTTTGCCAGACATTGGTACGGTCGCTGGTATTTCCATTGATGAATTTTAAGTAAAAAATGCTGTAAAAATCAATGACTCGAAATACCGTTTCTTTGGTTTTTTTGCCAAAAGGCCGCAGCGCTTTAACAAAACCACAATCGATTAATTGATCCAATATGCGGGCGAAAGAGCCACCATTGTTTACCTTGCTCTGCTCCAGCAATTGATTGCGGGTCATTCCATAAGGATGTTTGGCCAGGGTCTCGACGATTTGAATGTGGTTTTCAGCATGTTTAAAAAGCGATTGAAAAAGGGGTCTGAATTCGGTAGCCAAGAGTCCATTCTGTTCAAAACAGAGCTGATCAATCACCTGAGGCACACTTTTACCTAGTTCAACTGCCTGCCAATAATAAGGCACTCCGCCCATCACCATGTACAATTGGGCAATTTGGTATTGGGTGAATTTCAGGTTTTTGAATTGACAAAAAGCTTTGGTTTCATTCAGGGTAAAAGGTTTTAATTCAATACGTTTGGTGATGCGATTGTGCAAGCCACCTTTGTCATTGAGCAATTTCCGCAATATCCACGATGCCGCTGAACCACAAGTCATCAAAATCAAATTGTTCATACGCGACCCATGCTGATTCCAAAAATAGGCCAAGGCCGAAACAAAGCCTGCTCCGGTTCGATCGAGCCAAGGGAGTTCATCAATAAAAACAACTATTTTTTCGGAGCTTGCTGGCATAGCCAGAAGGAAGTCAGTAAGCAAATGGAAGGCCTCGGACCAGTTTTTAGGCTTTTTTCGATTTTCTGCTAAAGCCCAAACCCGTATTAATTCTTCATAAAAATTATTGAGTTGAGTAGCTGTTTCCGTTTCATAGGAGCCTGTAAAGCTGAAAACGATACGATTTTTAAAAAACTCTCGTACCAAATAGGTCTTTCCAACCCGTCTGCGTCCATAAATCACCACAAATTCTGCTTGTGTGGATTGCAGCAACTTGTTGAAACTAGCCTGCTCTTGTGCTCTACCGATGACCATATTGGGTTGATTTTGGAAAAATCTAGCTTTTTAAGGGACTTATTTCCAAAATTAAGGCCAATTTTGGAGAAATCTATAATTTTGAGGCACTTATTTCCAAAATTAAGGTCAATTTTGGAAAAATCTCTCCTTTTGAAGGACTTATTTCCAAAATTAAGCCCCATCACACCAAAAACCCGCGCCAATTCCTCATACATCCTCCTGACGTTTTCTCCAACAAAACCCCTTTTCAAGAAAAAATGTAAGATTAACTTTTATTTTTGTTCCCAGCTTTTTTCCCAACAATAAAACCGGAAGTATGAAAAACCACATATCTTTTTTCACGCTGTTGCTCTGCCTTTTGGGCCAAATTGTTACCCTTTCTGCCCAATCCTACGTGCCCCTTGCCCAAGAATCCAAAATAAAAGTCAAACCGGCCATTGCCCTGCAAGCCTATGGCTTCCCGCTGGAAGATGTACGGCTACTACCCGGTAGCCCATTTTATACCGCGATGGAGAAAGACGCGGCCTATTTGCTGAAAATAGAGCCCGATCGCCTTTTGCACCGCTTTTACGCCAATGCCGGTTTGCCCACCAAAGCTCCCGTGTACGGCGGTTGGGAAAGTGAAGGCCTGTCGGGGCATACCCTCGGGCATTACCTGTCCGCCTGCGCCTTGATGTATGCGGGCAGCAAGGATGAAAAATACAAGGAGCGAGTGACTTATCTGGTGCAGGAACTGGCGCGTTGTCAGGAAGCCCGCAAAACGGGGTATGTGGGTGCCATTCCCAAGGAAGACAGCATTTTTGCCCAGGTTGCGCGGGGCGACATCCGCTCCTCTGGCTTCGACCTCAATGGAGGCTGGTCGCCCTGGTACACCATCCACAAGGTGATGGCGGGCCTGGCCGATGCCTACCTGTATACCAACAGTGACCAGGCGCTGAAGGTGCTCAAAGGTATGTCCGACTGGACCGGAGCGGTGGTAAACAAACTCAACGACGCCCAGCGCCAAAAAATGCTTAAGTGTGAATACGGGGGTATGAACGAAATCCTCGCCAACGTATACGCCTTCACAGGTGAAAAAAAATACCTCGACCTCTCTTACAAGTTCTTCGACGACTTTGTAATGGAGCCTCTTTCCAAAAAAATCGACCCGCTGCCCGGCAAACATTCCAATACCAACGTACCCAAAGCCATCGGCAGCGCCCGCCAATACCAGCTGACTGGCAATACCCGCGACCAAACCATCGCCTCCTTTTTTTGGGAGACCATGGTGCACCAGCACAGCTACGTCATCGGTGGCAACAGCAACTATGAATACTGTGGCGAAGCTGGCAAACTCAGCGACCGCCTCAGCGACAACACCTGCGAAACCTGCAATACCTACAACATGCTCAAGCTAACCCGACACCTCTTTTGTCAGGAGCCCACAGCCGAGTTGGCCAATTATTACGAGCGGGCTTTGTACAACCATATTTTGGCTTCGCAAAACCCGGAAACGGGCATGATGACCTACTTTGTCCCACTGCGAATGGGGAGTAAAAAAGAGTTTAGCGACGAATTCCGCACCTTCACCTGCTGTGTAGGCAGTGGCATGGAAAACCATGTCAAATACAACGAAAGCATCTATTACCACAGCGCGGACGGCCAAGGGCTTTACCTCAACTTGTTCATTCCATCCGAATTAAATTGGCAGGCCAAAGGGATGACCGTTCGCCAGGAAACCAACTACCCACAAAGCGGAAAAGTAAGCGTCAAATTTAGTGGTAAAAAAGCCCAGAAATTCAGTCTGCACCTGCGCCGCCCCTGGTGGATGAACACCAATTGGCAGTTAAAAATCAATGGTAAACCCGTCGAAGCCATCGCCCAAGCCAATGGTTATTACAGCATCAATCGGCGTTGGAAAAATGGAGATGTGCTCGAACTGGACATGCCCATGCAGCTCTACACGGAAAGTATGCCCGATAATCCCAACCGGATTGCTTTCCTCTACGGGCCAATCGTTTTGGCTGGCCAATTGGGCAACAAAATGCCTGATCCCCTGTACGGCACCCCCGTCATTTTGAGCGCCGAGCGCAAAGCGGATCAATTGGTACAGCCAAAAGACCTTGCTACTTTGAAGTTTCAATTGAGTTCGGCGGTGGCGAAACCTCTGGCACCTGTATTGATTCCTTTTTTCCAAAGCAACAAAGAATATTACAGCGTGTACTGGGATTATTTCACGCCCGAACAATGGACGGCTCGCCAGGCTGAATACGAAGCGGAGAAACAACGCCAACAAAAAATCGAGGCCCAAACCCTCGATAATTTCCGCATCGGCGAAATGCAACCCGAACGCGACCACAAGTTGGAAGCCAGTGAACGCTCTTACGTGAGTGATGCACTTGGTGTAAATGGCCGGGAAGCACGCACTGGGCACTATTTTGCTTTTGAAATGAAAGTACAACCTGGGGGCAAAAACCGCCTGCTGTTCACCTACATCGGCGACGACAAAGACCGCAAATTCGACATCAAAGTAAACGGCCAATTGTTGCTCACCGAAACCTTGACGGGGGGACAAACGGGCCGCTTTTACGATCGGGAGTACGCTATTCCAGCCGAATTGTTGACTGCCGGGGATAAAATCGTGGTGCGAGTAGAGGCAAATTATGGGAAAACGGCGGGCAGGGTCTTTGGTGCCAGGATATTGCGGGACTGATTTTTTAAAAATGCTTTTAGGTGGTGTTCCAGAGATTTTGTACTCTTGCCTTTCCAAACTCAAAACAGCCATGCGCAATACCATCTATTTTTCCCTGTTCTTAGCCTATGCTCTTTTTTCTTGTACAAGTGACCAAAGCAGTTCGGAAGTACAAGATGCTCTGGATGAATGGTTTCCCAAGCAATACAAAATTGTTGAAGGTAGTCCGATTAACGAAACCGATTCGATAGTGTTGGTACCTGTTCAGTCTGTGGCAGACCCAAAGATTCAATTTACCATCGATTACCAACCCAAAAAAGAAAAAGGGGGCCTGGTCAAAGACTCGATCCAAAGCGCATTTGCAGCCGCTAAAGTGAATGCCCAGCCAGCCCGTGATTTATTGGAAGCATTGCAAAAAAATGGCTTCAAAAATGTGGTAGTGGGCACCAATTTGGCTCAAAATGCAGTCCAGATCCAATTTTACGAGGAGCCCTTCAATTCGATCTTTAGCTCTCGTATGAAGCACATCCAAAAAATCAGCGCAGCATGGGCCGCCCAGCGCAATATGGTGCCTTGCCAGTTGACATTTTTGGTGATGGATCCCAAAGCCTGGGGAAAAAGATTCCAGGAAGTACTCGATGCGCGCTTCATCAACCGGGCGAATGACTGGGTTTATCAAAATACCATTGCCAGCGCCAATGCTGATTTGGCTGATCCAGGCTCTTCGGAGTTTCTACCGGGTAGTTTAAACTTGAGTGGCGGGCGGGAAATGGAAATCCGCAAAAAGGTACACGCCGAAGTGGTGGACTTTTTACGAACTTCCAAAAAACTGGATTTCCACGTTGAACTAATCGCCATGGTCAACACTGAGTGGGATTTGCGCAACATGGAAACAATCCGTTACTACTTTCCTTATTGCCAACAGAGCGAAAGCACCAAAGTCAACGGGAGTTGTATGGGCAACTTTGATGGTCGCATTTCTTGTGTCTATAAATTTAAGACTGGGGAAACGCAGGTGGATTTTTAATTCAATACAACCTCCCCGCAAAGTTTTTTCTCTGTAAAGGGTCTACTTGATCTCCTAACTACAGAGAAATCCATTCGCACATGAAATCAATATTTTTGGGGCTCTGCCTCCTCCTGTTCACAAACCTATCTGCTCAAGATAGCTCAAATTACGACCCCGATAAAAAGTATCACCCCGACAGTTTGCGTCGCTGGACGACCAGTATCATGACTGAATTGGGAAAAAAGCACCCCGGATTTTACCGCTACACCCCCAAAGCGCGTTTTGACTTTTTGATTGATTCCACTACGCAAACCATCAAAGACTCTTTGAATGAATTGAGTTTTTACCGAAAAATAAAACCTTTGTTTGCCCAAATTGGCTGTTTGCACACCGGAATCAGCCTTTCAGAAGCCTGCAACAATTACCTCGACAACACCTCAACTTTGCTCCCATTTGAAGTATTTATTGACGAGGATAAAAAAGTTTATGTGGTAAAAAATTACGACAACAACCCTTCCATTCCCTTAACAGCGGAAATCCTCTCCATCAATGAACACCCCATTGGCGAAATTCTCCACACCTTGATCAAAGCCATACCAGCGGATGGGTACAATGAAACTGAAAAAATCCTGCTCCTGAACCACCGCTTCGCCTTTTGGTACCAAACCATAATTGAGCTAAGTGAAAATTTTACCATCCACACCAAGTTTCAGGAAAAGCTAGAAACATATGTGGTCAAAGGAGTAAACAAAGCACTGTTTCCCACCCTGGCCTCACTGGAATCGGTAGACGTCAAGCAATTGAATCTCGACATTGTAGACAAAACGGGCATTCTCACCATTCATTCCTTCGCCAAATCGGTGATCAAAAAAAATGGCCAGCGCTTCAAAAAATTCATCAGCACCACCTTTAAAACTTTAAAACAACAAGGGATTGAAAATTTGGTAATCGACCTGCGCTACAACATTGGCGGAACCGATGGGAATGCAGCTTTGCTGGCCTCCTATTTTTTTGATAAACGATTCAGGTATTGGGAAAAAATTGAAGTCACCGAGGCGGTGGCCCGGGAGATAAAGGGAGTGTATCGACTTTTTTTTATTATTTTTGAGCGAAAAGATTCGACTTATTTGTGGAAAAAAACCTGGGTGACGAGCGAGTTCGATTATTACCAGGTACAAAAACCAGCCAGGCACAACTTCAAGGGGCAAACCTATCTCTTGACCAATGGGCTGTGCATGTCTTCTTGCAGTGACTTTACTGCCATCCTTGCACACAATAAAAAGGCTGTGGTGATTGGTCAGGAAAGTGGCGGTGGATACCAGGGCAACACCAGTGGCATGATGCCCACAACCAGCATTCCTACTGGACTAAGCATATCGGTTCCCCTGCAAAAATACACCAATGCAGTCGATCCAAACGTCAACTTCGGACGGGGCACCATCCCCAATTACATCCTGAATCCAAGTGTAGAAGATTGGATGAATAAAAAAGATGTGGAAATGGAATTTGTACTGAAATTGATTGCTAATCAGTAGCCCTGTCAAGTGAAGAATATCCCAAATGAAGAATGACGAATTCGAGGGCAACGCCCCAAATTCATCATTCATCACTCATCATTTATCACTAACCAAACGCTTTCTGCAAAATCTCCTCCTGCTGCTGGTCATGCACCTTCTTAAAGCCCACCGCAGGCGAAGCACTCGCCCGGCGCGAGATGCGCTGCAAATTGCGATCGGTTTCCCAATTCAGTTTCATGTATTGCCATGCGCCCATATTGGCCGATTCCTCCTGCACCCAGAAGATTTCTGCTTTGGCGTAGCGCTTGAGCACTTCGGCGAGTTGAGTCTCGGGCATGGGGTGTAATTGCTCTACCCGCACGATGGCCACGTCGTCACGCTTGAGTTCACGCTTGCGTTGCGCCAGGTCGTAGTAGATTTTGCCCGTGCAAAACAGTACGCGCTTCACACCCTTCGCTTCTTTGCTGCTTACCGTAAGATCGTCGATGACTTCCTGGAAACCTTTACCCGTCTCAAAATCAGCCATCGGAGACACACATTCCGGGTGGCGCAGCATTGATTTGGGCGACATCACCACCAGTGGTTTGCGGAATTCCCAGGCCAATTGGCGGCGCAGGAGGTGGAAGAAGTTGGCGGGTGAACTGATGTTGGTGACAATCATGTTCAGATCAGCGCAAGCTTGCAGGAAGCGCTCCAAACGGGCACTGGAGTGCTCGGGTCCCTGGCCTTCGTAGCCGTGGGGAAGAAGCAATGTCAAACCTGACATGCGGTTCCACTTACTTTCCGCAGCAGAGATAAACTGGTCAACGATGGTTTGAGCACCGTTAAAGAAGTCGCCAAACTGGGCCTCCCAAATCACCAGGGTGTTTGGATCAGCCAAGGAATAGCCGTATTCAAAACCCATTACCGCAAATTCCGATAGCAGGGAGTTGTAAATGTAGAATGGAGCCTGGTTCTCCTGGATGTTGTCCAGGCGATTGAGCACCTCGTTGGTTTTTGCATCGTGCAGCACCGCGTGGCGATGGGAGAAAGTACCCCGCTGCACGTCCTGGCCACTCATGCGCACGGTTTTGCCATCCATCAGGATCGAGCCATAAGCCATCAATTCGGCAGTTGCCCAATCCACTTGCCCTTTCGCCAACAGTTTTTTGTTGTTTTCCAACAAGCGACTAACCTTGGGAATGGGGCGGAAATGGCCTGGAATGGTACTGAGGTGATTGAGGATTTTTTCAACCTGGGCTTTTTCAAGGCCCGTCGCTGGCGATCCTTTGAAATCTTGAACAGTGGCGTGGCGCAATTTTTCCCACTCTTCCTCGGGTTCTTGCAACTTATAGGGCAGAGGGTGCTGTTTTACTTCTTCCAAACGTTCTTGTAGGTCGCCCCAGTAGGTTTTTTCCAGGTCATCGGCCAACTGTTTGGGCAGTTCTCCCATTTCAATCAACTCCTTCTGGTAAATCTCCCGTGGGTTGGGGTGTACACTGATGGCTTGGTATAGGTCCGGTTGGGTAAACATGGGGTCGTCGCCCTCGTTGTGTCCATGTCGGCGGTAGCACACCATGTCGATGAAAACGTCGGTGTTGAATTCCTGACGGTATTCCATGGCCATTTCGACGGCATAGAGCAGGGCTTCAGGATCATCACCATTGACGTGGAAAACGGGTGCAGAAACCACACTGGCTACCCCGGTACAATAAGTGGAAGAACGAGCGTCCTCAAAATCGGTGGTAAAACCAATCTGGTTGTTGATCACAAAATGGAACGTCCCCCCGGTATTGTAGCCCTTGAGTTTACTCATCTGAATGACCTCAAACACGATGCCCTGACCCGCTACTGCGGCATCACCGTGGATGAGGATCGGCAAAATCCGGTCGTACTCACCTTTATATAAGCGATCCGCTTTGGCGCGGGCGTAACCTTCTACCACGGGGTTGACTGCTTCCAAGTGGGAAGGGTTGGGGGTGAGTTCCAATTGAACTTCTTTACCTCCTGGCGTAACGACCTGTGAGGAATAACCCAGGTGGTACTTCACATCGCCGTCGCCAAAACTCTGGTCAGGAATGGCGGTACCTTCAAACTCGGTGAAAATTTGCTCGTAGGTTTTTTTCATAATGTTGGCCAACACGTTCAAACGACCGCGGTGTGCCATGCCAATGATCACCTCTTCGACACCCATTTCTGCACCTTTATTAATGGCGGCATCCAGGGCGACGATGGTGCTTTCCCCTCCTTCGAGTGAGAAGCGTTTTTGACCAATGTATTTGGTGTGCAAAAACTTCTCAAAACCTACTGCCTCATTCAATTTTTCCAGAATGCGGCGTTTTTTATCAAGGGGAATGTTGTAATGTTTCTCCGGGCGGCTTTGCTCCACACGGGTACGTAACCAACGGCGCTTTTCACGCTGCTGGATGTGCTGGAACTCAAAGCCGATGTTGCCACAATAAATGCGCTTGAGGTGCGCCAGGATGTCGCGTAGGGTGGAGGGTTTTTCCAAACCACACTCCATGGCCGCGTAGAAGACCGTATCCAGGTCTTTTTCACTCAGTTTAAAATCCTCCAGATCCAATTTAGGATTGCGGTTGCGGCGTGGCCGCACTGGGTTGGTCGTAGACAGGAGGTGACCCCGGCCCCGAAAGGCATTGACCATGGCCAAAACCTGGAATTCCTGTGGGTTAAATACCGAGGATGGCGTCGTGCCATTGCTTTTTTCATGCCCATTGGTGCTGTGGGCGTAATCAAAGCCTTTGAAAAAAGAGGCCCAGGAGCCTTCAATTTGCTCGGGATTGTTTTGATATTGCTCGTACAGCGAATCAATGTAAGCTGGGTGAGCATTGGCAATGAAGGAGAAATCGCTCATTGTGGTGATCTGGTTTTGAAATATGGCACAAAAGTACAACCTATTTAGGTCTTTGGATAATCTTAAACGAAAAGGTTTTTTTAAAATTACCTTTGGACTTTCCAAATGAATAATTATCTTTGCGCTCCAATTGTTCAGTAGTATTATTAATTGTGAAAAGTTTTAGTAATGGCAAACCATAAATCGTCTGAGAAGCGTATCCGTCAAGAGGCAAAGCGTCGTTTGTTGAACCGCTACTACAAGAAGACTACTCGTACGTCTATCAAGAAGTTGCGCAGCATGAAGGACAAGACGGAGGCGGTAGGTTTCTTGCCAAAAGTGATCCAAATGATCGACAAACTGGCAAAGAAAAACACTTGGCATAAGAACAAGGCAGCCAACCTGAAGAGCAGCTTGATGAAGCACGTTGCTCACTTGGGTTAAGCTTATGACATACCCCCGGTCTCTAATGATCGGGGGGCTTCTCGTTTGTGGAAAAGTCAAAGAAAGAACAAATCTACGAAGCCGCCGCGCGCCTGTTCCGGGACAAAGGATACCAGGCCACCTCTATGCGCGATCTGGCCAAGGAAGTAGGCTTACGCGCTTCCAGTTTATACAATCATTTTCCATCCAAGTCTGATGTGCTCCGCGAAATTTGTACCAACAATGCTCAGCGTTTTCTATCTGGCATGTTGGAAGTGGAGTCCCTGCAAGTGAATGCTACCGAAAAACTCACCCGCCTGATCCGTTTGCACATCCAATTGTCGCTCGAAGACGTCACCTCTGTCACGGCCTTCAACGACGAATGGCGACACCTCGAAGAACCACACCTGAGTGAATTCCTGCAATTGCGCAAAGATTACGAAAGCCGTTTTCAGGCGATCATTAACGCTGGCGTGGCGAGTGGGGAATTCAAACCCGTTAATCCCTTGATTTTGTCGTATACCTTGTTCTCGGCTCTGCGTTGGTTGTACGATTGGTACAAGCCGGGGAAGAAGATTACGGCGGAGATGCTGGAGGAGGAGTTGTTGGTGATTTTGCTGGAGGGGGTGCGGGTGTGAGGCTAAGCTTCTTCAAATAAACTGTCCAAGGTCAAAACGTTGTCCACCAAACCCAGGCTATATTGGTTTTGCTTCAAACCAAAGGTGCTCAGCATTACCCAAGATAACTGCTTGCGCGTACCCGTTGACGCTTTGAATACTGCACGTTTCTCCCGAAGGCCATTGCTGAACTCGAGATCAGGAACAAAAGGTTCTTCGTAAAATTTAATTTCAAAAAGATTGATTACGTGGTCTTTGCGGTCTAGTACCAAATCAATTTGTGCCCCACCAAGTTCAGGGCTACTCTTTTTGTAAAAACTAGAGACTGAAGAAAAAATACCAGAGATACCCAATGCTTTTTTAATTTGAGAAACGTGACGTAGACAAATATTTTCAAAGGCATAACCTGCCCAGGATTTGTATTGCTGAGATTGGCTGAGTTGAAACCAAATGCCTTCTTCGGAGGTGTTGGATTCAATGAATTGTAAATAAAAAAGCGAATAAGGATCGCTGAGTCGATAAGTTTTTTCTCGTTGCTTTCCTTTAAACGCATAATATGAATGGATGAACCCGGATTGTTCCAGTTCTGTCAACAAAGTGGTGATGCTGCCGCCAGACTTAAATTTTAATTGTTCGATTAATTCCATACGGTGCATGCCTTTCCATTTACTGGCCAACGCCCGGATGATGGCAACGTACCGTTCAGCGTGTTTGAACAAGGCAGGGTAAAGTTTTGAAAACTCATTTTTGAGCAAGCCATTTTCGGAGAAACAAATCCGATCAATATTTTGCACTACACTTTGTCCAGCTTTTACTGCTTTGAGATAGTGGGGTATTCCTCCCAGAGCCATGTATAAATGCAGCATTTGAAACCGATCAAAGTAAATATTTCTAGAGTGCAGATAAACCTCTGTTTCATTTAAGGTGAAAGGATGTAAATGAATGTATTTGGTAATGCGATTGTGCAATCCACCTTTGTCGTTTACAACGCGCCGAATCATCCAAGAAGCCGCAGAACCACAAATGACAACAACTAGATTTTGCCGGGAAGCCCAACTGTTCCAAAAATAGCCCAAGGCTTCTAAAAAACCTGATTTGTGTCGAGATAACCAAGGGACTTCATCAAAAAAAAGTACGTGTTTTTTTTTAGGGTCCAGTTCCTTCAAGTACTGCTTCAACAATTGAAAGGCTGCTAGCCAATCCATAGGAACCTCAAGTGGCAATTTGTTTACATAAAAAGCACTTAATTCATCTCGAAAATTGCGCAGTTGTAATTGTGTTGAGGCGCTTTGGGTTCCTGATATTTCAAAAACGATATTGTCCTTGTAAACACTGGAAACCAGGAAGGTTTTGCCAATGCGTCGACGCCCCAACACAGCTACCATTTCTGCTTCATTTGACTCCAATGCTTCTTGTAAAATGAGCACCTCTTTTTTCCGCCCGATCACTTGTGCGTCCATACCGTTTGCTTTATTATTCGCCATAAGTGCCTACAAATATAGACTTATGGCGAGTAATAAGCAATTATTTTTCGCCATAAGTACCCTAAAGTATATAGTTATGGCGAAAAACCCTATTGAGCATTGGGCAACCGCGAGGGTTGCCCCAACAAATCCCCAACCAATTCCGTCTCCTTCACCAACTCCTCCAATTTCTTCGGCACCCGGAAACGTGAACCATGTTTTTCCCGCAAATACTTGCACCGCGCCACAAAAGCCTCCAGGCCATAATCCGCAATGTATTGAATGGTTCCACCTTTAAAAGCCGGGAAGCCCCAGCCATAAATACTCCCCAGGTTAGCTGCCGCGATAGAGTTGATGACGCCTTCCTGCATGCACCAAACCGCCTCCAATACCTGTGAAATCAATAGACGATCAATGAGTTCCTGGCGTTCGAAAGCACTGAGTTGGGGGCCGAAGTGGGTGCTTAGCTCCGGCCACAAGTGCCGTTGCCCGTCTTCGGTATATTCATAAAAACCCGCTTTTTTTTGGCGACCAGGGCGGGTGAATTCCTGCAACATCTTGTCGAGCGCTTCCACAGCAGGGTGGGGGGTGTACTTGGGGCCATAGTGCTCTCCCGCCTGGCGTTCGTAGTTGAGTACGAGGTTGAGGCCGAGGTCATCGGCCAGGGCGAGGGCACCTTTGGGCATTCCCGCCTGGCGGCCCAGGTTTTCGATCAGAGCAGGTGGGTAACCTTCCTTGAGCATGGTAATGCCTTCCAGGATGAAGGTATTTTGTACCCTTGCGGCATAAAAACCCCAGTCGTCCTTGACAATGATCGGCGTTTTTTTGATGGCTTTTACAAAGTCAAAAGCGCGAGCTACCGTTTCCTCTGAAGTACGGGCACCGCGCACAATTTCCACCAAAGGCACTTCATCGGCTGGGTGAAAAAAGTGCAAACCCACGTAATTATCGGGGCGCATGGATACTTCGGCCAGTTTGGTGATGGGAATGGAGATGGTATTGCTGGCCATGAAGGAGTACTCGTCCATAAAGGCTTCGGCTTCCTTGGTGACTTTTTGTTTGACCATCGCGTTTTCAAAAACGGCCTCGATGACCAGGTCACAAGTTTCAAACTCGCGGGGGTCTTCCGTGGTGATGATGCGTTGCAACAACTGATCCCGCTCCGTTTTGCTCATTTCGCCACTTTGCACCAGCGGGTTGAGTTTGTTGCGCACGTATTCGCGGCCCCGCTCGGCAATCAGTTTGGATACATCTTTCATCACCACATCCAGCCCATTGCGCAGGCAGGCATAGGCGATTCCCGACCCCATCATGCCGCCAGCACCAATCACCCCTACTTTTTTTGGCCGAAACTTGCCAAAACCCCGCGGGCGATTCAGACCGTGGCGGATGTAATTGCTGTCAAACCAAAAGGCTTTGATCATGTTTTTGCACTGCTTGCTCATCACCAATTGGGTGTAATAGCGGCTTTCAATGCGTTCGGCGGTATCAAAATCTACTTTGGAGCCTTCAGAGAGTACATTCAGAATGGCTTGTGGTGCCGGGTAATTGTGGTGGGTTTTGGCGGCCAGTCGGGCGGCTTCGGCGCGGATAAAATCGGCTATTGGGGCGTCTTTGGCCGAACCGCCGGGGATCCGTTCCCCACTTTTATCCCAAGGGCGGCGGCCTTCTTTGTTGTTGAGGAGCCAGGTTTTGGCCATTTCCAGCATTTCTTTTTGGTTGGGCGCCAAATCGTCGATGATGCCGACCCGCAGGGCTTCCTGCGGGGAATACAACTGCCCACTACTCACAATGTGATTGGCTTTTTCGATGCCCAACAGCCACATCAAACGCACAATCCCTCCGCCGCCAGGAATCAATCCCAGTTCCACTTCCGGCAAACCCAGTACCATGCGCCGATCATCTACCGCAATGCGGTGGTGGCAAGCCAGTGCCACCTCAAATCCAGTAGCGATGGCACTTCCATTCAAGGCTGCAACCACGGCAACTCCCGGGCTTTCGAGGTCGCGCAGGAATTTTTTCATTTTTTCACAAAAAGCAAATACTTCGGCTGGATCATTGGTTTGGTACAGGTAATCCAGGTCACCACCAGCCAGGAAGGTCTTTTTACCGGAGGTCAGAATCACCCCCTTTAGTGCCCCACGTTTTTTATCCGCCTTTAATTGTTCCAAAACGGGAACAAAAGCCTCGAAGATTTCATGATTGATCACGTTCCGAGGTCGCCCTTTCATGTCGAGGGTGAGGGTGACAATGTTATCGGTATCTTTTTTGTAATAAATCATATTGCAGATTAAACCCGTTCAATAATTGTCGCCACGCCCATGCCACCGCCGACACAGAGCGTAACCAAACCCGTTTGCACATCCCGGCGTTCCATTTCATCCAATAAGGTGCCAATTAGGATTGCACCCGTCGCTCCCAATGGATGGCCCATGGCAATCGCGCCACCATTGACGTTTAACCGTTCGTGAGGAATATCCAGGTCGCGTTGAAACTTCAACACCACGGCTGCAAAAGCCTCGTTGCATTCCCAAAGGTCGATGTCTTTGGCTTGCATTTTGGCGCGTTGCAGGGCCTGTTTAGCTGCTGGGCCAGGGCCGGTAAGCATCAAAGTGGGCTCCACGCTGGCATTGCCGATAGAGAGGATGCGGGCGCGTGGTTTTAGGCCCAGCGCTTGGCCTTTTTCTTTGCTGCCCATCAGCACTACTGCGGCTGCATCCACGATGCCGGAAGAGTTGCCCGCAGTATGTACATGGTTGATTTTTTCCACCAAGGGGTACTTGTGCAAGGCCATTTCGTCGAAGCCTAAAGCACCCGTAGCGGCAAAAGACGGGCGAAGGCGTTGCAGGATGTTCGCATCAGTATCTGGCCTAGCGTACTCATCATGGTCCAGAATGAGCAAGCCGCTGCGGTCGTAAATGGGTACCAGGGATTTGGCAAAATAACCGGCCTGAATGGCTTCGGCGGCGCGTTGATGGCTGATCAGGGCAAAGGCATCCACGTCCTCCCGCGAAAAACCTTCGATGGTGGCAATCAGGTCGGCGGAAATGCCTTGGGGAATGTAATCGGCACGATTGATCAATTCAGGATCGTACATCAGTGGACCAGCATCGCTGCCCATGGGTACGCGACTCATACTTTCGAGCCCACCCGCTACCATCAGGTCGCTCCAGCCAATTTTGATTTTTGCGGCAGCCAAATTAATGGCTTCGAGGCCGGAGGCACAAAAACGATTTATTGTCAGCCCGCCTACATTCTGGTGCCAGCCGGCGTGAATGAGTGCAGCCTTGGCGATGTTGAAGCCCTGGTCATCGGTTGGGGTAACGCAGCCAATGATG
This sequence comes from Saprospiraceae bacterium, assembly GCA_027488855.1. Lineage (GTDB taxonomy): Bacteria > Bacteroidota > Bacteroidia > Chitinophagales > Saprospiraceae > Haliscomenobacter. The sequence continues at coordinate 28,235 of JAIYAV010000126.1, forward strand.
GCGTCATCTACTTCTTTCGTATCCAGTTGATTGCGCAGTCGGAGCTTTTCCAGGGCGGTGCCCAGCAAGTCCAGTGGTTTGACTTCGTACAATGATCCGTTGGTTTTTCCACGACCACGCGGGGTACGCAGGGCGTCGAAAATAAAGGCATCGGACATGGGTTGGTATGGTTTTGGGCTAAAGTTAGTGCTTTTGCCCAAAACCATACGATTTTCCTTGGAGAAGATGGGGTGATATACTAAAACTTGGAGCGCCGAAGGCGCATCCTTTCTAAGGTGTCCTAAGGTGTCCTAAGGTGTCTAAGGTGGTTCAAATAAACTATGTTTTAATTGAAGAACCATATTAGATTCATTTTGAACCACCTTAGACACCTTAGGACACCTTAGAAAGGATGAGTTGAAAATATTGGGTAGTCAAATTTTACAGATTTGTTGCATTAGCCTACTTCAACTGCGTGTTGCTCACGAAAGCAATCCGCTTGCTGTCCGGCGACCAGGAAGGCACATTGATGGTACCCTGTCCACCGTACACATACGCAATATTCCGGGCAATGCCACCACTGGCAGGCATCAGACGTAAGTAGATTTTTTGGTACCAGGGATGCTCGCTGGGATTGATTTCCTTGGGGTAGGAGAGGTAAACAATCCACTTGCCATCGGGTGAAATGTGGGGAAACCAGTCGTTGTACTCATCAAAGGTTACCTGTTCCTGCTGGCTGCCATCGGGTTTCATGCGCCAGAGTTTCATGGTTCCAGTGCGCACGGAGTTGAAATAAATCCATTTGCCATCCGGGGTGTATTCGGGGCTGTCATCTAGGGAGACGGTATTGGTCAGTTGGGTTTCTTTTTTCGTAGCAATGTCGACTGACCAAATGTCGTACTGTTTGTTTCTCTGGCCCGTAAAAAGTAAACTTTTGCCATTGGGCGACCAGCCGTGCAGGTACGAATGCCCCGATTCGGGTGATGTGATGGCCACCGGATTGTCCGACCCCGTGATGGGCAAGGTGAAGAGGGTTGAAATTCTGGTAGTACCCATGTGGTTGCTGATGGCGATGTTTTTGCCATTAAAAGACAAGACGTGGTCGTTGTTGTTATTCGTTGCAAAGCCGGAATTCAACTTGCTGATGCTGCCTGTGGCCAAATCGTAATTGTACAACAAACCTTCGGAATTGTAAATCAGGGTTTTGCCATCTTTGGTCCAATTGGGGGCTTGCAGGGAATTGGGGGCAGAATGAAGGATTTTGCGCAAGCCAGTTTGCACCTCCATCACTTCGATATGGCTACCGAGGTAATCCCGGTAAGGCCGGAAATCTTTCGCTGCTGGAATGGTGATGCGCACATTGCTGAAAATGGCTTTTTCAAGCACCTTATCCTCATGTGAGCAGATAAAAAGCCCGGCGAATACTTCTTCCCCCAGCTCTATCTCCTTGGTGACCGACTTGTAGTTTTCTCCAAATACGGCTGCCGAGAAGATGAATTTGTTGCCAATGCGTTGGAATTCAATGTCGGTAGGGTGAAAGACCGATAGCTCCACTTGTTCCGTAATGGCGCCATCGCTGGAGCGATATTGGAGCGAGGTCAGGTCGTCGCCGTGGACACAAGCATCAGCATAGCGGGACTCAGTTGTGAGTTTATCCCGGGCAATGATGCCAAATTTGCGGTGTGGATTGGTGCCTTTGCCGATAAACTGGACGCTGGCCGAAATGATAAAATCGCCTTTGATTTTTTTCCACAAAAAGTGAAATTGATCGGCCTTGTCCCACATGTTGATGCCCGCGCTTTCTATGGTGTACTGCTGGGTTTCGGGATTGTAGGTCGCTGAGCCTTTCATGCTCGGGTTTCCCACATCTTCGTGGTGGTCAAATACCCCCAATTTGTCTTGCGCGATCAGGTTGAGCGAAAAAATGCAGAGTGCGAAAAAGAATACTGTTTTCATGTTGTGTTGTTTATAGTTTAAAAGCAAATAAATAAAGGTAATAAAATCAATACGTATGGCTGACTTTGCCACAGATTTTTGCCCATTTTTCCGAGCTAACCAGGCATTTTCAGCACAACGCGTCGACTGCATGCCTACACGCAATAATTTTTTTACGCTCAACACTTGCAATAATTAATTTTGCCCTTTATCTTTTCAGTGACATTTGGAAGTGACTTAACATTGTTTCACCAAAATCTGTGCTCGCATCAAGTTGCAAGCAAAAAAACACCAATTGCTTTGCGCTTTTTGCTGTAAACACGCAGAGTCATGAAAAAAAAAGAACCAAAAAAGAAGACCGGCGGTCGTCAGTACGATGAGACTGAATTTGTCAAAGACAAAAACAAGAAAAACATGGGCCCTTCCAAGGAAAAGCCCAAATACAATAACCCTAAAAAATGGCTATCGGACGCTGACGACGACGACAACTGACAATTGAGGAACGAGAACGAAATAAGTTTCCGAATTTACCAAAGCTATTTCGAACTTAGTCGAGTATCTTTTGAGGCGGATAGCAAGCCTATTTAACGAAAAAGATAGGAAGAATAAGTTCGAAAGAGCGAAGGTAAAGCGGGAAGTTATTTCGTTCTCGTTCCTAAAGACTCAAGGGGCATTCAATTCATCTTTCATCCCACCCATCCATGACCGATGATTGAATGATCCTTGACTTCGCGATCTCGCGGATTTTTTGCACGGGAAAAAGTAACCCATACGTGCGTACGCTTCTGGTTTTTTCTGCGTACTTTTCACCCCAGTTAACCATAACATCCAACTACCAATGATCCTATCTGAAGTACTGCCACCCAAAGCAGCTAAGCTTGTTCACCCTGGTGAGTTTGAAGCACATCGGCATTGGTACCCCAAAGCGCTCAATGCGACCATTCATCCCATGGTTCTTTTTTTCCTCAACCTCAGCCGGGAAAGAATGATCAATCGGTACTGCCACCTACATCCAGTGGTGAAAGCCGAAGCATTGGCGGAACTGCTCAATTACAAATGCAAACATTTCCTCTGGGCTGGTGCCGATTTGCTCAATGTGACCTCGGCCAGTGCACGCCGCCAAATGGTCATCATTGAAAACAATTCCTGTCCTTCGGGTCAAAAATCCATGCCCCTTACCGACGACCACAAAGAACAAGGTGGCTATCGGCTGCTTATTGAGCGTAGCTTCAAGCCTTTTTTGCAAAAAAAACGCACAGGGGTGCAAGGGGCTTTAGCGGTTTTGTACGATAAAAACTACATGGAAGCTTCTGGTTATGCAGCAGTGATTGCGGATGTGATGAAGGAAGATGTATTTTTTGTACCCTTCTTCAACGAGGATCCTAACCCGCCAGTGCGCTACAATGCAGATGCTCAAATGGAGGTTTTGGATGAAAAAGGGGAGTGGCACCTGATTCGGGCGGCCTTCCGCTACGTGACCCAACGCCCCTGGAATCGCCTGCACATGAACACCAAAACCCGCATTTTTAACCCCGTCGTGGCTTGTTTGGCAGGTGGTCGCAATAAAATGGTGGCCGCTAAAGCTTACGAACATTTCAATGCGGAATGGGAAGACCAAGGGCTGCGCATCAACATCCCTCAAACCATCTGGGATGTGAGCAAAGAGGCCATTCCCCAAAGAGTAGCTGAATTGGGCGGTCAGGCAGTCGTCAAGGTTCCTTACAGCAATGCCGGGCAGGGGGTTTATACCATAGTGAATGCCCAGGAATTGGCTGCATTTATGGCCGAAGATTTTCCCTATGATCGTTTTATCGTGCAAAGCCTAATTGGCAATTACAATTGGAGTTCAACCACCTCTTCCGGCAAATTGTACCACGTGGGCACCATTCCTACGGCCAACGGCAAAACTTATGTAGCCGACCTGCGCATGATGGTGAGCTCTACCGAAGAAGGCATTTTACCCCTCTGTGTATACGCTCGCCGGGCGCGCAAACCGCTGGAAGACATTCTGGAAGACGGCTGTGATTCCTGGGATATGTTGGGCACCAACCTCTCCATCAAAAACCCGGATGGCACCTTCGACAGCGACACCAACCGCTTGGTTTTGATGGATCGACGAGATTTTAATAAACTGGGAATTGGCTTGGATGACCTGATTGAAGCCTACATTCAAACGGTGTTTTCCACCGTTGCCATCGATAAAATGGCAGATACCCTGGTCAATGCACAGGGGCGATTCCGAATGAAATACTTCAAATCGATCAACAATGATCCTTCCCTGATTGAAGAAATCGTGCTATGAACCCATTTGCCCAAACCGATACGCATACCGAAGTCATCCGCCGTCTCGACTTAAGCAAAGTGCCCCAGGGCAGCATCCGTCGATTTTGGTTGCACCTCATTTCCGATGGGATGGGGCTTCCGGTGTACATTCCGGTCATTGTAGCGCGGGGGCGCAAGGATGGCCCGGTACTTGGTATTACTGCCGCAATTCGGGGGAATGAAATCAATGGTATCCCTCTGATTCAGCGTTTTTTTCAGGAAGTTTCTCTCGACGGCTTAGCCGGAACGGTGATTGGGATACCCGTAATCAATATCCCCTCTTTGCTCATCAAGGAGCGGAACTTTACCGATGGCGCCGACCTCAATCGGGTGATGCCAGGGCGGGCCGATGGCAGCAACAGCCAGGTGTACGCTTTTCGTTTGGTGGATCGGATTGTGCGTTATTTTGATTACCTGTTGGATTTGCATACGGCTAGTTTTGGTCGGGTAAACGCACACTATATCCGGGCTGATTTGGATGATCCGATTTGCCGGGAAATGGCCATTTTACAAAACGCCCAGGTGATTGTACACAACCTGGCTTCGGATGGGTCTCTGCGCGGCGCGGCCGATTCCTTGGGAATTTATGCGATTACCCTGGAAGTGGGCAGCCCCCATACTTTTCACAAGGGTTTCCTGCGCTCAGGTTTGACGGGCATTTACAACCTGCTTTGTCAATTACAAATGACTGGAGGGGCGATTGAACTACCAGAACACCGACCCTATATTTGTAAAAACTCTTACTGGATTCATTCCGATTCAGGGGGGATTTTGACCGTCTCTCCCAATGTTGGAGAATTGGTTTACGCAGGTGAAACCATTGCCACCTTGCGCAACATCTTCGGTGATGTGATCAAAGAATACACTGCACCAGAAAATGGGATTGTCATCGGTAAAAGTGTAGATCCCATCAACCAGACGGGTGGGCGAATTATTCATTTAGGGGTTTTGGAATAAATTATTGACCATGCTCAACATCCAAATTAAAGAAATCCCCCTCTCTGCTCAAGAATGCATCGACTTGGCTGCCGACCCGGCATCGGGTGGAGCAACGGTCTTTATCGGCACGGTGCGCAATCAAACCAAGGGTCGCCCAGTGCTGCGCTTGGAGTTTGAAGCTTATGCGCCGATGGCCATTTCGGAGATGACAAAGATCGCTGCGGAAGTGGAACAACGTTGGCAGGCGCATCATGTGGTCATTCACCATCGGGTAGGTAGCCTGGCGATTGGAGACATTGCGGTGATCATTGCTGTTTCTACGCCGCACCGCAAGGCTGCTTTTGAGGCTTGCCAACACGCGATTGATACGTTAAAAGAAACTGTGCCAATCTGGAAAAAAGAGATTTTTGAAGATGGGGAGGTTTGGGTGGCGGCACATCCTTGAAGTTTATTTGAACCATCTAAGACATCTAAGGGCCATCTTAGGAATGATACGCCTTCAGGGTTCAATCATCCATCGATCTAAAATCACCATTGTGTCGAATAAGCATGCGGATTTGACCGAAAATCCCGATCTTGAGGCACACTTTAAGCGACAAAGCCCACGCTTGTTACACATTACGGAAAACCTTTGCCATTCCATGCGCCATTTACTTTTCACCTTTGCACTTTTATTTTCCATTGGCTTCCTGACTGCACAAAAGTCTGGAAAGACCTACACTGTTGATCGTGTACCTGACCCCAAGAACCGCAACAGCAGTGTCAGCGACCCTGACGACTACCTCAGCGCCTCTGATGAGGCGGTGCTGAACAACCTTATCAATGCAGTGGAAGATTCCGCTACTGCCCAAATCGCAGTAGTTGTACTGGGGTCGATCGGGGAAGACAGCCCCAAAGAATTTGCCACCAGACTCTTCAACAAATGGGGCATTGGCCAGGCTGAAAAGGACAATGGTCTCTTGATGCTTACGGTAATGGACCAGCGACGTACCGAGTTTGAAACGGGCTTGGGGACGGAAAGTATCCTTACCGATGCGATTTGTTATCGGGTGGGAATGCAGGAATTGGTGCCCCATTTTCAAAAAGGAGAATACGGCGTCGGCTTGATCGCGGCGGTCAACAAATTTAAATACTACCTCGAAAACCCCAACAGTATTGAAGAAATCCAAGATCAATCCCAGAGCTCAAGTAGCAAGGGCAGCTGGTTAGATATCCTTTTCGGCCACTCCATTTTTAATGGGATTTTCAACCTACTGACTCTGGTTTTTGTCTACAATGGCCTCAGCAGCAAGCAGGATGCTTATGATAAATACATGGCCTTGCGCAAATCGCGGAAGTGGTTTTTTCTCATTCTGTTCCCGATTCCCTACGTTTTTATTTGGTGGTTTGTGGGCCGCAAAATGAAGGAATTGCGTTACGGCAAACGTTACAGCAAAAAAACGGGTGCCGAACTGCGTTTGATTCCCGACAATGAAGAAGATCCTTACCTCGAGAAAGGCCAAATCACCGAAGAAGAAATCGGCGTAGCGGATTACGACGTTTGGGCCAACGACAACGACGCGGGAGATCTCCTCATCCTGCGCTACAGCAAAGGCAACCTAAAATACCGCCGTTGCCCCAAATGCAGTTACATCACCTACTACAATTCTCATAGCAAAACCATCACATCGGCGACTTACTCCTCTACGGGACTCAAAGAAGTGGTCAACGATTGCAAAAGTTGTAACTACCACGAAGTGAAACGGGTAACGATCCCCATGCTGACCCGGAGCTCGTCTTCAGGCGGCAGTGGCGGCGGCGGCGGTGGTGGTAGTTGGGGCGGCGGCTCTTCTGGTGGCGGTGGAGCTGGTGTGAGCTGGTAAAAAAAGGGGAAGATTGCTTGACAGAGCACTCGCTTTTGTACTATATTTGTAGCCCAATTTAAAATTGTTCAGCCGCTCTAGCTCAGTTGGTAGAGCAACGCATTCGTAATGCGTAGGTCGAGGGTTCGAGTCCCTTGGGCGGCTCTGGAAGAAAGCTCGTTACAGCGGGCTTTTTTGTTTGTACCTGGATTTGACAAATTATTTGTTTGGTTAAAACTGAAAAAACAACCTAATTCGTATATATTTGTAAACAACTTCGCAAGCTTCCCATAAATCGTGACCAAAACGCTACAACATAAGCTTGAATTTGGGGATGGAATTTACACCGTAGCAGACATCTCCGAAATTCTCCAACTACCAACAGCCAAGGTTCGGCGTTGGCTGGCAGCTTATTGGAACCAGTATTCCTGGAGCATCGATCGGAGTGTTGCAGTTAGTTTTCAAGCTTTGGTAGAGTTTTATGTGTTGTATCATTTGGGGGAAGCAGGCATCCCAACCAAAGCAGTGATTCGCGCCAAAACGGCCTTATCGGAGTGGTTCAATACTCCCTTTCCTTTTGCCCAAAAAAAGATAGTAGAAAACATCCAAACCGATCAATACCGGATCTACCTGGAATTTGAAGGGCATATTGTATCCCTCGATGGTACGAAACAGCTGAATCTGGAATTCATCCGACAGTTTTTCCACAAACTGGATTTTGATCAGGAATCAATTGCCTTGCGCTTTTGGCCACGGGGCAAGGAAAAAAGCATTGTGGTAGACCCCCAGCGTCAATTCGGTCATCCTGTCATCGGCACAAGCAATATTTATCCTGAAACGATATACGGTCTGTATCAGGGAGGAGAAAGTATACCTTTTATTTGTTCTGCTTATGACTTAGGGGAAAAGGAAGTTCAGGATGCAATAGAATACTGTAAAGCGGCATGATCATTTATCTTGACGAGAATATATCGCCAGAGTTTGATAACAATAGTGTTACCGGGTCTTGTTATATTAAGAATTAATAGTTACATTTGTCAGGGGATGATATATGTACTGTATCAAGGTGAGTAACAGCATTAGTGCTAGAGGAGAAAGACAATATTTGGTTCGGATTCATATACTTTGAAATATCTCCATAGCATAAGGTAGCTCTGGGTATGGAGAGCAGAATTTTAGCTATATGGGAAATTATAATGATTCTGAATTTCTCCGAGCTAAGTTTGACGATGAATAACCCATTAATTTATCTTATGTCGAGACGGCAGATTGCAGCTCTGATGTTATATTTGTTTCAAGTGCCAACAAGTTTATAGCAAAACTAAAAGCAGCTAAGAAACTTATGCTAGAGGCTCCTTTTTATAATTCTGGTCGCCAGATTGGGGAGTTTAATGTAGAGGGATTGGAGTGGACGAAGTAGGAGGGTGTAATTGGCATAGATCTTTAATAACATTAAATGAATGAGTGATATTTTTTTAGAGGAAATCACAAGTGGAATAGATTGGTTGGCAATCGGATTGGCTACAACGATGCATGAATGTGCAGTATTGACATTAGAGGAAATGTCGCATCGCGATCCTGTAGATTTTGTTGTGGTCAAAAGCCCGTCAAACACTGAGGAACCCTTCAGGCTAAGATGGGTGTTGACAACAACTGAGCATATGAAACGTTCTTATCAGGATGAACATAGGAAAACAGATCATGCAGCGATGTGTGTTTCGATCTTACTCACCCAAAGATTGAGCCAATTCTCAAAGTTCACATCTTCGGAGAAAGGAAATGGCTTTGATTTTTGGCTTGAACTAGATGAATCTGATGAATCTGATAATTTTATCCAGAATGCACGACTGGAAATATCCGGCATCAGGCGAGAAACTCAGACTAACAAGCCAGAATACAGGCTAAAAGAAAAGGTGGCTCGTCTAAAAAAATATGATCAAGATACAACTCCTGTGTATATTGGCATCATTGAATTTAGTGCGCCTAAGGCATTATTCCATCAACAATGAGCGAAATAAGGGAAATACGAGGAATTCATCGGCGAGCAAACCTTCTTGCTCAGGAAGCCTACGTAGCCAAACTTAAAGGTGATTTGGGCGCTGCGCAAATATTATATTCTCAAGCATACGAGCAAGCCAAGGAGGTAGCAGAATTTTATCATGATCGATACCACGCAGAGCCTACACGCTCAGTTGTGCTGAAAAATGCCGCTTATTATGCTAAAGAGTTAGAACTGTTCAGAGAGGCTGAACGGTATGCTGCTATGGCTCTAGCAGGGCGAGATGTGCCTGAAGATGTATTAGATGATCTACGACACCTTCTGGAGGATATTAATTTGTTCCGTCATGCTGAATCTAAATACTCCTTCCTTGATTCGACAGAAATTCAATTTTCATTGACTGGAAACTCTGTTGGGTATGGCATGGTAAAGTCTAAAGATTTTATTCAGCGATATAAAATACTTGAGTCAATTGTCCAGCGTACTGCAGAACGTAAGCAAGGTAAGCCTTATCGTATTAAAGGGAAAATAAATTCGGCTGTGTCGGAATTAGTGGAAGCCTATCTTGCTGTTCCAAGAGAAAATAGTTTTGCCATTAAAATAAGATTTGGAAGTCCTGTAGATGGAAATATATCCTTGTTTCCTGATAATTTTCCAGCCCAAGTAGTGGATGATATCATGGACAATATCAACCTCGTCAATGATGAAAGGACTGAGGAGTTACAGGCAAAAATAGGAGACGAAAATTATTATCAAAACTTCATTAGCCTTATCTCTACACTTGCCCCTGATGGTAATAACATCAAAGCAGTTGGACTTACCGCCATCAGGCTGGGTGAACTGCGTACTCTATGTCTTGAAAAACCAGGGAAGGAAGTAAGAGAACTATTACCTTCAATTGAGGAAAATGGAGATGGTGAAGTAAAACAAGCCGTAGGCACTCTTAGAATGGGAGATGCTGCATCCAACAGTATCCGTATTGAAACTGAAACTGGTAAAATCAAGATTAACGTCTCTGATGGATTGACCGATTTGGTCAAGATTTTCTTTGACGAATCAGTAAAAGTAGTCTATTCTGAAGTATCTAATAAGAAGAATATATTAATTAATCTGGAGCCAATCCGGTGATTCAATCCTCCTTAGTTTAATTACAAGACGCAATCAAAAAGCCCCAATAAAGGTACACTACTCCCTGGTCAATAAGCCGGAAAATAGCAACTAACATAAAGCCTCCCCAACACTTTTCCCCACAAGCAAACCAAAAATCCCGTATTTTTACCTCAAAATTTCATTCTACCTACTTGATTAACCCTTGATTCCATGCACAACTACGTCCTAAAATTCGAGGATAAGCAGCGGCCATTTAAAGATGGCCATGGCATTCCATTGGGTCGTATGGTCGAATTGTTGGCTGTGCTGGTCAAGGCAGTGGGGGCAACAGATGCTAAAGATTTGGTATTGAAGGATGTGTTGCATGAGTCGTACGGATTGAATTTGGCTACGCCTGATGCTACCATTCACCATAATCTCAAGGTCATTCACGCCAATATCAGCCAGAACAAACTCAAAGGCTTTAGCGACGCACAAATGAACTATGCCCGCAAACTAAAGGCCATCATCGGTGATCAACTCAGCTTGGAAGCATATGACCCACAAGACAATGAGCGGTATTCGGTAACCCAGTTTGATTTGCCTGTCTTACCCAAGTATTACTTTGAGCTGGGGGATGTATACGGGATATTGACCAGCATCGGTAGTCCTAATTTGACTGAAAAAGCCAAATCTGTTATCCGTATTACTGGTTTTGCACATAATGTGGAAGTTACGGCGGAGCAGGAAATGGAATTGTTGCCTTACTTTAAAAAAGCCAAGTTAATCTTTAGTATTCGCAAGCGAATCGATGCCGCTACCAAAGAAATAAAGGGCACCGTGCTGGAAGATTTTAAGCTTAGCAATCCGCGTAGCTTTGCCGAAATGGCCGCAGAGCTCAAAGCTGCCCAGCCTGATGGCCTTTTTAATGAAATAGAAAATACTGCTGAATATTTCCATAAACTACGTGCCTCGAACGAATGAGTCAAATTAAGCCCATCAAGCATTGGAGCCGTGTCATGATTGATACTTCGGTGATAGTTGATTACACGAAAAACCCGGCTCGATTCGATAAAAATCCAGGAGAGAAGGATCGGATTGAAAAAGTCCAACAACTAATCAATTATCTGACCAGCACAGCGCATTTGGGAGAATCACCAATGCTATTGGTTTCTGCCATATCTATTGCCGAACTCAGCAAGTTACCAGAATCAAGTTCAAACATTGAGCGCGTGATCAGTCTGTTCAGTGGCGCGGATGTGACCTTTGTTGATTTCACAGCTAGTATTGCAGCCTCTATTCCTCTACTGTTTGATACCATTTTGCCTGATGGCCAAAAGTTTCAGTGGCTTAAACAACTTGAGCAAGATTTGAAATTTGAAGGAATATCATGGGCAAGGCAATGGGTTTCGGATGACTTAAAGATCATTGCTTCAGCCCATGCGCAGCGTAGAAAGCTGGATGCATTGATTAGCTCCGACACTAAAGTTTTTGCACAATTGGCCACAAAATTAGGCCTGCCGTTAGTGCAGCCCAGTAAAATTCCCACTAATCCATCCGGATCAATTGATGTTGATGTTACTTTTGAGGGGATTTGATAACAAAGCCTACTTACTCATTATCGGCAAACCCACCAACGGCTTCCTCTTCCCATCCCCTCCACTGTACCCAACAAACAAACTCTGCCCCTCAAAATCCTCAAAATATTCGATCCGAAAAGGATGTAGACCTTTTTTCAAAGCAATATCGCCACCCCGCGCACGCTCCTCGTGCGAACCATCATTGTCCACCACCAATTGGTCGTGGATGTAAAACTTGGAACCATCATCGGAGCGGGTATAAAAATAGTACAGGTCATCAGCCGGAATGTCGACATAACCCTCGTAGACAATTGCGTAATGATCAATGTGGGATCCCGCTAGCAACTCCACGTTTAGGTCTTGTACCGTACCTGTTTTTAGCGGTTTTAAGGTTTTAAAATCAGGTAAAGTCCGGAAATTGCCTTCGTAATAGCGATAGGCCATACCCGGTTTGCCAGCTTGCAGTGTTACAGGTTCCAGTGGAGCGACTTTGCGGTAAACCTGCTGCCAAGTAGCACTGGCTGCGCCATTTTTGGTATTGAAATAGCGAACTTTCAAGGTTGTCGTGTTGCTAATCGTGATGGGTGCCTGGTAAGTTTTGGCATTGAGGCCAGGTTCGGTGCCATCGAGGGTATAGCGCATGCTCAGTCCGGTTTGGGGCTGCTTGAGTTCGATCGTTTTGGTGGTCAAAAAAATGGCTCGTTCTTCTACCGCCGGACTGGGCGGCGTAAAATCAATGGTGATCGGCAAGGTGCCTTCCAAACGGTAGGGTGCTTCCATAAAAGGTGAAGGCAAGTTCATTTGCCAGTCCAGCTCCAGTGGCGCGGCTTTTTCAAAAAGCGTATTGCCAGTGATAGCCACCTCAAAATTCACTTGGTGGCTACTTTGGGGCGCAACCTTAAACTTGAACTTGCTTTGATTGGGGCTCAATTGGTGGTGGTGGTACAATTGGCTGTCAAAATTCAGGGTATCCTTGCCACTGTTGTGGATGTTCAACAACACCTGAGCCCGGCGTGCATCGATTTTGAGCAATTGAGGTTTAAAGTTTACCGCGTCCAGCATGGCTTTGGCCTTGGCCAGGCCTGCATCGTCCACGATGTCATCGTTGTGGATGCCACTCAGGGCCAGGTTGACCAGTTCAGGCCCCTCGTCCGTAAAGGTCACCCAAGTAATGTGATCGAACTCCTGGAAACGAGGGCCACGCAATTGGCTACCGCCGCCTGTAGAAGCCAGGATGTAATAATTGCGGTTGTTGCGCTGGGTTTTGAGGTACTGGTGGTTGTGTCCAGCCAATACCGTGTAAGGGCGGGATTGCAGGGCAGCTTCAATTTCACTGAAGCCATTAAAATCTTTGTAGTTCCATACTGGGTGGTGCATGTACAGCATCGTCCAGCGCACATTGGGATTGTCAGCAATGGCTTTTTTGACATAATCGATTTGCGGGCGGCTGAGGTTCAGCCCATCACCGTCGTTGGAATCCATGGTGATGAACAACACGTTTTTGTACACAAAATGGTACCAGGCTTTGCCATAGCGCTCCAGCCACACCTTGCGCATCACTTCATTGGAAATATCGTGGTTGCCGGGCAGGGCAAAAAAACGCATTTTCAATTTGCCCACAATGTCGTCCCATTCTGCCCACTGGCGGTCAATTTCTTTCTGGTCTTTGGTGTAGCCTTCAATCAAGTCGCCTACACACATCACAAATTCTGGATGCAGTTTATTCAGCTTTTCCACTGCTTTTTCAAAAACCCCATCGCGGTGCCCCCCAGTGCGGTCAGTGACAATGGCAAACTGGAAGTTATCCGGGTTGTTTTCAAATGGGCGTTTGGTCCAGGGATTGGTACTCGTGGAGTCGACGACAAAAACTGGTTTTTGGGCAAAGCCAGCCTGGATACAAAAAAAAGTGAGCAGGATAAAAAGTAAACGCTGCATGTTGCTGTTTTTAGACCTTTTGTGGAACTTAGTTTTGCTTGCCACAAAGAACTACTTTCAACATGAGCTGAATGTTAAAAGTAGATTAGTGAAAGGTTAAAAATAAAGCAAAATACAGCGTTTAAGCGCTTGATTTTCATTATTGCGGCTGAAAAACCTTCTGCTTAAACCCAAAAGAAAATACACTTTGCTCCACGGGCAACATCAACAAAAAATCCTTCAAAGCATCTTGCCGGTAAAACAGTACTTTGCCTCGGGCTTTTTCGCCTGGAGCGAGGGTGGTTTTGCGCAGGGAATAATCCATCCAAAAACCACGATCCCCGGTAGTGGGTCGATTGGGCTCAAAGTTGCCGATGTTTTGCTGAACGATGGATTGATTCGCTGAAGCGGAGTTGATGACCAAGGGAACCGAAAGGAGAAAGTTCGTATTGTCCAGATTGTTGTTGCGGTTCTCGTTGTTGGAGTTGTTGTTGTTATTATTGTTGCGGTCTTCTTTGGCGTCTTTGATTTCGGAAACAACTACAGCAGTTACCGCAGCGGCGGCCACCACACCAGCCAGAACGGCAGCATTTTTGGCATTGGCTTCCCGAACATTCTCCTGCACTTCCATGGAGAACAATTGTTTCTCCGGATCAAGGGCAAAGTAGCGGGTGCCCGTAGCAGTGGTGATGTAAAACTGTTCTGGTGCAACCAATTGATCCTTCTGGCTCAGGTTCGTTACGTCCACATTGAAGACCAAAAACTCTTTTTCGGCATGGTCAAAAGCTGCTCGGCCAAAGAGGCTGTCTACACTTTTTTCCACAATGGCTTGGCCGTAATCCCAGCGGATTTTTTGATCAGCGGCGGGTTCCATGCGAACCACGGCTTGCGGCACGGCGCAAGCGCTAAAGCTAATGGCCAAAACGAAAAAGTGAAAAATAGCAGAGGTGTAATTTTTCAGGTACATAAGGTCGGATTTTTATACCTGAAAGGTACAGCAGTCTGGGTTAAGCATCAAATTTGCCTGCGTTAAAATGGTGTTAAAAGCTGTGCTTCAATATACTAACCACTATAAATTTTTCTCGGAGGACATGAATTGCCTCCAGCTTCAGCTGGTGGGTATGAGGAAATCTATTATTTTGGGCTTTAGCCCTGGCTTAAAATTAAAGCTGGGGCTAAAGCCCATTTAGGAGGGCAATCCTGATCCACGAGCTAAAGCACGTGGCAATTCATGCTCTTCGCTTCTGGCGTGTAAAAATGTATATTTTTTTAAATTTCAATACATTAAATCCCGATACGTACGGAAATGTTGTGCGTTCCACTCCACACCTTAGAGGCACGGTAAGCGTAATCCACACTGATCTTGGTATTCTTTTCTACTTTGCTCAAAGGGAAAGTCACCGATCCACCTGCGCTCAAACCCGTATAAATCGGTGCCTGAATCGGATCCGTCAAGCCCAAATCAGTTTTGTAAGCCGCCCGCAATACAAAACGTTCATCAAAGGCATATTCCGCACCACCGCCCAGATTGTCTCTCGAAAAGGAGTTGGAAGTAAAATTACCGAGTACCGTAAAGCGGTGTTTTTCCAAAAAGCGAAAGTCGTAGGAAGCGCCAATGTTCAACAAGGAAGGCAATTCAAAACGAGCGCCACGCTGGTCCACGGTTACATCGTAGGAGCCGCCATTGGGGCTTGGCCGTTGGATAGACAGGGCTTCGCCGCGATAAGTCATCGGCGACCCAACATTGCGGAGGCTGATGCCAAATTTGAAATTGTCCTGTTCACCCGTCACATATTGTACCCCAGCATCAATACCAAAGCCAAAAGCAGAGACATTGGCCAGAGACTCGGAAACAACACGGAGCAATAACCCCACTGAAACTTTGTTTTCAAATTCGTGGGCGTAGGCAAAACCCAGGTTGAAAAAACTGGGTGAATAGGTTGCGCCCGTACCTTCTGGCTGATTGGCGGTCGTGACTTCAATGTCCCCAAAATCCACGGCCATCAAGCTGAGGCCCATCACGCTGCTTTTGCCAATTTTGGCACTCACCGCTGCCGAACTCAGGTTGATGCCTGTTCCTCGCAGGTATTGGGTGCTGCCAAAGCCAAAGTCCAGTTTGTTGATGCGTACCAGGCCCGCTACGTTGAGGTTCATCGACTCTACGCCGCGTACCAGCGAGGTACTCATGCTGTGTAGCCCTGCTGTACGCGCCCATGGGTCCATCAGCAATTCGTAGGCACCCGCTTCGCCCTGGCGATCGGGATTCCCTGCCTGGGTTGCACCAAAGCTCAACAATAGGAAGAAGAGGGAAAAGTATATTTTTTGCATAAAAACCATTTTGGAGAGATGAAAGATGAAAGATGAGAGATGAAAGATGCTACCGCAGAGGCTTAGACAAGGCCATCATCAAAAACGCTGCGGTAGCATCTCTCATCTTTCATCTCTCATCTTTAAATTAAAGTCCTGAAGGATCAAATTTCCGATTGACCCCAAACCACTTAATCGTTCGTTGTCCCAGTTCACCTGCATCCACATGGATCAGGTACACGCCGCTGGCGATGGGGATGCCCTTGTTGTTCTTGAGATCCCATTCCAAATCGGGGGTAATTTGTTTCTGCAAGATGGCCCGGTTGTTGCCTCGCGGCGTTTGGCCGATCTCATCACGGCGGTATTGTCGAATGAATTTACCATCCAGCGAGTAAATCGTAATGACGCACTTGGCTGGCAGATTGGTGACCTTCACCGTAGTGGTAAACTGTGATACTTCGTAATCGGAGAATCCGTAGTAGGGGTTAGGTGTTACCTTAATCATGGCCATCGCACTGTCCACGCCGCGAGTGCTGAGTGCTTCGGCCTGTTTGCCATCCAAACGGAAGCGGTAAACAGGATAGCCACTTTCCCTTAGTCCGTTTACACCGGTGCGGCGGTCTACCTGGTAAGGGTTGTTCACCCGTAATTTTACGACCACGTCATCTGGGATCAAGCCATCTTTATACGATTTGAAGCTGGCACCCGGGCGCGGCAAAATCAAACCACCCCAGGTGATGTCCTTCAATACCCGTCCTTTGTTGACTGGGCTGTTGTTGGGTCGCAATTGTCGGCTCAGTACTTTACAACTGTCGTAAACGGTCCTAGTGACATAGACAAAGTGTTGTCCACCCGCAAAATAGGGCCCCAGGTTGCCATTGGCCGAATTGCCCAGGGTGATGAGGCTATTGGGGTTGAACATCATGTCGCGGCCAACATTGAGCAAAGGATTGTTGGTCCCCCCGTAAACAGAGTTTTCACCAAAGAAAACATTGAGTCGTTGACCTGTTTCTACATCAATGGCGTAGCCAGGGAACCAACCAAAGCCGACCCGAGAAAGGGTTGGATCGGGATTGGTTTCTACATCGGGCAAACCATCGTTGTTGGTATCTTCCTTTGTAACATTGGGCGATCCTCGCAAGTCAAAATGACGGCGAATGGCGGTTTCCCCCGGTGCAGTTTGGGTTGTATACCCTTGTAGTGGGTAGAATCGGTTAGCCGATTCAGTCACAATACAACGGCTCCATAAGGCCTTGTTCGAAGTAAAGACAATGTCGACGTTGTTGACATCAGCCAGTTTGGACTGGGTACGCAAGAAAGCGGCACCCGACAAATCCGTCCAGGCTGGTGTGATGTACGGGGTGTTTTGGTCATCCTTGTTGCGGAAATCGGCCAGGATGAAAGGTACAAAGTAGCCTGGACCGATTTGGCTCAAGGCTTTTTTGGGATCCTGGATTTGATCGGGTTCGGCGTCGCCAGTAGCCATAAAGTTGAAGACCTTGGTATCAAAATCCGTTTGCCCGGCAATGTATTCATCCTTGATGCCAAATACCCAGGGGGTGGCACCCGTACGCAAATATTCTTCTTCGTAGCCGATACGGCCATTCCGATCATCTTTATCGACCCCAGGATCGTTGACCTGCCCCACCGAAATGGAGAACCCGAATTCCTTGACGATTTGTTCATTGAGGTCATCGATCGACTTTTCAGAACGGATGACTGGACTTTTCGTATTGCTTAAATTGCGCAATTCCCAACGAACAGGTGGATCAAAACGATCGTTGCTCATGTTGGCGTCTACGATGCGCAGTTCAAATTCACCATCCTGAACATCCAGTGGGTTGAAAATTTTAACCCCAATCGGCCCCCGGCCTGCTCGATACGTAATTTCTGGCTTTTGGGCAAAAGTACCCTGGATGATGGTATTGCGCGTTTCCGTGTTCAGGTCGAGGAAGTTGTTGCCTGTACCTGCGCCCGCTAAACGCGTGACAACTGCACCATCGCCATACTTGGCATTGAGGCTGCGGTCGGTAATTGGCCGCGGAATGACGGTATAAAATGGGTTGAACCCATCGCCAATGTTGCGGCGGCCTTCGAGATAAGGCCGTCTTTGACCCAAAACGACTTTAGGATCAAAAGGCCGGTAATTGTTGTACGCGTAGGCAATGGCTACGAAGTAGTATTTTTTGTGGTTGATCAAGCGGCGATCACCTGAAGCAAATTGATCCTCCGAAATGCGGAACGTATGTTGGATGCCATTGTTTGCACCCTCTACCCGCAGTTCCGGGATGTAATAATCCGAGCCAGTAGGATTGTCGACCGTTCGCCAGTTGAAAACCCTACCCACTGTATTCTTAACATCCACCTGATAAATCAAACGCGCTTTATCGGGGTTGTCGAGGTCGGCTACGGTGACACTCGAATTGCCCAATTGGTACAGTTTATACCCTTCAAAACGGAACAAACTATCAGCTACTCCAGCTGGAACTTGCAAACCACGCTGCGCGTAAGCCTCTCTGGCGTTGTTGGAAGTGATGGTGTCGTTGGTGAAAACCGCAATGATCTCTTTGTCCATTTCGAGGAAGTCCACATCGGGTGCGTCCGGCCCATCGGTCAACTCAAAACAGTTGTCAAATAGTGCCTGGGCAATGTCGTCAGCTTCCAGGAGTTTGGAAATGTCCGGGCAAGGATATTGCTGATCAGCTACCCATACTGCCCCAACGATCAGCTCGTTCAAAGCACCTGGATCCAGCCGGAAAGGCCCGGAAGCCTGAATGGTACGACGGTCACCAAAGGGGATGTCCGCCGAACACATGGTCCAGCCACGGTTATTGTTGGGGGTATCGGTAAAGGCATAACGAATGGCAGCTCCGTCCTGATAGGCATCGTCGCCAAAAGTAAAGGGGGTGCCATCACGCCAGGAACCCGACAGATAATTGTAGTATTCCTGAGCATTGGCAGGGTCGGTGGTTCCCGGAATGGGGCTACCTACCTGACGGTTGTTGTAATAAGTAAAGGAAGACATCCCGATTTCTTCCCCATTCTCGTCTAGGGGCCCACGGAAATAATCGATACCCAGTAGTGGAACTTCGTCACAATAAGTATTCACTGCGCCATCACAGGTACAGCCAGTCGTGCCATCCAAGGCATCTTCGTTGTAAATGAAGGCCAGACTGCGGCTGGTGTCACAACCCACGTAGTCGTCAGTAAAACATCCCAGATCGGGGTCAACCCACATGGCAAAATAGGTAGAATCAATACTTTCCACCGCACGGTTGATCAATTTATAACGCTGGAAAGTCATGTCGTTGATCTCGTCGTTGGTAGCGTAGGAGAAAGCTTGGACTTGTACCTCCATTTGAATGGGATCACCTTGCGATTCGGAGTGGATGTTGCCCGCATCGTTGTAAACCCAGAAGATCATTTCATCGGGAAACTGCGGTTTGTCCAAACAGCCCCGTACTTCGATGACGGGGAAATCTCCTAGCTCTGGGTTGTAATTGCCATCGCCATCCTGATCCCAAAATCCCGCTAAACCCTGGCGGGTACTGGGCAGGGAAAAATTGTGAATTTCTTCAAAATAGTCATTGCCTGATGCCGGCCAACCTTTGATGTCCCGGGGGATTTTGTTGGGATCATACGGTTTACCAGCGCGGACGGCAGCATTCCAGTTGCGCAAATGCTCCCGAATACTTTCGCCTTTGACGACAAAAAATTTATCCCAACGGGAACAGGTTTCTTTATTCGTTTTGCCATTGGAATTCAGCGGGCCAGGGAAAAAATCGAACTGACGCTCGGCCCGACCGTAAGTCTGAGCAGCCAATTTGAGGTTACCCGCCGGGTCAACTCCACCCAACCATACTGCACCTGCGAAAATGGAAGAGACTTCCGGCAAACCAGGCGCTACCTTGGGCACTACATAGCGCCCGTCGTTGCTGTTCCACCATACATCACCGCCGGTGGTGAGACGAGCCCGAACGTTGTTGATGGCTTGGTCAATCTGGGCAACGGCATTGTTGCAATCCTCCAGGTAACGCAGTTCCGGTTTGTTGGGAGCAGGCCGTTTGGGATTGTTTTTCCCGGTATGATAGGCCAGTGCTGACGTATGGAGCAAGGCCAGCCCACCTAGAAGCAACAGCCAAGATTTCAAATGTCGCATATGTAATAAGTGTTTACTAGTCAAAATGTTGTGTTTTACGCTTACGGATGGGATACAACCTTTTTAGAAATTATAGATTGCACCGATGTAAATCCGCCGAGGCAAAGAATAGAGTCCAGGATTGAGAATGGCCCACTGATAGGAGGCCAAATAAGCTTCCACTTCGCGAACTGAGTTCTGGATGTTCCGCAATTTGTCCTGGCCGTTGGCTGAAGCAAGGAAGCCGTCATCCTTTGGGGAACCCGTTGCAGAATAAACGTTGAGCACATTTTGGCGATTCAGCAAATTGGACACCCGGCAATAGAGATTCAAACCCGCGCCTTTGCCAAAGTTGATCGTTTTGTCGATGCGGGCGTTGATCGTAAAGGTCCAGGGCTTGCGGGCACCATTGATTGATCCAATGGTTTGAGTGCCCCCCAATTCCAACGGAGTACGATCTGCGGTGTAAGGACGTCCAGAAACGGAAACGGCCTGTACATTCAAACCAGCATCTTCCAAAAACTTAGGAATGGCCTGTCCTTGGAAAAAGCGGTAGTCAAAGTTGAGGTTGATGCGGTGGCGCTCGTCGTAGTTCAGGGGGAACAGGGTGCGCAGGTTGCCCCGGCTAGTCAAGCCCCGTTGCGAGTTGGCATCTGAACCTGTACCATCTGCAAATTGTAAGGTATAGTTGGCGTTCAGGGTAGCATTACCCGTACGGCGCAGTTCGTACTCGAAGCTGAAACCTTTGACCGTACCAAAATCCAGGTTATCATAAGTGGTGTACTGCGTGATGATGGGCACTGGGAAGAAAGTACGCAGCTGAATCCAGTTGCGGATTTCTTTGTAATAAGCCGAGACTTTCAACTTGGAAGTTTCGGTCAAACGTTGTTGGAACCCTACCTCGTAATCAATGGTGCGCTCCGGCTTGAGGTTGGGGTTGTTTTTGGTGGCACCGGGATTGTCCGTGAAGTAGAAATAATCCACGGCAGTTGCCAGGGTATTGGTTGCTGGGCGTTGCACCAGGATGTCGTAGTGGGCGAAGAAGTTGGCATCTTCCGAAATCGGGAAAGAAAAGGCCAAACGTGGCATGATGTTGATCTGTACCTTGTAATCTTCAAACGATGCATCTGGATTGAAGTCCCGAGACTTGATGTAGTTGGAAACTTTGGTGGCATTTTCATCCTTGTATTTGGGGAAAACCAAACCACCGGAGAAAATGTCAATCGGACTGTTCACCGGTGAACCATTGGGGCGGTACCATTGGTCGCCATCCCGATAAGCCTCTACATTGGTACCGGCATCATTGAGGTACACTTTAAAATCGTCGCCAATATTGCCTGGGCGGGTGCCACCAAACTGTTCGTGATAGTCATTGGCGCCGATGATTTCGTACAAAGAGTATGGGTCTTTCAGCACCTTGGTATTGGCGTCATACCGATCCACCCGCAAGCCCAATCGGAAAATAATGTCGCGGAAGGTGAATTTGTCCTGAATGTAAAAAGCCGAATAGATGGGGCGGTTGGGCGCCACCGGGAAAGTGCGCACGCCGTCGGCATCCGTAGCGGTAAAAAAGTCGTTGAACGTCCCATCAAAAGGTTTGCCCAAATAATCGTAGCCATAATACCTGATGATGCCCTGATCATTCAATTCTTTGGCGGAAAACATACTCAGACTCAACTCACTGGGGTCCATCCCATCTACATTGACGTATTCAGTCAACGGGATGTTGTTTTTAGCCCGGATGGAGCGGTAAAACTTGTTGTCCTCGTTTTGGGCAATCGACAATTGGCGCAGGTTCAGCGTTACAGCTTGGCCATTGACGGTATCGGTAATGGTGCCAATGTTTTCAGCGCCTTCTACAATCCCCAGGATGTGGTTGTTCGCTTGCTGGCGGGCAATGTTCCAGAGGGTTCGAGGAGCTACCACGTAAGCCCGGTCGGTGCGTTGTTCGTAAATAAACCCAATTTGAATGTTGTGGCGACCTTGATCAGAGTTGCCAGGCACCAGGTCAAAGTTGGTGCGCCCGTGGAAAGTATACAGATCGCCGTCGTTGAAGCTGGCCTGGTTGTATACCGAACCGACGTTGCTATGGAAGCCCCAGGAACCCGTATAGACATCCGAAATCAAGCCATTGGGTGCCACAAAATTGCCCAGTGCAAGCACTGAACCAGCGTCCTGAATGCCTGGAATGAAGATCCGGCCAATTTGGGAATTGATGGTCTCGTTTTGGTTCAGGCCCATCACGTTGTTGTAGTTGGCCAAAACCGGATTGGAAGCCCCTGGTGTGTAATTGCGCAACACCTGACGGTAGTCCGTATGTTGCAACACATTGGTTTGGGTGACCCGATCGAATACAAAATTAAAGGTAGGTACCCATTCGATGTCGAACTTGCCGACATGACCGTACTCGAAGTAATTCTGGCCATGGCGTGCATCGGCTACGTCACCTTTGGTCTTTTCGTACCCAAACTGCAAGGTGTAGGAAGCATTTTGGATCAAAGACTTATTGTTGTTTTGCCCAGGAGTATTTGCGGCGGCACCCAGTCGATGCCGAAAACGCATCACCCCCCGGTAGGTTGTGGTATTGTTGAAAGGGTTGTTGTGGCTATTGAGCAAACGCCAGCCTCCTGGCGTAAACTGGTCTTCTTCATCGGCGTACGAACCACTGAAAGAAACATCAATGGCTTTGTTCAGGCGAAAATCTAGTTTCCCAGTTACGTCCACTCTTTTGTAACGTTCATCCGGACGGGTTTGCAGGGCATTCACGTCATTGGACTTCAGAAAGTCAGCGTTGACCAGTTGCGAACCTTGAATATTGACGATGGGATTGGCTTCCAGCTCCAGTAATTTTTCCGGTTTAACCTGGAATAGAGAAACGGAGGAAGGGTTGTCGTCCAACTGGTCGGTGTAACGCCCCGAAAAGCGATAGCCCAGAATGGAATGCCCTTGTTTGTTTTTGAGAATGGGCCCGCTCAGGTTGAGTCCAGCCAGGGTATTGCTAAAATTGTCCAAAAATTTGGAACTCTCAATTTCGGCGCCCCCCGTAAACTCGCTGGCTGGTCCCTTGGTCGTGATGGAGATAATCCCTCCAGTCACGTCACCGTACTGGGCTTCCATCCCCCCGGTAATCACTTGTAATTGTTCAATTTCCGTTTCAGGAATGAGATTACCCCGCACCCGAATGCCGTCAATAATGTAATCAGTGTTGGTGGGTCGGGAGCCCCTTACGGTTATCGCTCTACCTTCATCAGCAGAAGCCAAGCCCGCAGTAGTGGCTGCGATGGCATTGATGTTGCGGATGGGCAGGTTGCGGATTTGGTCACTGGTAATAACCCCCCCCGAAGTGGTGTTGTCCTGCTCGATGAGTGGAACCCGGTACTGGGTTGTAGTAAATACATCAAGCACTATTCCCCCTTGCGACTCCATTTCGATTTCAACTTTGTTCGCCTTGCCAGCCAATACCCTGATGTCGGTGATTCTGGCTTCCTGGTAACCAATCAAGAAGGCTCTAATTTCGTAGTTTCCGGGGTCAATATCGGGAAAGTTGAAGTTCCCTTTATCATCGGTATCTGTTCCGGTAAGCTGTACCCCATTTTTGTAAAGCGCAACGGAACCAAACTCTATCGGTTTTTTGTCCTCTTTGTCAAGTACCTTACCACTTAAAGAAGTTTGGGCGAAAGAGAACGCTAGGATACCGAAAAACAATAAGCAACACAGGAGTAATCTTTGCATCATATGCCGGATGTTTTCTAAATCAATTTAGACTGGCGATAAAGTTAAGACTTTATTAAAAAGTACAGGTGTTAATGAACGACAAATCCGGTTTTTCCGTGCAAGCTTTTAGCGTTTATAGCAACAATTCTGCATTCTGTCGATAATTGCGGTTTTGAAGGAAAAAAAATTTCAACTTGCATGCAACTTTTATGTTGCTTTGTCGTCTTTAACAGTACAATCATCCGGCTGACTTGCCTGAGAGTTTATCTACACCAAAAAAATTGAACGTTTCAAAGTATTCTAACTTGAGCGTTGTTGGTAGAGGTAAACTTTAAAACCGACCAAATAATTTCCAAACGTTTACCACAGTAAACACTGCGCTGTAATGTGTTCGAGTCAGCAAACAAAAAAAAGAATGGATTGTTAAGAGCAAGCTCAACAACCCATTCTTGATATTGCAAACAAGAATTTAAGAGAGTTTTTTCATACTAATCCGTATTGGCATGCCACGCACACTTTGCGTGGCATCTTTTTTTTGTTAACCAAATGTAAAAAAAGTTTCGATCCCTGAATTTTTTCAACCAAAAAAAAAAGTTTTTGTGATCTTCAACCCAGGGATAGGCCCTACTTTGAGAGGGTAAAAATCGAGATAAATGCTTAAGTACTTGCTGCCAGCGCTTTTTTGGGCGCTAATTATCCTGTTCCTTTCTGCTCATCCCCAAATGGGGATTGCTAAACCCTGGTGGGTGTTTCAACCCGATAAATTTGCCCATGCTGGAGCCTATGCCCTGTTGGCCTTCTTGTTACAATATGGATTCAAGCGAGCTTATCTGCCAGTCATTTTGGGCACAACCTATGGCATCATCATTGAATTTTTGCAACAGGCCTTTTTTATCGGTAGGCAATTAGACGTGTTTGATATGCTGGCCAATTTAATTGGGTGTTTGATCGGGGTTTGGATTTTTCCCTGGGTTTCTAAATTTTTGCCCCACTACTTAGTGCGCAAATAATTTGGTCATTTTTCAACACATCGGCATTCGCTGCTGTTTTTAATCTGTCAAAGGTTTATCTTTAGAGCTTTACTCAACGAATTTCAAGTGGTACCCATGAGAAGAATGTGCTTATTTGTAGCAGCACTGCTGCTGAGTGCAGTATGGTCCTTTGCCCAGGATGCCAAATTGGCGCAGCAATACCTGGCGGACGGAGAATTTGAAAAAGCGGTGATTCTTTTTGAAAAATTGTACACGCAGGACAATGACAACGAGTATTATTTTGACCGCTACATCGAATGTCTGATGGAATTGCAACGCTACGAAGAACTCGAACGTAGCTTACTCAAACAAATCCGTAAACGCCCCAACGACAGCCGTTTGTACGTCAACTATGGCCGGATGTTCGAACAACAAGGCAAAGAAGAGGAAGCCAAAAAACAATACCGCAAAGCCATTGACCAGTTGCCTAAAGACCGCTATGCGGTAAGCAAACTAGCCAATGCCTTCAGTTCGGCCAATAAATACGATTTGGCGGTAGAGACCTACGAAAAAGGGGCGACCATGCTCAACGATCGTCAGTTTTTTTCCTACAATCTGGCCGACCTCTATCGCCGCAAAGGGGATGTGGGCAAAATGATCGAGCAATACCTCAATAGCCTGGATGCGTTTCCGGAGCGGGTGGACAACATCAAGAGTATCTTCCAGCGCTACCTCTCGCCAGAGGACATGAATGTATTGCAGCAGCAGTTGTACGATCGCATTCAAAACGCCAGCAATGCAGGCTCGGTGCAGTACATCGACATGTTGGCCTGGGCTTTTTTGCAGAAAAAAGACTACAAAAATGCACTTCGTCAAGTACGTGCGCTGGACAAACAGCAAAAAGCAGATGGCCTGAGGGTTTACCAATTGGCCCAAATCGCCGCCAATGACAAAGACTACGACGTGGCCATCGAAGCCTATCAATATGTGATCGACAAAGGGGCTGGGACGCCGTTTTTTGTGGATTCCAAACAAGAGTTCTTGCGTTGCCGCCGCAACAAACTGGTAGAAGGTTACAACTATAGCCGCGAAGAATTGCTGGAACTGGAAAAACAATACGAGACCTTCATCAGCGATTATGGCAAGTCCAGAGGGACTGCTGCCCTGATCACGGAGCTGGCTGATCTGGAAGCGCTTTACCTGAATAATCTGGATAAATCCATCACCCTTCTTTCAGAATTGATTACCCTACCGGGCATTTCTGCGGGGATGCTAGGCCAGGCCAAGCTCAATTTGGGGGATTATTACCTGATGAAAACGGAAGTTTGGGAGTCTACCTTATTGTACTCTCAAGTGGACAAGTCGTATAAGGATGACGTGCTGGGCCACGAAGCTCGTTTCCGCAATGCTCGTCTGGCCTACTACTCGGGTGATTTTGAATGGGCCCAGGCTCAATTTGAAATCCTGAAAGCATCTACCGCCAAACTCATTGCCAACGATGCCCTGGACATGTCGGTTTTTATCGCCGACAACCTCAACCTCGATACCACCGCCAAAGCTTTGCAGTTTTACGCCGAAGCAGACATGTTGATTTTCCAAAATCGCTTCACCGAGGCATTTGGCAAACTGGATTCCCTGCTCAAAGCATATCCCAACCACTCTTTGGAAGATGACGTATGGTACCTCAAAGCCAAAGTATACACCAAAAAACGGGATTACGTGCAGGCAGGAAAAATGTACGAACTGATCATCCAAAATTACCCCGATGAAATTCGGGCGGATAATGCGCTGTTTGCGTTGGCGGAATTGTATGAAAATGCGAATCAACTGAACAACAAAGACCGGGCGTCCATCTTGTACGAGCAACTGTTCATTGATTATTCAGGAAGTACCTTTGCGGTAGAGGCGAGAAAGCGGTATCGCTTGCTGAGGGGAGATAAAATACAATAAGAGAGATGAAAGAGGAGAGATGAAAGATGAAAGAGAATAGTTGAAAGAAGATCACGTGTTTACGCTTTCATCTTTCATCTCTCCTCTTTCATCTTTTACTTCAGACGCTTTTCGTCAGAAACCGTCAGCTTGTGACGACCCTTGGCACGGCGTGCAGCCAATACTCTACGGCCGTTCTTCGAGCTCATACGAGTCCGGAAGCCGTGCTTGTTGGCACGTTTGCGACGGGATGGTTGATAAGTCCTTTTCATTGTATATTGCTTTTATTGCGCACAGGCTCTTTTAAAAAGTGGGGCAAATGTAAGGGTATCTTTGGAAACGACCAAATCTTTGGCATAAATAAATCCTGGCGGGCAACCACACAGGGTTGCCCCTCCGGCAGGATTTATACAGTCATAATGTCTTTCTCCTTCTGTTTGACCATTTCATCTACTGCGGCAATGAATTTTTTGGAAAGATTGTCTGCGTCATCCTCCAATTTTTTGCCCAAGTCTTCTGAAAAGCCATTTTTCACCGCTTTTTTGATCTCTTCGATCGCGTCACGGCGGCCACCACGGATACCCACTTTGGATTCTTCACCCAAGTTGGCGCAACGTTTGACCAAATCGCGGCGACGCTCTTCGGTCAATGGTGGAATAGACAAGCGCACTACCACCCCGTCGTTCATGGGCGTTACCCCCAAATTGGCTTCAAAAATTGATTTTTCAATGTGCGCCAGCATGGATTTTTCCCAGGGCTGGATCACAATGGTCCGGGAATCGGAAGTGGACACGTTGGCTACCTGATTCATTGGGGTCGGTGTGCCGTAATAGTTGACCATCAAACCCGAGAGCATCGCCGGATTGGCTTTGCCCGTGGTGATTTTTGACAATTCGATTCTAAGGTGCTCCAGAGCCTTGTCCATTTGCTCTTCTGCATCCTCCATAATTAGGTCTATTTCCTCCTGCGTCATTGCGAGTATTTTTATTGCGAGGGCAAAAATCGGTAAAATTTGGGAAAAAGAAAAGCCAGAAAAAGGAAATGAAAATTCATCCCTTTTTCTGGCTTATAAAATGTTCAGAATATTCTTTGTTTAATCCCGCGAAGCTCCCGCATACCGCAGCAGCAAATACACCACCATCACCAGCGCCGAAATCGCAGCAACCACATAGGTCATGGCCGCCCACCACAGTGCATCTTTGGCACCATCGTACTCTTCCCCACGGGCCATCCCCGATTCGTTAAGCCAAGCCAATGCTCTACGGCTGGCGTCGAACTCTACGGGCAGGGTGATGAAACTGAACAAAGCGGTGACTCCAAAAACAATTGCGGTGATCAGCAAAAGTTGTGGCATGGTATTGATCAGCATGAATGACCCGATCAACAACCATTGCTGAGCATTCGCTGAAAAGTTGACGATGGGTACCAGGCTTGAGCGCAATTGCAACATGCTATAGGCCGTGGCGTGTTGTACCGCGTGCCCACATTCGTGTGCTGCAACTGCAGCGGCAGCGATGCTATTGCTGGCATATACCGCTTCACTCAGGGCTACCGTTTTGGTTGCCGGATTGTAGTGGTCAGTCAACATACCGTGGGTAGGAATCACTTGTACGTCGTTGACGCCGTAATGACGCAACATTGCCTCAGCAATTTCTTTACCGGTTAGGCCAGAACGAATCCGGATCTTGCTGTAGTGGTTGAATTTTGATTTTAAACGAGCGCTAACGATGAAGCCAATAACGGAAAAGACTCCACCAATCAGCATAAAGACCATATAATCTGCGTTCATCATTCGTTTTTTAAATTTAGACTTGATGGTATTGCTTCAGGTCACTTTTGTTTTAATTGAGTAAATCAAAACCCGTGTACTTGCGCAATACTTCAGGGATAATAACACCTTCTGGGCTTTGGTTGTTCTCCAAAATCGACGCAACAATTCGCGCCAAAGCGAGTGCACTGCCATTGAGGGTGTGGACCAGTTGAATGTCTTTGTCTTTACCTTCGCGGAAACGCATTTTCATCCGATTGGACTGGTACGTTTCAAAATTAGATACAGAACTGACTTCTAACCAACGTTTTTGAGCGGCACTCCAAACCTCAAAATCAAAGGTAAGGGCAGAAGTAAAGCCCATGTCGCCACCACAAAGGCGGAGGATGCGGAAGGGCAAGCCCAGTTTATTCAACAAACCAGCAACATGCTCCAACATTTGCATCAAGATTTCATAGGATTGATCTGGATGCGCAATTTGCACAATTTCGATTTTATCAAACTGGTGTACCCGGTTCAATCCCCGCACATGGGCACCATATGAACCTGCTTCCCGACGGAAACAAGGCGTATAAGCCGTCATCTTGATGGGCAGTTCGCTGGCATCGAGAATTTGATCGCGGTAAATATTGGTGACGGGTACCTCGGCAGTAGGGATCAGGTAGAGGTTGTCCAGGGTCACATGGTACATTTGGGCCTCTTTATCGGGCAATTGCCCGGTTCCCCGCGCCGAGTCTTCATTGACCATTAGCGGCGGGATGATTTCTTCATAGCCAGCAGCAGAGGCTTCGTCCAGGAAAAAATTGATCAGGGCACGTTCCAGCTTGGCACCTTTGCCTCGGTACACTGGGAAGCCTGCTCCAGTCAGCTTTACCCCCAACTCTAGGTCGAACACCTTATACTTAGCGGCAATTTCCCAGTGGGGTAGGGCAGTGTCATTCAACTCAGGCAATGGGTCGGGCCCAGGGCGGTATATTTCGTTGTCCTCGGGGGTGATGCCTACGGGAACCGATTCGTGTGGAATATTCGGAATGAGGTAGAGCTGTTCCGTGAGCTGCTCTTCTGTGGACTTCAATTCTTCTTCAATCGCAGCAGTGCGCTCTTTCAAACCGGCTACCTGGCTACGGGATTGTTCGGCCTCTTCTTTTTTGCCTTGTTTCATCAAAGCGCCGATCTCAGCGGAAAAACGATTGCGTTCTGCATTCGCTTCATCCAATTCCGTCTTTAGTCTTTTACGGTCATCGTCGAGTTGAAGGATCACTTCAATGGCTTGCAATAGATCCTCTTTAGCGTTTCTTTTCTTTAATCCGGCCAGGACGCGCTCCTTATTGTTCCGGATAAAATTGACTTGTAACATAGTGGGCGTGCTGCTTTTTCGGTAAAACCAAGTTTGGGTAAAAACTTTAATGGTTACTTTTTTACAAAGATAGTGCTTGGAATTAAAAATAAATGTATTTTTGTGTCATTACAGCACACCTCTTTCTTTCTATAGCACACAAGCAGGGTAGTTTCCTACTTTGCGAAGAGCTGCACAATCCTCCATCATTCCTCCTTAAACACACAATAAATATCGTTTTTAAGGGTTTTGAGAGGAGAACGACTTATGGTTTTGCTATACACAAGAATCAAACGGTGTCTACCGGTCAATGATTGGTAAGGGGTAAGCAAGTTTACCTCACTTACTATTCACAAGCCAGATTAAGGGTTACGCATCAAAATTCAAACACTTGTTTTTTTTGATTCAGCTATTTCCATCCACATCTGCCACGATTGTTTTTACTTTTCAAATAACATTCCTTTAACAAGTCCCGAAGCTAGCTACGGCTACCGCTTCAATTTCAAAAAGAAGCCTTTTCAATTATGTTCGATATTTTGCAATTGAACGACATGTTGGTGCCAGAACTGAGAGAGCTCGCCGAACGACTGGGCGTCCAGGGTTACCGAAAACTCAACAAAAAAGAACTCGTCTACAAAATTCTGGATTACCAGGCACTTGCTGAAGGTTCTGAGCGCCCCGCTTTCGAGCCAGGAGAAGATCTTGATATCCCCGCCAGCATCACCAGCCGGGAACAGTTTCAAAACGAATTGTATCGCCCTGACGACGATGAAGATGACTCTTTTGTGCCCGCTACGGCCAAAAAAGAAGCCAATCCTTCTTCTGATCAGCCCGATCCTGAAAATGTTGAGGACGACCCGAATGACCGCAACAAAAGAGCACGCCGCCGCGTGACCCGTGAAGAGCTTGAACAACAACAAGCCCTCACCCGCCGCGACCGCAACTTGCCACGCCTGGAACGTACCCGCGATCGGAACGAACGTACCGAGCGCGAGCGCGAGCAAGAACGTGAAGAAAAAAATAGCCGTGCCGAACGGCCTGCTATACCACCTACCCGAGATGAACGACCGACTCGCGATGAACGCCCTACTCGTGAGGAACGTCCGACTCGTGAGGAACGCCCTAACCGTGAGGAACAAAGGCCGACTCGTGAAGAACGCCCAGACCGGGAGCGTGAACAAGATCGGGAAGAAAGAGGCGGTGGCCGCATGGAACGCCCTACTCGTGATGACCGTGGCGAGCGGGATCGTCCTGAGCGCAATCCCCGTTTTGAACGCAGCGACCGTGATCGCCCAGAGCGCAACGACCGCGACCGTTACGAGCGGGACAATAGAGAACGGGATAGCCGTGGCGACCGCGATGACCGCGATAGAGATCGTGACCGCGACCGCGATGGTGGCCGTTTCGAAGATGCACCCGAACGCCGCCAGCCTGCTGCTGAAGAATACGAAGATTACGCAGGTGAAGAGGAACGTTTTGACATCGAACTCGATGGCATCATCGAGGGCGAGGGCATTCTGGAAATGATGCCAGATGGTTATGGCTTCCTGCGTTCTGCGGATTACAACTACCTGACTTCACCCGATGACATCTATGTGTCTCCTTCCCAAATCAAGCTGTTTGGTTTGCGCACCGGGGATACCGTTTGTGGTGCCATTCGTCCACCTAAAGAAGGTGAAAAATATTTTGCCCTTTTAAAAGTGTCCAAAATCAATGGCCGCGACCCGCAGGAAATCCGCGATCGGGTGCCTTTCGATTACTTGACGCCGCTGTTTCCTACCGAAAAAATGCGTTTGGTCAGTGCTCCAGGTTCCAAAAACATGGGCAACCGGATGATCGATCTCTTTACCCCCATCGGTAAAGGCCAGCGTGGTTTGATCGTGGCACAGCCAAAAACGGGTAAAACCTTCTTGTTGAAGGACCTGGCGAACGCCATCGCTAAAAATCACCCTGAGTGTTACATCATCGTCTTGTTGGTAGATGAACGCCCGGAGGAAGTTACCGACTTCAAACGTAGTGTAAACGCGGAAGTAGTCGCTTCAACCTTTGACGAACCAGCTGAAAACCACGTACGTGTAGCGGGAATTGTGCTTGAAAAAGCCAAACGCCTCGTAGAATGTGGTCACGATGTGGTGATTATGCTCGACTCCATCACCCGTTTGGCACGCGCCTACAACACCGTGGCACCTGCTTCTGGTAAGGTACTTTCCGGTGGTGTGGAAGCCAACGCACTGCACAAACCTAAAAAATTCTTTGGTGCTGCCCGTAACATCGAAGGTGGTGGTTCACTCACCATCCTGGCAACAGCACTGATCGACACCGGTTCCAAAATGGACGGCGTGATCTTTGAAGAATTTAAAGGTACGGGCAACATGGAATTGCAACTTGACCGTGGTCTGGCCAACAAGCGCCTCTTCCCAGCGATCGACCTTACCAAGTCGAGTACCCGCCGCGATGATCTGCTTTTGGACAAAGATACCCTCCAACGTATGTTCATCCTGCGCAACCACCTCTCGGACATGAAACCCGAAGAGGCCATGGAATTCCTGCGCAAACACATGAATATGACCAGCAGCAACGACGAATTTCTGCTGTCGATGAATGGGTAATCGTTGAAATATTTAGGGTTGAAATGTTGGAAAGACAAGACAGCCCTTGGAACGATACAAGAGGCTTTGTGGTTAAATAACTACGAAGCCTCTTTTTATTTGCTATGAATCTTAACGAACTCCGTCAATCCAGACAACTCTTATTGGAAAGCATCAGCGGCAGCCGGGCTTATGGGCTGGCTTTGCCTAGTTCCGATACCGATTACAAGGGGGTATTTGTTTTGCCCAAAAAGCAATTTTATGGCCTGCACCAACTCGATCAGGTCAATAGCCCCAGCAATGACGAGGTATTTTATGAATTGCGGCGCTTTGCCGAATTGTTGGCGAAAAACAACCCCAATATCCTGGAAATGCTGAATGCGCCAGCCGATTGTATCGTGTATCGGCACCCCTTGTTTGAGTTGTTCAAACCGAGTGATTTTTTGTCCAAACTCTGCCGCGATACCTTTGCGGGCTACGCGATCACCCAAATCAAAAAAGCCCGAGGGCTCAACAAAAAAATCCACAACCCCCAGGAACCGGAGCGCAAAACACCCCTGCATTTTTGTTATGTGGTTAAAAACCAGGGCTCAATCGCATTGCTCAAATGGCTGGAAGCAAATAATTTGCAGCAAGAACGCTGTGGCCTGGTCAATATTCCCAACATGCGGGACATGTATGCCCTGTTTTATGACCCCAGTGGCGAATTGGCCTTCAGCGGAGTCATTCAAAAAGACAGCGCCAACGAAGTCGCCTTGAGCAGTGTACCTAAAGGGACTGAGCCTTTAGCGATTATGTCCTTCAACAAAGATGGCTACTCGGCCTATTGTAAAAGTTACCGCGAATACTGGGAATGGGTCAAACTGCGCAACGAAGAACGTTACCAAAATACCTTGCAGCACGGCAAAAACTACGATGCTAAAAACATGATGCATACCTTTCGTTTGCTGGATATGGCAGCGGAGATATTGCGGGATGGGGAGGTAATTGTGCGCCGACCCAACCGCGAAGAGTTGTTGGCCGTGCGGCGTGGGGAGTACTTGTACGAGGATTTGATCCTGCGGGCAGAGGAAAAAATTGCTTACATCAATGAATTGTACGAGAACTGTACTTTGCCGGAGTTGCCAGATTTGGAAAAGATTGAGGATTTGATTTTGGAGGTACGGGAGCGTTTTTACGCACAAAACTAGCTGCAGATGCCTGATTCAACTACCCTTGTTTTTCCACCACATGTACATTTTGCCCATTCCTGGCGGAAGTACCAGCAAAAAATTCTGGAGGAAACTGACCTCTTGTTCACCCAGCGCAAATTCCATTTGGTAGCACCGCCGGGCTCTGGTAAAACGATTCTGGGCTTGGAATTGATGCGCTTGGTCAACCGTAGAACCTTAATCCTGACCCCAACGCTGGTCATTCGAGAGCAATGGATCGAGCGTTTGAAGCAGGATTTTGGGGTAGAAGACGATTGTGATTGGATCAGCCGAGACCTCCGTCAGCCTGCTTTGCTCACGGTCTGTACCTATCAGGCATTGTACCATGCCTGGAAAGCGAACCCTCAAATTCTTGGTCAACTTCAAGAAGCACAAATCGAAACCCTGATCGTAGATGAATGCCACCACCTACAAAAAGAATGGTGGAAACCTTTGATCAGCCTGAAAAAAGAGCTCAGCCCTCTGCTCATCGCCCTGACGGCGACTCCCCCTTACGACGTTAGCAACTTTGAATGGGCGCGATACCATGAATTGTGCGGGGACATTGACGAGATCATTTACACTCCAGAATTGGTTGCGGCAGGAGACCTTTGCCCACATCAGGATTATTTGTACCTCTGTCTGCCCCCGGACGCAGCATCGGTGGAGATACAAGATTTTCATCAGGCTATTGCTGATTTTACCGAAAATTTGCAACACAATCACCGTTTCATCAATTTGCTCAAAGCACATCCTTGGCTGAATGAACCAGAACTTCACACTGAAGCAATCTATGAAAATCCAGCCTATTTCTCGGCCTTGCTGATTGGATTGGAAGGTTTGGGCAAAGTGGCACCCTTGAGTGCTTTGGGCATCATTGGGGCGGATGAAAGCCAAATTCCGGCACTTTCATTGGATTGGATGGAGATTTTGTTGCAAAATGCCTTGTTCAAAGACCCTTATTTTGAACCCTTTTTGAAAGAAGAACCCATTGAGCGTATCCCCAAAACGCTGCGTCGGATTGGGGCGATTGAGAAAGGCAAGGTGCATTTGAAAGAACCCCCTCAGCTCGGCAAACAACTGCGCAACAGCATCAGCAAGCTCAATGCCATTGGGGAAATTGCCAAAATTGAAGCCCTAAACCTGGGGCAGGAATTGCGCATGGTAATTTTGTGCGATTACATCCGCAAAGAATTGTTGCCAGCGGATGAACTGGATGATCCAAACCAAGATCAACTGGGGGTAGTGCCCATTTTTGAATCCTTGCGCCGTGCTTTTCCCTTGGGATTGGAAATTGGGGTATTGAGTGGTTCGCTGATCATTGTTCCCAAAGCAAGCGAGGGGCTTTTGGATCAGGTTTTGTCAAAATGGAACATTCCGCTGGGCGACGTTCGGCGCAATGCCTTGAAGCACGATTCCCTTTATCTGCACATTGAGCCCATCAGTGCCAAGGCCAAAACGGCCATTGTCAATGTCATTACGGCACTTTTTGCCCAAGGTGGCATTCAGGCTTTGGTGGGCACCACCGCTTTGTTGGGAGAAGGCTGGGATGCGCCGGAAATCAATACGCTCGTACTAGCCACTTTTGTGGGTTCACACGTGTTGTCCAACCAAATGCGGGGAAGAGCCATTCGGGTACATCGACAACTCAAAGAAAAAACCGCCAACATCTGGCACTTGGCCTGTATCGATCCTCGCTCATCGGAAGGTGGAAGTGATGTAGCGATGCTAAAACGGCGAATGTCCACTTTTTTTGGCCTCACTCAAAACGCGCTGCCTAGCATCATGAGTGGGATGGATCGCTTTGCTTTGCCTGCCCTGCCCATGGCTTCCTCCGAGCTGGAGCAGTTCAATTACAACATGGCGCTGTACGCCAAAGCCCGCCCCCGTTTGCATCAGGTTTGGCGAGAGGCAATTGGGAAAGGCTATGCCGTGCAAGACAAGGTCAGGGTCTCGCATCAGCCCAACCCCGTCTTTAATGGAAAAAAGAAAATAGCCCTGGAGCAGGCTACCGAGGTATACCGAAGCGATTTTAAACGTTTCAACACATTTACCGCAATTTGGGTAGGGGTGGCATTCGTTTTGGTCGCTTGGGGGCAGTTCATCGGCTGGGATTGGGGCATCCTCCTGTTCGGCATTGTAACTGCCATTTTGCTATTGAGCGCGCTGGATTTTTCCCAATTGCGGCGCTTGCGTTGGGTGCCTCAAATTACCCAATATTTTAGAGAAGTGGAGACTTATCGGCCTCGCTTAGGTTTGCGGATGGGGCTATGTGCGCTGCTCATTGGGGTGGTTGTTTGGCAATGGGGGCTTATCACCGGATTGGCGCTGGGTACGTTTATTTTGGCTGGGTGGCTGGTTTATTTATCCTTTTTCAACAGCACATTTATCCTGGGCGTTTGGTCGAACTTTCGCCGCATCAAAGACCCACATTTTTTTTGGAGCAACGCAGCTGAAGCCTTATTCGAAACCTTTAGGCGAAGTTATTTATTGCAAGCCAATGCTAAAAAGGTGGCGCAACTGGAGATTGACGCCCAAACAAGCAATGGCTTGGTGGTCATTCCCAAAAATTTGGATACCCACAGTGCCCAACTTTACCTCACTGCACTACAAGAACTGCTCAACCCCATTGAAAACCCACGTTATTTGTTGGCTTTGGAGTACACGTTTGATCCGCAGGTCCCACTGCTGTATTATTTCCCCGTACCCACCTGTTTGGGCAAAAAGAAAGTGGACGCAGAACGATTTCAGGATATTTGGACGGAAAAAATGGGGTCTACTAGGCTGGTTTTTACACGTACCCTGGAAGGCCGCTTGGAGTTGCTAAAGGCCAGAGGGCAAAGTTTGGGCTTACCACAGGATGCTTTTGCTGCACGTGAAAGTAGCTGGGAATAAGCCTCAATTCAACGCCCATACACCATCATTGTTAAAAGCCTCACCGCTTAAGAGTTCAATATCAATGGAAGTTGGTAAAAAAGGATGTAGCGCCTCGGGGATTCCGATTGGTTTAAATTCAATCGGGAATTGATTGTGGCTATGCTTGCCCAGGCTCGACCCCGCAATGATGACCTGATGGCGCTCAACCAATTGATTCAGTTGAGGTGGCCCTCCGTCATGCCCTTCCAGCAGGTTGAAAAAGAGGTGGCTCGGATTACTTGGCTTAAAATGGAGCACAATTGGGGAAGCCTGCTTGCTTTCCCGGTTGTTGAAACAGGCCAAAACAATTGGATAATCAGGGAAATGGGTGCTGTAAAACTGTAACAACTCCGGAGCAATTGATGGTCTTTTTTCAGCTGGGACTTGTATTAAAGCCGTTTCCAGCGCTTCGGGTGTTTTTTCATTGAGTAGCACCACATGATAAATACCCATTTCTACGACATAAACTTGCTGAGGAACGATATCTTGGGTGGAAAAACTCCGACTCATCCTACTGGCCGCCATTTGTTTCAACAAATTCGGGCAATCTGCGGTATCCAATAGGTATTCGGGCAAAAGTGGCTCGGCAGCAGGCAAGTGGAGCAGCATACAATTGGCACCTTCAGCTAAATTCTGTGGTGCATTTTGGTAGGCCATAACGTGTCGGTATCCATATACTGGGTGTTCAATTTCCCAGGCTCCGACGTAGGTGGAGTTTAAGGTTGCTGCTGCTGAGGTGACACACATGTGGGAATGATTTTAGGGCAAAATATCTAGTAGCTGTTACGCAGAAAATGATGGGATGATTCAGGGTAATAGAGCCGCACAGCCGTGCGTCTTTACGGGGCACTAGAAACCACCCGGACGCACCAGATCATAGCCATTCGGTCCTACTGATTTGTTTAAGATGCTGCTGAGTTTACCCAAATTGTCATGTGGGCCGAGCACCAAAAAGGGACGACCATTGCGCCCAAACTCGATGTCCATATACGGTACATCATCCACATCTGGTAGCAAGTATTCGCTAACCTTGAAGTCTTTGTGTGGACTGAAGCCCAAATCCTCCGCATACTCAATACCCCCGTAGATGATGTTGAAGGCCATATCTGGTTCAATTGTCAGATGCTCAACGCCACCTGTTATACCGGAAATCAGGTTTTCAATTTCATATTCTGGCAGATCAATACGGTAAAAAGTATTTTTGAGCCCCAGGCAATACACGTCAACCAGGTAAACGCCCACTACCTTTTTTCCACTTTTTTTGCTGCGGACTAGAACGATATTGGCCATGCCATGTTGGTCCCAATCTCCATTAATGTAGCAGGCTTCCAGGCTTAGGCTCCGGCCAAATTGACGAATGTAGCTGTCCGGTCCAAGAGTTTGGGGCGTACCACCACTTTTCTTTTTACTTTTAGCCATCGGAATGTTTTTTTTCAAATTAGCTATTCGCTATTCTTTCCGCCACCGCCGCTGCAATACTCGCCATCTCCTCAGGGCTCACCTCTACCACTGCTTTGGTGAAAGTAATGTCTTGCAAAGTATTAAGCGGAATGAGGTGAATGTGCGCATGAGGTACCTCCAGCCCAATGACTGCAATCCCGATGCGTTTGCAAGGAACGGTCGCCTCCAGGGCCTTGGCCACCTTTTTAGCAAACAAATGTAGTCCGATCAGGTAATCATCCTCCAAATCAAAAATGTAATCCACTTCTTTTTTGGGGATGACCAGGGCATGACCTTTGGCCATGGGGCGAATGTCCAGGAAGGAGAAATAATCCTCGGTTTCTGCTAGTTTGTAGCAGGGGATTTCGCCGTTGATGATGCGGGTGAAGATGGAAGCCATGTGAAGTGAAAAGTGAAAAGTGAAAAATGAAAAGTGAAACGAAAAGTGAAATCCAAATGGTGTATTTGCTTTTCACTTTTCGTTTTTCACTTTTCATTTAAATCGAAATATCCATGATTTTGAATTCCATGTCGCCATTGGGGGTTCTTACTGTGGCGGTTTCGCCAATGACTTTGCCCAAAAGGCCTTGACCCATAGGGGAGCTGACCGATACTTTTTTGGCTTTGAGATCTGACTCAGATTCTGACACCAGTTGATAGGTGATCTTCGCTTTGTTTTTGGTATTCATGATGGTCACCTTGGCCAAAACGGTCACTTTAGAGGTATCTACTTCGCTGGAGTCCAAAACGCGGGCGGTGGCCATTTGTTTTTCCAGGTCGTTGATGCGCAATTCCAGCAAGCCCTGGGCTTCTTTTGCGGCATCGTATTCGGCATTTTCAGAAAGGTCTCCTTTTTCACGCGCTTCGGCAATCGCGCGTGCTGCCTCAGCACGACCCCTTGCTTTTAAGT
This sequence comes from Saprospiraceae bacterium, assembly GCA_027488855.1. Lineage (GTDB taxonomy): Bacteria > Bacteroidota > Bacteroidia > Chitinophagales > Saprospiraceae > Haliscomenobacter. The sequence continues at coordinate 67,040 of JAIYAV010000126.1, forward strand.
CCTCCAATTCTGCCGTCAATTTGTCAAATCCTTCCCGAGTTAAATAGTTGATTGCCATAATACATAAATTTACCAATGATTAAAGTCCTTCCCCAGCCGGGCGTTTGCGCCGGCCGAATGCCAATGTTGATCCTTGTTGTCAGGAGAAAATCGCAACTTGGATTAAGCCTTGGTAGTGGGGCAAAATAAGTACTCATTTTTCTTGAGCCAGATGATTAGATAAGACGCTTGAAATGAATCGTTTACTTATCTAATCCTCTGGCAAAATGAAAACTTATTTTTTTTCGCCCGTGGGTGGGTTTTGTGCTGTAACGCTTCCTTCGATTATGGGTTACAGTAGCTGTGATCAAAACACTGGGGCTATTAGAAAAAAACAGGAACGTTTCCATCCGACTTGAATGAAAACGTTCCTGTTTTTTTCCCTCTGCAAATATATAGGAAAATTATGGGAACTTGCAAGTGGAAAATTTTTTGTGCTTTATTTTTTTTATTCAAAAAAAAAGTAGTACAATTGTGAGCTGTTTAACGTTTTTATTGCCTTTACATACCTAATTACACAGCCTTTGGTTCATTGTTTCACCAACCAAGGCTTCACATGAAATACACGCCACGACAATTGAGTTATGCGCAATACCTCTTGCGGCGCATGGGTTTTCAAACCCCCAAAGACATAGACCAATACCTCCAGCAACTCTTGCAGAGCAAGGGGCGCTACCATTTCAATCCCAAAGCTAAAAACCCTTTTAAAGCCTGGCAATTTTCGGCCAAGGCGGGAGTAGATGCATTGGTGTCGGAAATGGAGTTAAAAAAGGCCCCGGCGAATATTCCACTGCTGAGGTCTCAATTGTCCCATTTTACCGCCACGCAGTTGGCGCGCTATAGCTTTTGCCCGGCGGCATTTTCCATCAGCCACACTTTTGAAACCAACATAGAAACAGGGGATGGACCAATGACGATGGGCGAACAGTTGCACGAATCACTACGCTTGAGTCGGCAAAAGCAAAAAAGCGGGACTACAACGGATCCCTTCTATCGCCGAGCCTGGCAAAATCCGGCGATTGCCAAAATCCTTCGCGCTGAAACGGTGTATACCGGGCATGGTGTGGATGCACACTTGTTCAGCAATGAAAAAACGGGTTTTGTGGGGAGCCCTGATTATATTTTTCGGGACCGGGAAGGAGCATACTTTGTAGTGGAAGAAAAATTCATCCAGTATCGCGACCCGATGAACCCCTCGGCGGCCAAACTGAACAAAGAAGAATGGGCGGGAACTTTGGCTACCAAAAACCAGGAACGCCAGCAGGAATGGGAAAAAATCCCCTTCTATTTTTTCAAAAATCATCTCTTACAGGTGCTGGCTTATCTCGCCAATATCGGTGATTATCCGCTGCAATATGGCTATCTGGTGTATTGGTTGTACGATTTTAAAGATGGAGAGGCCTATGTCCATAAAGCGGGGGTGAAAAAACTGAGTATAGATTCTAAAAACCTGGAGTTGTACAATCATTACCTCGACCGATTTCAGCAGTTTTTGCAGCGTGGTGTAGAGCCTTTTGATGTGGAAAGTGTCAATGTCAAAAAATGCGCGGCTTGTTCGCAGAGCCCTTATTGCATGCACAAAACGAAGCGATTTGAAGAGGTGCGTTTCCCATATCGGAAGGAAGATATCAGATTGTATCCAGCAGAATTTCCGGGTAGTCTGCGACAGCAATTTTGAAGATTATAATACTGGACATTTTACTCGGAGGACCTGAATTGCCCCTGGCTTTAGCCTGGGGTCATCGAAACACCCTAGGAGTTGGGCTTTAGCCCTAGCTTGAAAACCAAGGCTGGGGCTAAAGCCCAATCAAAAATGGCAATCACAATCCACGCGCTAAAGCACGTGGCAATTCAAGCCCTTCGAGCAAAATTTCCAGTAAGCCTACCAAATTTGATAATGCTCCAATTGGATGGTTTCGCCATAAAACAAGCGGGTGGTTTCTTCAAAGGATTGGGTATAATCCGAAACGTAGAAGCGGTGGGGGTGGCGCTTTAGGGGATTGAGCAGGCCATTGTCCGCCAATTTCTGCGCCACTTCCTCGGCTACAACCAAAGTAGAATCCAGTACTTCAAACTGGTGATCGAAGTAGGCTTCGATTTCCGTGCGGATCAAAGGGTAATGGGTACAAGCCAATAGCAAGGCTTCAATGTCGCTAAAACCCGGATGGGCCAGATAGGTATCCAAAATGGCTCTGCTGGCCTGATTGTGTACAAAACCCTCCTCAATCATGGGAGCGAGTAGGGGCGTGGCCAAGGATTCTACTTCCAGGCTAGGCCGAACCCGGTGCAATTGTTTGTGGTAAATGCCGGATTGTACGGTGGCTTTGGTGGCAATTACACCTACGCGGTTGAAGCCTTTTTTGGCTACCGCATTGACCAGTGGATCCACGACGTTGACAAAAAGGGCCTGTTCACGGAAGAAATCCAATAGTACGTCGTAAGCAGCCGAAGAGGCTGAATTACAGGCCACTACGATCATTTTGCAGCCTTGATCGAGCAGGAACTTACTGATGCGCAAACAATAATAGCGGATGGCGTCGGCGGATTTATCGCCGTAAGGGAGGTGGGCGGTATCGCCAAAATAGATGATCTCTTCGTTCGGTAGTTTTTTGACAATGGCGTTGGCCACGGTCAAACCTCCAATTCCGGAATCAAAAACGCCAATAGGTCGGGATGCGAGAGCCATAAGAAGCTGTGAGCGGTGAGCCAAGAGCTGTCAGCTACCAGCCATGAGCCACCAGCGCTCATAGCTGATAGCTCATAGCTGACCGCTGATAGCTGCTAGAGTCCCAGTTTTTTCTTTACCAAAGGCGCTACATCCATCGTTGCATCAAAGTACAACAAGATACCTTGGTCAAAAATGTAGGTATACCCGCCTTCAGTAGCTACTGCTTTTACGGCAGTGTTGAACTCGTCCAAAATAGGCTTCAACAGCGTATCTCTTTTGGTTTGGAGCAACTGCGACATTTCTTGCTCGTAAGCAAGAATTTTTTGGCGCTCTTCTTCTAGTTTCTTCTCTTCCTCTTCTTGCTGCTTGGGTGGTACCAGGCCATCCTGCACTCTCTTCTGGAAGTCGGTTACTTTGGTTTGGAAAGCAGTGACCATGTCTTGGCCTTTCTTTTGCAATTGCTTTTGATAAGCCTCCATATCAGAGTCAGCCTGCTTCACCTTAGGCAGTTCTGCCATCATAGCTTGTGAATTGATGTAGCCAAATTTTTGAGCTTGGAGTGCTACAGTACAAAACACTGCGAAGATGAACATAAAGCCTGTCTTCATAAACTTGTTCATTGTTGTCCGTATTTGCGATTTTAAATTTTCGAATTGTCCGAAAATCGCGCAAAAATAACCTTTTTCAGGTTATTTCAAGCGATTGATGATGTCATCGGTTTTGTCGTACTGCGGATTAGAAAAAATCATCCCCGCTGAACCACCTTTGTCGAAGATGAAATCATAGCCACGCTCTTTTGCGTAAGCTTCGATGGCTGCGTAAACGCGATCCTGGATGGGCTGTACCAACTCTTTGCGGCGCTGAAACAGGTCGCCATCGGGTGAAAAGCGTTTGCGTTGCATTTCGCGAACCTCCGATTCTTTCTTCACAATCTCGTCTTCACGCTGTCTGCGTGCTTCGTCACTCAAAAGGACTTGCTCCGCTTGAAAACGGTTGTATAGGCTCTTGATTTTATCGTATTCCTGCGCAATTTCTTGCCGCCAACGTGCCGCCATCTTGTCCAATTCGTCGCCAGCAGCCTTGTATTCATTGACGCTTTCGAGGATCCGGGATACGTCTACGCTGGCAATACGCTGGGCTTGAACCATCAGGGCAAACGCTGGAACCAAGGCCAGAACCAATATTGCTTTCTTAATGAGGTTGAATGTCTGTTCCTTCATGGAAGTTCTATTTTTGTTTTGTGACGAAAATTTGCAATAATGTAACGGGAAGTTTGGGGAAAAGAAAAGCGGCAATGGGTGGTTTAACTAATGCTTAACCAATGTCAGGCCTCTGAGCGCTCGGGATAACAGAATTTTAGCATTTTTTACCGTCCCTTTAACGTTTCCCAATTCCTGATCCATACATCGGTTTGGGTAAAAGGAATTTCAATTTTGTGCTCCCGGAATTTTCGATCAATTTCCAGTCGGATGTCACTTTTAACATCTTCAATGTCCATAAATTCGTTCGACCAAAAATAAACTTCGAAATCCAGGCTTGAAGTGCCAAATAAAACCATTCGCGCATTGACGGCAGGGTTTTCCAGAACTTTGGGGTGTTGACTGGCAGCCTCCATAAGCAATTCTTTTACCAATTCGGTGTTTGAGCCGTATGCTACACCTACCGCTACGGTAAACCTGGCCACATCATCGCCGTGGCTCCAATTGGTCACATTGTTGATGACCAACCTTGAGTTTGGGACAATCACACTGCGGTTATCACGAGTTTGGACTACCGAAGTCCGCGGACCAATGCGTCGTACTTTACCTACCAGTCCGTCCAACTCCACCCAATCTCCCACTTCCACCGAACGTTCAAACAACAACAAAATCCCTGAAAAGAAGTCATTAAAGGTTTGTTGCAAACCAATCCCTACACCCACCAACAAGGCCACTGCACCACCAGCAATAACTGTGATGTTCACACCTACAAAATGCAGCGCGATCATTCCTGCAACAAAATAGATGAGGTAATTGACAAGTTGGTTGAAGGCAAATTGGGACCCAATGTTGATGCTGCGCCTGCGGTAAAAATTGGCCAAAAACAGATGAATGATCAGCCAAATCAAGAGTTGCGCCAACAAAATCACCAAGGAAGCGATCAGGACATTGGAAATGCGGAGTGCATAATTGCCTTTGCCCACTTTGCCTTCAAAAAAAGTAAAGTCGGTTTGGAACAAACTCAGCATGGCCATCAAGGTGATGACGTACACCGCATATTTGATGTAGCGGTTGGAGGTGCTGAAGGTACGTTGCAGGCCACTGGTGCCCCCGCCCAAAATTGGATTTTTTACTGTTCCCTGAGCTTTGAAAAACTTGCGCAAAATGACCCTGCCTAAAATCAAATCCACAATAAAGGCAATTTGCCAAAGCATCAAGCCCTGGATCAGCGTCGAAATCCCAATCCAACGCATTTTATCCTGGTACAAGGTGTAGTCTACTTTACAAGTCCACATCCAGGTCAGAATGATCAGGTACAAAAAAAGTGGTTGAAAGCGCCGCCTTACTTGCCGCCTCCGGACTTGTTCTACCTCGAATCGGCGGAACAACTTGCGCAACAACCAGAACATGATCAGCCAGTCGAGCGCCAACAAGCCCAAGGTTTGTAGAACTGCAAATGTTAATTGTGCACCACTTATTTGAAAACTACCTAACTCAAGGATTATTTTGGACCAAAAGTTTTCCATATTTACGCTATTAAAAGATGCTGTTTAGCATTTTTAAAGTTCAAAGAACGATAAAAAAACATGATCATCCAAGGCCAGATTATTGATATTCACCAAAGAAGAATTTTTCCCGGCGAGCTGCAAATTTCCCAAGGCTTCATCAAACAGATTCGACCATTACAAAGTGCGCCACAGCGTTACCTCTTGCCGGGGCTGGTAGATGCCCATGTGCACATCGAAAGTTCAATGCTGATTCCCTCCGAATTTGCCCGACTGGCGGTGGTACATGGTACAGTTGCAACGGTATCCGATCCGCACGAGATTGCCAATGTTTTGGGCATTGCCGGTGTGGAGTACATGATCCAAAATGGGCGACAAACGCCGTTTAAGTTTTTCTTTGGGGCACCTTCCTGTGTTCCGGCCACCACTTTTGAAACCGCTGGCGCAGTGATTGATGCAGCTGGAGTCAAAAACCTGTTGGAGAAGCCCGAAGTCAAATACCTCGCCGAAATGATGAATTACCCCGGTGTACTTTTTGCCGACGAAGGGGTGATGGCTAAAATCAAGATCGCACAACAACTGGGCAAACCCATCGACGGCCATGCGCCTGGGCTACGCGGAACGGATGCCCAGCGCTATTTCGCAGCGGGCATCAGCACCGACCACGAATGTTTTAGTTATGATGAAGCCTTGGGAAAATTAAAACTGGGGGTGAAAGTGCTGATCCGGGAAGGCAGTGCCGCCAAGAACTTTGCTGCTCTGATTGATTTATTGCCCCAGTTTCCGGCCCAAATCATGTTTTGTTCCGATGACAAACACCCTGACGACCTGATTCAGGGCCACATCAATCAACTGGTAGCTCGTGCCTTGATGAACGGGTGCGATTTGTACGATACCATCCGTGCGGCGACCATCAATCCGGTGGAGCATTACAAACTGGAAGTAGGTTTATTGCGTGAGGGTGATCCAGCCGACCTGATCGTGGTGGAAGACCTGAGTTCTTTTGAAGTGGTAGAAACTTACATCAATGGACAAATGGTGGCTCGTCGGGGGCAAAGCCTCTTGCAATCGGTTAAAACTGAAACGCCCAATCAATTCAATACCTTTTTAAAAAAGCCTCATGATTTTGCCATTCTGGCCCCTAATAAAGGGAAAATCAGGGTCATCGAAGCGATAAATGGAGAAATTGTAACGGGCAGCAGTATGGTTGAATTGCCTGTTGTGGCCGGGCACCTTCTGAGCGATGTCAATCAGGATATCCTGAAAATTACGGTAGTCAATCGCTATGCGGAGGCTACCCCGGCTGTAGCTTTCATCAAAAATTTTGGCCTAAAAGAAGGCGCCATTGCTTCCTGTGTAGGCCATGATTCCCACAACATCATTGCTGTAGGCGTGGATGACGTTTCAATTTGCAAGGCAGTCAATGCCATTGTTTGGAATAAAGGGGGTATTGCCGCGGTCAATGAGCAGGAAGAAAAAGCACTGCCACTCCCCGTTGCGGGCATTATGAGCAACGCAGATGGTTATCAAACGGCCAAGTTGTACAGTGAAATTGATCGCTTTGTCAAAGAAAATTTAGGTTCTACTTTAGATGCACCTTTTATGACTTTGTCCTTTATGGCCTTGCTGGTGATTCCCGACCTCAAACTCAGCGATTTGGGCTTGTTCAGCGGAAAAGATTTTGCTTTTGTGGAACTAAGTATTTAAAATCTATCTTTGACCCGAAAATTTTCAATAGTAGCGGACATGCAAGTTTTTGCCAAAGTCATTTCAGTCATTTTTCACCCTTTGCTGGTGTTGACCTATATGTTGGTGTTGTTTTTGTTGGTCAATCCCTATATTTTCGGGGTGCACAACATTGCGGAGCCCTTTGGAATGCAGTTGGTTTTGCGGGTATTTTTGTCGTCTTTTTTCATCCCCATGGTTGCGGTTTTGATGCTGCGCTTTACGGGTTTGGTGCAATCTTTGGAAATGCCCGACCGGCAGGAACGGATCATTCCCTACATTGTTACGGGAATTTTTTACCTCTGGTTGTTCCGTAATTTAGTGGACAATACCACCATTCCTCGCTTGTTCACCAGTTTTGCCCTGGGCACTACGATTGCCTTGTTTTTGGCATTTTTTATCAATCTTTTTTCCAAAATCAGTGCGCATGCCGTGGGTATGGGCGGAATTGTTGGGATGCTAATCCTGCTGATGAGTTATTTTCCTGATTATAACGCAATCGCCATTCCTTTTCCAGGCAACCAAGTGCTGGAAATCAGTACCACAGCCTTGCTGCTGTTTGTTCTCGTGCTAGCTGGTCTGGTGGGCACTTCCCGCCTGAGTTTAAAAGCTCATGAACCGATGGATTTGTACGGCGGCTACTTTATTGGCTTTGTCGGACAAATGATTGCGCTACGCTTTATCATGTAAGCGAAAAGCGAAAACGCACTATGTTTACTAGATGATGAAGTGACCTTATGAACGGTGGAAGACAAAAGCCGAACCTGCTTTTCACTTTTCACTTTTCATTTTTCACTTAATTCCCGTATTTTAGTCAGCGAAAACCCGCTGACCATGAAAGGATTATTCTACGCATTCATTTTCCTGAGTTCTACTACCTGGGCCTGGGGCCAACAACACCTCATCGGAGATGGGAAAGCC
>JAIYAV010000007.1 GCA_027488855.1 Saprospiraceae bacterium
ACCCCTTGTTCACTGTGCAAGCCTTTGTTGAACTTTTTTTAGAAAAAAATTAAACAAAAGCGTTTTTTGGGCTGTAAAAAATTGATTTTGAGTCGAATAAAAAAGAATGCTCGTCGCCTTTTTTTTTAAATTGGTCGTTTTAACTTTATCCCAATGGAAAATAAACTATGGTCGCCCTGGATTCGTGGCTTTGAAGCTTTTTTGTTGTTGGAGCGAAGTTTGTCTCCCAACACCATTGAAGCCTATAAGCGCGACTTGGGAAAATTGGCGGAATACTTGCATTTGCAAGATCGGAAGGTGCCTCCCAGTGAGATACAAACAGAGGATTTGTTCCAGTTTTTGATGTCGCTGAATGAACTGGGGCTCAGCGCGCCCTCGCAAGCGCGTCTGATTTCGGCGCTGAAAACTTTTTACAAATACCTCCTGCTGGAAGGGGGCGTCCAAAATGATCCTACTGCCTTATTGGAAGGCCCGAGGTTGACACGGGCGATTCCATCCGTATTGAGTTACGAGGAAATCCAGGCCATGCTGGCCACTATTGATTTGAGCACGCCCCTGGGCTTGCGCAATCGCGCCATCCTGGAGGTCTTGTACGCCTGCGGGCTGCGGGTGAGCGAGTTGTGCGATTTGCGCTTGTCCAACCTGTTTTTGGACATCGAGTTCATCCGCATCATCGGCAAAGGCAACAAGGAACGGATCATTCCCATCGGCGCCGATGCCATCAAACACCTGGGCTTTTACCTAAGTAGTGTGCGCCATCAAATGCCCAACATCCAAAAAGGGCACGAAAACTACGTTTTCCTCAATCGGCGTGGAGCAAGACTGAGCCGGGTGATGGTTTTTTTGATTGTCAAAGAAGCGGCGACAGCAGCAGAAATTGCGCAGGAAGTAAGCCCCCATACGTTTCGGCATTCTTTTGCGACGCATTTATTGGAAGGTGGGGCGGACTTGAAGGCGATCCAGGACATGTTAGGGCATGAGTCGATTTTGACAACGGAGATTTATACGCATTTGGATACGGATTATTTGAGGGAGACGGTGTTGAGGTATCATCCGAGGAATAGGGGGGGGGGATGATACCTCAACAGTTTACAACAATTGCTTGATCTCTCTGGCAATGTCCGCCAATATCTGGTCTAGGTCATCTACTGCTTTAATGGGTTGTTTGCTGCGCGGTAAAATGACCACACTTCCGAATTCTTCCTCCCAATTGCAGGCACTGACCAGGATCGGAATTACTTTTTTCCCTCTGGCCTTCAGGGCTTTGATCGCCTCGCGCTCCTGGAATTTGGGATCATCCGCCAAATAGACCGCACTGAGTAGAAGGAGTATCGTTTGGGTTTGGTCGATTTCGGCTTGTAGACTGTCCAAAATGTCATCCCCAAGAGGAAGTGAGTTTGAGTCGCTAATCGTTAAGGTTCTGGGGTTTAAATGGATTCTTAGCTTCTGGTATATTTTTTCATCATCACTGTGGTAGGAAATAAATATTGTTGTTGGCGTTGTGGTTGATGTTGGCATTGATGTTCGCTTTGGCGTTGAAGGTGATGGCGGTGGTGATGGTGGTGGTGACGGCGGTGTTGATGTTTGCTGCGGAGGAGGTATTTCCAGGTATTTTTGCCAAAATATATTGCCCAATTTATACTGGTTATCCTGGAATGTAATAAAACTCAATTCGCTCAATTCTAGCAGAATAGCTTCTAGTTGAACCCTTACAAGCGGCACTTTTTTGTTCAAAGTATCAATGTCGATTGGCGTGTTGAAATTCAGCAATCGCATGGCCATTTGCTCCATCTCTGAAAGGCGATAGAATTCATTCTCCATCACGCCCCGGATATCGTCCTTTAGCGTAAATACTTCTGGTTTGTTGGAAAGTTCGATGAGCCGCCCTCGGTCATAAAGTCCCGATGCAATGTACTGGGTGAAGTAAGGATGATTTCCACTTGCGTGGATAATATCTGTCGCATTTTTGGCACTTACGCGCACGGTTCCATTTTGAGTGAGCAAATCTTCAGAGTCCTGCGCAGGGAAAACATCGAGGTTGATTTGTTGAAAATCGAGGAGGAATCGTTCGTCATCTGTACAGAGTTCCCTCAGTGCCCTTGACCCAGTAATAATGGTTGAGAGGGTACCACCAGGTACATTCAGAAGTTGAATAAACTTGTTTAAGCTGGCTGTTGATAATTTTCGGAGTCGCTCCGCCTCATCAATTAACAGTACGGATTCAAGTTCGTTATCAGCACAAAAATCCGACCAAGTAGTTAGGGTAGCAATAAAGTCAGCTGCTTGATGACTTTGAATGAATCTAGCGACAGTCGGATGCGTTTTTGCACTGTTTTTTATCTCCCGAAATAGATATTTTCCCATTTCGGATTCATTACTCAAACCTTGAAGATTAATCATCAAAGCAATCTTCTTATCTACGACTTGGTAGTCTCGGAAAACTTGATACAACAAAGACGTTTTCCCGATTCGGCGGATGCCGAAGATGCAAATTTTGCCTTGCTGGATGCTTTGCAAATTGGCGAATATTTCACCACGGTCAAAGAAACAATCAGGATCTTTGATGGGCGGTCCTACAATGTAGGGGTTTCTATCAAATTCAGGGTCAGGGTTGGGTGCCAGGTTGAAGTCAAAAATTTGACCTACTTTCCAGGACTTAACTTGCTCCTGTTCGTATTTCGCATTCAGGTAAATCCCCCAAGGCATAGCCTCCGTAGCATTTTCAGTAAAGGAATCGTCAATATCCCTTGCATCCAGGATTTCATTTTTTTCAATGACCTGAATGTTCTCCTTAGCGTGTTCAAAAGCAGCCAACAAAGAACGTTTGTCGGATACAAAGGCTTGATAAAAATATTCGCTGAACAATTGCGCTATCCTGTCTGGTATCTCTGCGGAAGTAGCAATCACTGCCGCAACTCCTGCATCCAACAAGCGTGCCACATGGCCTTTGGTGGCACAACCATTCAAAAACACCAATTTTAGTTTTGGCGCATGTTCCAATACCCTTGCAATACCCTCACCATGGGCTGACTCATCATCAAGCTTGAGGGCAGTACCATTGGCATGCCCGGCAAAATGGAAAACATGCAGCGTTTTTTCGTAGAGGCGAATAGCGTTGACTAAGGTTTTAACCTCGAAACTGGCTTCCTCTTTGTATTGCAGGCCATTCGATTCTTGGTTGACAACCTGATCAAAAATGTTAATCAAGGCCGCACGTTCTTTTTTTACGGCCTCAAGTGGAGAGCTTTCACTGTTTGCACAAGCCAATAAGATCGTCAGTTTTTCCATTGATTTGATTTTTCGGTCTCTAACAAGGTGATTAATGCAGGTATATTTGCTTCTACATGCCGAATGCCAATCATCAGTGTTTTTTCCGGCTTGTCCGCTTCATACATCCGGTTGATGGCTTCGTGGCAAAGGAACTGGATGTTGCGCGGTTCCAATTTGGACGCTTTGAGGATGAGTTCAATCGCGGCGGGCTCATAGCTGTAAATGGATTGCACGGGATCAATGATCAGTTTGCATGCCTCGTCTGCTTCCAGTGGGCCTAAGTCTTTGGTCAGGTGGATGTTGAAGGGACTAACCGAAGCAGGCGGCTGTTTAAAAAATTTATACCCCGTCATCACTACTTTGAGGCGATCCTCCTGGATTAAAATAGCCCGCAACCGTTCAGGAATTTCGGGCTCCAGGTGATCCAGATCGGAAGAG
>JAIYAV010000083.1 GCA_027488855.1 Saprospiraceae bacterium
GCGGAGCAAAACGTCGTGTAATCGTCGCGTCGTCGTGTCGTCGCGGTTATTAAAAAACAAGCAGCGAAGCTGCTTTCAAGCCGTTTTTGTTAGAACTGATCGGCCCTGCGGTTGTCCGGGGCTATTATAAATTCAATCGCTCCGCGATTAGGGTTATGCCCGATTTTGACTTTTCAAAAATTCGGGATGGCTCATGTTTTGTCAACGTCGCTGGCGGTAGCCTCAACTTCTCAACTTCTCAACCCTCAACTCCTCAACTTCTACTGGCATTTCTTAGCTTCTCCAGCCGGATCTACTTCTCGCCCAAACCACACCACGGCGTAGTTTCCATACAAACCTACACCGCAGGCATTCCAGCTTACTTTTTTCCAGATGTCACGGTTGATCATCATATTGTTGTGCGGCGTACTTTTTTTCCAGCCTGAAATAGCCGAATTGGCATTGGCACCATCGCTTTGCCAGTAGGAAATTTCAAAACCGTCGCCCTTGTACGTACTCAATTCGCGGGGCTTGTTCCACATGCAGGCGGCTTGGGCATGATCGTTGGTGTAGCAGCAATTGGTCCATTTGCCTTTGTCAGACCAACTGTGCAGGTTGCAATTGCCCTTGACGGGTTGGTTGTCCTGCAAGTCTTTGGCGTGTGCCTGAGCCACAATGGTCATGGACGCGGAAAGAGGGATTTTGGGTAGTTGGTACTGCTTGCGGTAAGCATTGAGCTGCTCGTAAATTTTGAATTCTTCGGCTGAGAGACAAACTTCGGGGTTTGATTTTTCGGGGGCAGCAAACAACAATGTCAGGGCCACACCGAGGTAGAGCAAAAGGCTTGGCATAAAGTTTTTTTGTAGGGTAAAACGAAAAACCAGCGCAATTAATTATCCGCCTGTTTAAGCCCGTGCAATGGCACATCTGCTGGACGGGTACGTTTCCAGCGGCGGTGCGTCCACAGCCAGTATTCTGGCCGTTCTCGGATGATCTTTTCCAGGATGCGGGTATGTGCTTCAGTGATTTCACCCTCAGGCATGGCTTGTGAGTCGGTACAAACCAGTTCCGCATTCACCTGCAAATATCCGCGTTTTAGCCGGGTAACCTTGAGGAAAATAACTGGACAATTGTACTGCTTTGCATACCGCTCTGTACCCCAAAATATTGGCGTTTCCTGGCTTAAAAACATCGTCCAGTAGGCATTGTGCTCATTGGAAGGTGCCTGATCTGTTCCAAAAATAGTAGCAATGGTGCGCTGATGGTTTTCAGGATAAAAACTTTTTACGTCCTTAGTGGGCACCATTTCCATCCCAAAGCGGCTACGGGATTGTTGCAATTTATCATTTAAAAACTTGTTCTTCAATGGATGGTAAATGGCCACTCCCGTATGAGGAATTTGATGACAAATGGACATCGCGGCCAATTCCCAATTGCAATAATGCCCACCTGCAATGATGACATGTTGGCCCTTTTGAGCAAAACGATCAAACACCTCAATGTCGTTCACGATGCAGCGTTCCAACAATTCGGCTTTGGGCATGGAGAACAAACGAATGGTTTCAACCATCAAATCAAAAAAGAAACGATAGAACTCGTCAGCTATGCCCTTGATTTCAATGGCACTTTTATTGGGAAATGAATTGCGCAAATTGGACAACACGACTTTTTTGCGGTAGCCCAGGCCACGGTATAAAAAAAGATACAAAAAATCGGAAAGCCGATAAAGCACCGTCAGGGGCAGTTTGGACAAAGGGATCAGGACCAAATAATATAAAATGCGGCTCATGTGTTTGTTTTATTTCGAGGCAAAAATAGTCTTAATAGTGGGCAAAAATAAGTGCTCATTTTTCTTGAGCCAAAGGATTAGATAAGATACTTGAAATGAACCGTTTACTTATCTAATCCTTTGGCAAAATGAGCACTTATTTTTTTATTGCCCCTTAATTGCTTATTCCATCCCTAACCAGACGGTCGTAAGTCATTTCTTGTCCAACTGAAAGTGGGGTAAATGCACCTTTAGACTGTAAGACCAGCACTGAACGAGGCGCAACCTTGTAAATACTTGTACTCAAAGGTTGGTCAGGAGGAGTGCTGCTGATGTCTTCCGGGCTGGGCAGGCAGGTGTCCACCAAACGGTACCAACCCTTGCTTTGGGGGCTGGAAGGCGGTGGGAATTCAAAATCCAAAGGCTCCCAATACGCATTCAGTACCACATAAATTTCTTCCTCATAGGCTGGATTGTGCAATGAAAAGGCCAGACTGCGCGAATTTTCACCCCAATCAGGCTCCCCAGGCATGGTTCCATGCCAACGCACGGTGGTATGGTGACTATTTAGGAAATGGGATTCCTGAAAATAAGGCGAGGTCATGTTGATGCTAATCATCTCCCGCACAAAGCGCAATAGATCGGCTTCTTTTTCCACCTGAGTCCAGTCAAACCAGCTGGTCGGATTGTCCTGGCAGTAAGCATTGTTGTTGCCGTGTTGGCTGCGCCGCACCTCGTCGCCCATCAAAATCATGGGAGTGCCTTGGGCCAGGAGGAGAATGGCAAAGCAGTTTTTGATTTGCTGCAAACGCAGGGCATTGATCTCTGGGTTGTCACTAGGGCCTTCCTCTCCACAGTTCCAACTGCGGTTGTCGTTGTGGCCGTCCCGGTTGCCTTCCCCATTGGCCAGGTTGTGTTTGTGGTTGTAACTCACCAGGTCATTGAGGGTAAACCCATCGTGACAGGTGGCAAAATTGATGCTGCGGTTGGGGTTGCGTTCAGCGGTACGGAAAAGGTCGGGACTGGCAGAGAGGCATTGCACCATAGGCTCGGCATAGCCGCCATCTCCTTTGATAAAAGAGCGTACCCGATCGCGGAATTTTCCATTCCACTCGGCCCAGCGGTCGCCCACAAAATTACCGACCTGATACAATTCCACATCCCAGGCTTCGGCAATGAGTTTGCTGGAGGCCAAAACGGGATCAGATTCTATTTCCCACAAAAGGGGCGGATTGGCCATAGGCCGGCCATCACTATCGCGACTCAACACAGAAGCCAGATCAAAGCGAAACCCATCTACCCGCATCACACCTGCCCAGTAGCGCAAACAATGCCGGATCATCCGCCGTACGACGGAGTGGTTTCCATTGATGGTATTGCCCGTTCCACTGAAGTTCTTGTACAGTTTTTTATCATCCGACAACATATAATAGGTACGGTTGCCCAAACCTTTCATGGAAAAAGTAGGCCCGGTTTCATCCCCTTCAGCGGTATGGTTGAACACCACGTCCAGAATCACCTCAATGCCCGCTTTGTGTAGCGCTTTGACCATGTCTCGAAATTCGTCCAAGGCACCCAGTGGGTCTTGCCCAACCGCGTAGCCATTGTGAGGGGCAAAAAACGAAATTGGACTATAACCCCAGTAATTGAGTCGCCCAGGCGGGGCATCATCAAGGTCAAACTGTTGGATGGGCAATAACTCAACTGCGGTAATGCCCAAGGATTGCAAATAAGGAATTTTTTCAATCAGCCCCCGATAAGTACCCCGCATCGCTTCGGGCAAGCCCGATGAAGGATCTTTGGTAAATCCACCCACATGCAACTCATAAATAATCGTCCGCTCAAAAGTGTGGTTGGGTGGCGTATCGTCTTCCCAATCGTAGAGGTAAGGATCAACTACAATTCCTTTGAGGGCAGTTGCACAGTTGTCACCAGCGTGACGGGCCTTTTCCCGATCCCAGGTATCGTTGACCACCGCCAATGCGTAGGGGTCGAGCAATACTTTTTGACCATCAAAACGCATCCCTGTCTCGGGGCTGTATGGCCCATACACGCGGTAAGCGTACACTTGCCCGTGTGCGATGCCCGGTACAAAGCAGTGCCAGTAGTAAAAAGTTTTGTTGTACTTGGGTGAAAGTGTAATCACCTGCCTAGGGCGATGGTGATCCTCTGCATCAAACAGCAGGAGTTCAACAGCAGTAGCATTTCGAGCGTACAAGCTAAAATTGACACCTTCTGGATGTGCCGTAGCACCCAAAGGATAACTTTTGCCGGGTAGGACTTGCATGGATGGTCTTGTTTGCGGGGTAAAAGTACAGCCTTTGCCGGGATCTTAGGGGCGATAAAAGTTAAATGTTCATTTTTTTTTCGCTGCCTTTGTTGGGTGTTTTCACCTTGTGTGACCGAGGTCACGGTTTGGATTTTTCATTATCGGTAATTTTAGACTACAAAAGCACTTCGTTCATACACACAACATATTGGCTTTATGGAAAAGCATCATCAAATCGTCATCATCGGCGCTGGAACCGCAGGAATCACGGTAGCCGCACAACTTTTGCGGAAAAACCGCAAACTGGATATCGCACTGATCGACCCTGCACAAAAACACTACTATCAGGCTGCCTGGACCCTCGTTGGAGCTGGTACCTACAACTATAAAGCAACCGAACGCGACATGGCCTCGGTGATTCCTGCTGGCACCACCTGGATTCAACAGGGGGTACAGGACGTAGACCCTGATACCAACAAGGTAACTTTGCAAGATGGTAGCGCCATTACTTACGACTACCTAGTGGCCTGTCCCGGCATTCAAATGAATTTGAACGCAATTGAAGGCTTGGCCGAAACCATCAACAAAAACAATGTTTGTAGCAATTACATCAACCCCAATTACACCTGGGAAGTGCTGCAAAATTTTCAAGGTGGCACGGCCATTTTTGCCTCGCCAGCTACCGCAATCAAATGTGGCGGCGCACCACAAAAAATCATGTACCTGGCCGATGACTACTTCCGCCGCACCAAGAAGCGGGATAAGATCGACATCGCCTACATCGCCCCTGGCAGTGTGATTTTTGGGACTGAGCCCTTCAAAAGCACCATCATGGCAGTAGTGAAACGCAAGGACATTCAACTGCGCTTCTTCCACGCCCTGACCCGAGTAGACGGCCCTAACCACAAGGCTTATTTCAAAATCATGGCCCATCAGGATGAGCCCGACGTATTGTATTTTCAACACCGACCCTTACGGGAAAAAGTGGTGGCTGAAGCGGAAGTGGAAATAGCGTTTGACATGTTGCATTTGGCCCCGCCCCAATCTGCGCCTGACTTTATCCGGCGTTCCAAAATCGCTGCTCAGGATGGACCACAAAAGGGTTGGGTCAACGTGAACCAATACACTTTGCAGCACAATGTGTATGCCAATGTATTTTCATTGGGCGATGCGGCGGGCTTACCTACGGCCAAAACCGGTGCCGCAGTTCGCAAACAGGCCCCAGTTCTGGTTGAAAACCTAATGCATGTCATCAAACACGATGGAGCAGCCATGCAGCCTGATTACCACGGGTATTCTTCTTGTCCGATTGTGACCGGGTATGGCAAAATGGTATTGGCGGAGTTTGACTACGACAACAAACGGGCGAGTGATCCGCTCATCTCCAGATTGTTCGATACCTCCAAAGAGCTGTTTGCCATGTGGATCCTGAAAAAATACGGATTGCCCTTCATGTACTGGAATTTGATGTTGAAGGGAAAAGCATAAGTGGATAAAGACAAGGCATTACAAAAGCCCCTAAGTGCGCAACACTTAGGGGCTTTTTATTTAGCACGCTGTAAAGTACCGCAACTACCAGCGAATCCGATATTCCGTACTCAATTTGATGAACGGTCCATCCCCCCATTTGACATCGGTCAGGTATTCGCGGTGATTGATCCCCGTTCGCAGTCTGCGCATCACGCCGTAGCCAGGTTCCAGGGTGATACAAAAGTTTTTGGCAAAGTAATAATCCAGGTAAAGTGAAATTTGGTTGTCTTCAAGGCGCAGGAATTGCCCATTGGCTAGCCGGTAACTACTGGTTGGTGCCCGGAAGGTAAAGCCGCCATACCATTTATTGCTCCACTGGTGTTCATAAGTAAGGCGACCGGGGAGTGTGCCAAAAAGGTAGTTTTTTTCATCGATTCGCCAATCGGTTCCGAACAGTGGTACCACAAACAAGCCAAAAAACTCCCCACTGGTGTAAACGCCAAAACGAAACTTTTGCAGTGGTCTGCGCGCATAAGTAGCCAATGTGACTCCGGCAAATTGAAACGTATTTGCTGCAAAAAGTTTTTCACCATTCCAACGCACCATCGGGATAAAGGTAAGCGACCACTTGGATGCCTGGATTGGCAACATCAAGGCCACCGGAAAGGCAAAACTTTGTACTGGAGCATAAACCTCCTCGGGATTGTTCAGGTCGAGATGCCAGCGTTCGTAAGTGGGGCTCAGGATCAGGTAGGAATCCTCCTTGAGTTTGATGGGCAAGTCGCTGCCCGCCCAAAGGTGATTGGAGGGGGTCGCTACTCCTTTAGGGGCTTTCAATGCCTCCATGTAACGAACCTGGAAGGGGTCGATATAGGGTTGTGCTTCAAGTTGAGTGAACCACCCCAGCACAAACAAACACAACAACCAGGTAAACAAAGCCCCTTTACTGATGCGTTGTTTCCAGCGCGCCCAGGTTGCGAGGATTCGGTTCAGTGCACCCATCCAGAATGAACTTTTGGCAATGCCCTCACCCTGACTTTCTTCATCAGTACTATGGGCACCGTATAGTTCAGTCATGATTTTTTCGACCGATTTTTCAACCATGCCCCGGAACGGGATTCTGGCCATCAAACCATAAATGGCAGCATTGCCCTTTGCAACTGCTTCGGGGTGCGCACTGGCGTAGGTGTAGGCGGCTTGCAGGTCG
The DNA here is from genome assembly GCA_027488855.1 of Saprospiraceae bacterium. GTDB lineage: Bacteria > Bacteroidota > Bacteroidia > Chitinophagales > Saprospiraceae > Haliscomenobacter. The sequence goes on from JAIYAV010000083.1 coordinate 6,694, forward strand.
TGCAAGTACTGATCGATGACCTCCACATTGGTTGGCAATACCGTGAGGTGAATACAGTCTGGAAACTGTTGGCGCTCTACCATCCAGCCGCGATCTTCGAGCTGGTCAGCGACCACAAAAATGTCGGGATTGTTGTCTTTGGTGGTGTAAGAGATGAGGTTCATACAAGGTTTGCCCACCACCACAATACCGGGTAAAGCTTCCAAACCGCGATGTAATTTTTCCACCCCAGCCATTAGTTTTTTGGCCATGGCGAGATAGCCATTTTCACCCAGGTGTTTTAGGCCCGCCCAGGCTGCGGCAATTGGCCCACCCGCCCGCGTGCCCAAAAGGGTAGGAGAGATGTAAATCCCGCCTGGATAATCGGTAGTGATCACAAACTGGTGCCGCAAATAATCCATATTGCGATAGCTCACTACGGATGCTCCTTTGGCACCAAAACCAAATTTGTGTACATCTGCCGAAATTGACGTTACGCCGGGAACCCGGTAATCCCAAGGCGGAATGGTATACCCCAGTTTTTCCAACCAGGGCAACATGAACCCACCCACACAAGCATCCACATGGCAAGGCAAGTGATGCTGGGTGGCAATGGCGGCAATGGATTCAATCGGATCCAGTACTCCATTGGGATAACTGGGTGCGGATGCCACCAGAAGGATGGTGTTTTTATTGATGCGTTTTTCCATCTCTACGGGGATGGCGCTGCGGTTTTCATCCACGGGAACTTTGCGCAGTTGCAAGCCAAACAGCACAGCGGCCTTGTCAAAGGCAGGGTGGATGGTCACCGGTACAATGACTTCGGGTTGGGTGATGTGCGGGTGCATTTTTTTGGCGCGTTGTCGGTAACAAAACATCGCCAGCAGGATGCTTTCGGTGCCTCCGGTGCTCATCACCCCCACTGCGGCTTCGCCTCCGTGGAGCAGGTTGGTGGTCATGTGTACAACCTCTTGCTCCATGTGGTGCAGGCTTTTGAAAGCCAGAGGATTCAGGTAGTTGCCGCTGAACAACTCGCCGCTGGCGGCTTTCAGCAATTGATCGTGCGCTTCATCGACATAATAAACCAGGCTCCAGGCTTTGCCTTCTTTCCAGGCAACGTCTTCTGTTTTCATCTGGCCAATTTGTTGCAGTATAGCCTCGGGTTTTTCTCCTTCTGGCGGAATGACGATGGGCAAATGATTTTTTTTCATGACGCGAGCATTTGCCGGCTTGATTTGTTGCGTTTTACTACGAACAACAAAATCAAGCCGATGGTGAACCATACTCCCAGGGCCATGATGGAATTGCGCATACTACCCGTGAGGTTATCGAGGTAACCAAACATGATCAAACCACACATCATGGCTAATTTTTCACAGACATCGTAAAAGCTGAAGTATCCGGCGTTGTTTTCGGTTTCCGGAATCATTTTGGCATAAGTAGATCTGGAAAGGGATTGGACGCCCCCCATGACCAAACCAATGAAGAAGGCAGCAATATAAAAATGTACGGGAGTAATGATGAAATAGCTGCCAATACAAATCAGAATCCATAAACTTACGGCAATGATCAAGGCGCTGATATTGCCCAGTTTTTTAGAAATCCAGGCAAAAAGGAAAGCTCCACCCAGCCCCAGGTATTCCAACAACAGTACCGTGAGGATGAGTTGCGTCAAACCCAGATGCACCTCTTTTTCCCCAAAAGAAGAGGCCATAAACATCACGGTTTGTACCCCCATGATGTAAAAGAAAAAGCTGAACAAAAAAGTCCGGAGCTTTTGGAAGGTTTTTAACTGCTGCCAGACTTTGAGCAATTCTTTGTAACCATTCAAAAAACCATGCCCCTTGGGTTTGGCGGCATAAAGCCCGGCAGGCAATACATGGAGGGGAATCTGGGCAAAACCAAGCCACCAAATGCCGGTGAACAGAAAAGACAAGCGGGGCAACAGGGTGTCATCGGTAACGCCCAGCGCTTTTTGATTCAGGATAAATGCAAGATTGAGCAAAAGTAAGGTGGTGGCCCCCAGGTAACCGAATGCATAACCCCGAGCACTCACCTTGTCCTGCTGGTCTTCGGTAGCAATAGCTGGCAAATAGGAATTGTAAAAAACAATACTCCCGGAATAGCCAATCGTAGCCAGCAACATGCCAGCCAATGCCAAATGCACGAGAGATACATTGCTGAAAAAAAATAGCAGCATGCAGCCAATGGAGCCCAGGTAACAGAAAAAGCGCATGTACGCCCGGTGGTTGCCGCTGTAATCGGACATCGAGGAAAGCAGCGGAGAAATCAGCGCAACCAACCCAAAGGCAATGCCCAGATTGATGGAATAAGCGGCAGTGTTTTCGATGCTGAAGCCCCAGAACTCAAGTTTTGAAGTGCCGTTGGCGCTGGTGATTGTGTTGTAAAAAGCCGGAAAAATGGCGGAAACGATCACCAAGGCATATGCAGAGTTGGCCCAATCGTACATGGCCCATGCATTGATGGTTTTGGGATCGTTTTTGATCACTGGACTTGTTGAGGAATGAACTGACATGTTGAATCATTTAAGGAACTGATAAGTAATCAATTATTAAATTAATGTCAAACCAAGACAGTAAATCAGTCCTTAATCAGTTGATTCAATGATATTTGTCAGGAGGGGGTAAAACGACGAAGGCATCCCTCTCGAAAAGAAAGATGCCCCTTTGTTTTAAAAAAGACAACACTGCTAATTTTACCCTTTGCCAATACGCGCTTGGATGAGTTCCACCAACTCATCAAAATCCTCTACCTGTTTTATCCCGTATCGTTCACAAACGATGTCTACATTGCCCTTGCGCCAAAAACCTTCCTCACAACAAACTATCAGATTGGGCTGGCGGGCGTGAAGGCCCAGCTCCAATAAGGTAATGGGTGCTTTGGAAGCAGCGGTAATGTACACCACAATCAAGTCGGCATGCTCCAGGCCATCTAGTTCCCAGCTGACCTGCTCCCGAAACAATGGGTTGGATTTGACGGGTTCCCAAGTGCTGTCCCAATCTGGACGGCGGGGGTTCAAAAAAACGACCTCCAGCTCGGCACAAGCATGGCACAGGCGTGTTTGCCAATCTACTGCTTGCCCGTTGTCAATGGAGCCGGAAAGGAATATTTTGGGCAAAGAACTTGCCGGAATGGGGTGTGGGGAATAGATGATTTGAGACATGCGGACTTTTGTTTTTAGGTAACTATTTCTCAAACTACTTCTTTCTGTATTGGCAACAATTCTATCTCATCAATCAAATCCAGTTGTAGTACCGTATGCCCATCTTCTTCGTGGTACATGGGTTTGAATTTTCCATTGCACACCAAATCTGCGTAGACATAAGAGGTTTTGCTGTGTACATTTTGCGAAAACGTTTCATCAAAGCCGCTAATGAGGATGACGAACTCAGGCTGCATTTTTTCCAGCGCCGCCCCCATTTTTCCATACAAAGGACTGGTTTCGTCAATTGGATGCACAATCGTCCAGTTCAATGGAAACAAATTCACTTTGTCCCGATCCAGAGGAAGGGCCAGAAATTTGCGGGTAAAATGCCCATTGTGTTCCTCCAACCAAGCCATGGTCACCTTGGCTTCGAGGTTGATGATGCTGTTGTTGCGTAGGTTGGCTATGCGAAACATAAAGGCGTATCCATCTCGAAAGGGGCTAATCACTGCTCTTTTGCTGAACAACATTTGACCCTTGGGGCGAGAAAAACGCGCGTACAACAAACCCGTGACAATGGCAAAAGTCATGAGCCCCAACAGTGCTTCCAAAGAAGCCAGTGCTCCGGCCAAAACCCCATGTGGGCTGATGTGCCCATAGCCCACAGTAGTGAGCGTTTGGGCACTGAAAAAATACAAGTCGGCAAACTTGAGCATTTCAGTATTCTTGGTCAAACCATTGAATTGCTCAGGGCCAAGCAGATAAAAGAATGCCGCAAAAATGAAATTGGCCGAAATGTAAAAAAGTAGCACCAGGAGCATAAACTTCCCCCAGGACATTTCCACCAGACTTTGGTAAGGATTCCAACTCCAGCGCCCCTTGCGCACTACGTTGAAGCTGCCATCCTGATTCAGGAGGCGGTCGCCAGGCGTAGTGAGTTTGTTGCCAAAGCCAAGGTCATTTTCTTCGGGGCGGCTGTTTCTCCGCCCACTAAAACCGGACATGCGCATAAGCAAGTGAAAAGTGAAAAGTGAAAAATGAAAAACGAAGCAGAATGCTCAAGTGTAAACCCTTGCTGTTCACTTTTAGTTTTTCACTTTTCACTTTTCACTTTTCACTTTTCATTTTTCACTTTTCACTTTTCATTTTACACAATCGCCCAACCATTCCGATACTCCCGCCCAACGAATTGGTTGGCATCTTCAAAGTTGGTGATTTTCATGGAAGTTCCGTCCCACAGCAGTTTCTGGCGGCCGTAGAACTCCATGCGGTTGTTGGCAGCCTGTTTGCGCAGGTTGTAGCTGCGAATGGCGAGGTTGCCCATCAGTACCGTTTCGGTGAGTGGCCCAGAGTAGTCGAAAGAGGAGGTCAAAGCCAGGTGCTCCTTGCTCGCAAAACCTGCTTTACAAGCTTCCGTCCAGGAGCGTTGGTGGCCGTATTCGGGTACCGTTGGCGTTCCAGGAGCTGGTGGAGTAACCGGAGGCATTTCCAGTTTGGTGCCATTTTTGAGGTATACTTTGGGCACTAAGCCGTAAGTTCCACAAGTCATGACGCCTTTGGTACCGACCATAATCACCCCATTGGAGCTGTCATTGTCGCCAATTGGATCACTAGCTGGAATCAAATCCGGGTGGAAAGCGCGAATCCCGCCATCGGTCCAGATCATAGTTACTGGCGATGCGTTGCGCTTGGTAGCCGGGAACTTGATTTGGACGTGGGAGGAGGGTGGGCAACCTTCAGGGATGTACTCAGGTGTCCAGTCCTTGAGGAAAACCTGGCCTACGCTACATTCTACCTCAGTTGGGTAACCCAGACCCAAAACGCGGAAAGCTGGATCGATCAGGTGGCAACCCATGTCGCCCAATGCACCCGTACCAAAGTTCCACCAGCCCCGCCACTTGAAGGGGTGGTATAGTGGATGGTAATCTACATAATTGGCTGGGCCGATGAACAGATCCCAGTTTTCTTTGCTCATGCTTTCTGGCAAAGCAGGCTTTTCGGTAGGCACGGGAATACCCTGTGGCCATACCGGACGGTTGGTCCAGATGTATACGGTGTGTACTTTGCCCACCAAACCCTTGTCCAACCACGCCATCATTTGGGTTTGGGTAGGGTTGGAAGCGCCCTGGTTGCCCATTTGGGATACCACTTTGTATTTGCGGGCCGCTTCGGTCAACATCCGGGCTTCCCTGATGTTGTGCGTCAATGGTTTTTGAACGTACACGTGTTTGCCCAATTGCATCGCCGCCATCGCCGCTGCTGCGTGGGTATGGTCGGGCGTGGAAATGGTCACTGCGTCGATGTCGTTTTTCATTTCTGACAACATCACACGAAAGTCGGCGAACTTTTTAGCAGTTGGAAACTTGTCTACAGTGGCTTTTGCACGGGCAAAATCCACGTCGCATAGGGCCACTACGTTGTTGGCTCCGTTGCCCCAGGCATTGGCAATATCGGAAGCACCCTTGCCACCGGCACCAATTGCGGCAATATTGAGTTTATCACTCGGTGGAATGAAGCCACGGCCCAGCACATGCCGGGGTACAATGGTCAGGCCACCAATCGCCAAGGCAGCATTTTTGACAAACTTACGCCGCGAAGCACCTGACGTAGTTATTTGTTTGTTCTTGCTCATGATTAGGTAATGATTAATCGATAGTCAAAATCGAGAGTCCAAAAGAATTGGCTGAATTTATGGAATTAAAACAGAAAGGCCAAAGCAAAGCGCCTGTTTAAATTGTCGCTTTGTTAGCTTACCTTTGTAATCAGGCTTCAGGCACATTGTGAGCCCAAAGCCTCGAATATCATATGTATGAAAATAGAATTACGTAACCTCCAGTATGAAGATTACTTCATGCAAAAAGATGCCATGATTGAGGCCTATGCTGGCATTGGGGGGGATTATTGGCATGAAAAAGACATTCAAACCCTTTTGCGCATTTTTCCCGAAGGACAGTTGTGTGTTTTGGTCGACGGGAAAGTGGTAGCCTCCGCTCTATCCATCATCGTCAATTACCGCAAGTACGGCGACAACCATAGCTTTGAGGAGATCACCGGGGCTTATACTTTTTCTACGCATGACCCCAACGGGGATGTATTGTATGGGATTGAAATGTTTGTACATCCCGAGTACCGGGGCTTGCGTTTGGGCCGCCGTTTGTACGATGCGCGTAAGGAGCTGTGCGAAAACCTCAATCTGCGGGCCATCATTGCCGGAGGGCGGATTCCAAGTTTCAAAAATTTTTCCGATAGCCTCACCCCCCGGGAGTACATTGAAAAAGTCAAACTGAAGGACATTTACGACCCGACCTTGACTTTTCAGATGTCGAATGGTTTTCACGTCAAAAAAATCCTCAAGAACTATTTGCCTGGCGATACCGAATCCAAGGAATTTGCGACCCTCCTGGAGTGGAACAACATTTATTACGTAGAAAACCAACAAGTGCAACTCATCAACGTACCCAAGCAGGTGATCCGCCTGGGTTTGGTGCAATGGCAAATGCGCTTGTTTGACAATTTTGAAGCCCTGGTGGAGCAGGTAGAGTTTTTTGTGGACGCCATCAGCGACTACAAATCAGACTTTATACTCTTCCCGGCCATGTTCAACGCCCCTTTGATGGCGGATTACAACCACCTAGGCGAAGCCAAAGCTGTACGGGAATTGGCCAAACACACCGAGCCCATGCTCAACAAGTTTGTTGAAATGGCCATGGCGTACAATACCAACATCATCACGGGCAGTATGCCCATTGTAGAAAATGGCTCCTTGCTCAATGTCAGTTACGTGTGTCGACGGGATGGCACCTGGGACAGCAGTTACAAAATCCACCCGGTACCATCCGAAGAATCGGCTTGGGGAATGGTCGGTGCCAGCAAAATCAAAACGTTTGATACCGATGCGGGGCGAATTGGTATTTTGATCGATTACGATGTGTGTTTTCCGGAGCTGGCGCGCTGGTTTACCAAGTATGGTGGTGTACAAATCATCTTTGTACCCTTCCTCACTGAAACCCAAAACAGCTACAACCGCATTCGCATCTGCGCCCAATCGCGGGCCATTGAGAACGAATGTTATGTGGCCATTGCGGGCTGTGTGGGCAATTTACCGAAGGTCAACAACATGGATATTCAGTTTGCCCAATCGGCTATTTTCACCCCCTCTGATTTTTCTTTCCCCAGCAATGGCATTCGGGCCGAGGCTACCCCCAATACTGAAATGACGGTGATTGCGGATGTCGATTTGGAATTGTTGAAGGAGTTACACGAATATGGCAGCGTACAAGTGTTTAAAAATCAACGTAAAGACTTGTACGAGGTGCGGTTCAAAAACAAACCGTAGGGGTAACCCTGCGTGGTTACCCCTACGGTGGGCGACCACGCAGGGTCGCCCCTACCGGACGGCCCAAATATTTTTTCACGCCGATCAAACTAAAAAATGGTTCGCTGCGTTTCCTTATGGTTCTAAAATCCGGTGCCCAAAACCCGGCGCGAAGCCAAAATATAATTTTTGGTAATTCCCTTATTTTGTGGCATTAAATTTTATATTTGCGCTTTATTTTGATGAGTAAAATTCCCATTATGGAGAATGAATTGGTAAGGTATTCAGATGCTGAGTTGGATGAATTCAAAGTGCTGATTGAGACCAAACTGGAGCGTGCAAGCACCCATCTGAGCGGGCTTCAAGAACAAATTCTTGAAATCACCGAAAATACCAGCGACGAACACGGCGGCGACTGGGTAGACGATAGCAGCATCAACAACGACGTTGAGATGCTCAACAACATGGCCATTCGCCAGCGGGTGTATATCCAGGACTTGCAGAATGCTCTGGTGCGGATCAAAAACAAAACCTATGGCATTTGTAGCCTCACTGGTCAGTTGATCGATAAGCGCCGTTTGTTGGCTGTACCCACTACTACCAAAAGTTTGGCAGCCAAGGTTGCCGAACAGGTGCCGACACCTGAAAGGAGAGAACGGGTTGAAATTGAAAAACCCGTGGTGGAAAAGAAGCCAGTGGAAAAGAAAACCACCGAAAAACGCATCACCACCACCATCATTCGTAAATCGTCACCAACTAAGAAAAAATCAGTTGAGATTGAAGACTTGGAAGACGAAGACGATGAACTGGGCATTGGCAAAGACATATTTTTTGACGATGACCAGGATATTCTATACGGAGCGGTTACGGACTTGGAAGACGATCTGGAAGATACTTCCTCCAGTGGTGCCGACGATGACGATGAAGACCTCATGGGTGGCATCGGTATGGGTGGATCTGACGATGGTAGCGACGATGACGACGGTGATGATTATTAATCTAGAGCCTAGATTAAAAAAATTATACCCAGTTCGTTGCTAATTCTTTATTGTTTTTTTACCTTTGCATTCCCAAATTGGGGTAAGCAACATTTTTCTGTCAGAACCATCAAATATCATCATTCATTATGCTGATCATCGAAATCAAAGATGGCGAAAGCATCGACAAGGCGCTCAAACGCTACAAGCGGAAATTTCAAAATGCAGGCGTAATCAAAGAATTGCGCAGACGTAAGGAATTTGTAAAACCATCCGTTAAGCGCAGAGGCGAAGTGTTGAAGGCAGTCTATCGCGAACAAATGCTCGACGAGCAGGAAAACACGCCAAACTAAGTTCTACCGAATCATTTTCGGCGGACAGCCGATTGCTATACACGCCAAGTAGTGGGATTCCTCTCACGGAAAAAGCAGTACCAATCATCCACGTGGTGATTGGTACTGCTTTTTTTTGTTACGCCTCTAAAAACAAAGCATTCATATCTAGGGAATCATTGACCAATTGCTCTGAATATTTATTAGAGGATACCCCAAACGTAGTAATCATGGTCAGAAATAAGGTTTTATTGGTCTTTGTTTCAGTACGGAATGCCGTAAGTTTATTGCGCAAATTATCTGCATAGGCTTTGGTAATTCGGTATTGATTCACCGAAAACTTAATCTCACAGATATTGATCACTCGGTCATTCCGATCAATCACCAAATCGATTTGGGCCCCCTTTTCGCTATACTGGCTGCGCCAAGTCGATACTTCAGTATACACACTGCCTATACCCAGTTGTTTTTTAATGGATTGAACATGGTAGCGGCACAAATACTCAAAAGCGTAACCACTCCATGCCTGCCATTTGGGGCTTTTGAACTGAACAAGCCAGGCACCTTGACCTTCAGCTTTGGAATCTTTGACAAAAGTGAGGTAAAAAAGAGAATAAGGGTCTACCAATTGAAAAAGGGCATCTCGTTTGGCCTTGCCGAAGGGGAAATAGCGTTTGATAAAACCGGATTGCTCTAGTTCCTCTAAAATATTGGACACCGTACCCCCATCAGATAAACCAGCTGCTTTTAGCAATTCATTCCGACTCAGACCTTTTGCTTTTAGTGCCAACGCTTCCACAACCGCTTCGTACTTTTCATAATTGTTAAAAAGAGAACGGTATAAATCTCCATATTCGAGGTTCAAAAGCCCTCCCGGGGTAAAAAACATGCGGTCAATATTTTGAGCAACGCTGCGATTCACTTGTACGTTTTCAAGGTAATGCGGTATACCACCCATCACCATATAGAGTTCAAGCAACTGGTAGCGGTCATAAACTGCACCGCGCCATTTCAGGAAAGCCTCTGTTTCTTTTAAGCTAAAAGGCTGCAAAGCAATACGTTCGGTAATTCTGTTGTGTAAACCGCCTCGATTGTGGATCAATTGGTTGATCATCCAGGAAGCTGCTGAACCACAGCCAATCAGCAAAACATCAGCACGGATAGAAGCCCAGCTATTCCAGAAATGTTCAAGTGCCGATAAAAAATCGGAACCATAGGTATCAAACCAGGGAAGCTCATCAAAAAAAATCACTTTTCGAGGACGCAAGTCTTTTTCTGCCAATTTGATAATGGCTTGAAAAGCTTCAAACCATGTTTTTGGAACTTCGGATAAGGCCAGAGTAGCATCAGCAGCAGCATTGAACGCGCTCTGAAAATTGACCAATTGCTGATTGAGCGTTGTATTTGCTACCGCCGTGATGCGGAAAGTGAAATGCTCTCCAAATTTTTGGTTGATTAAAAAGGTTTTGCCTACTCGCCGTCGGCCATAGAGAATAAGAAACTCGGATTTGTAACTGTTGTAAACCCTGTCTAGCGTCTCCAGTTCGTTTTTTCTGCCAATGATCGTTTGAGTGCTTGCCATGCTTTGGAATCATTTCCCCAAAAATAAGAACTTACCGCTGAATTTGAAAGCAAATTCAGCGCTAAGTGTGTTTTAAAATAGGGTTAGCGCTGAATTTGCCCCCAAATTCAGCGCTAAGTAGTAAATGAGGAATGATGCACTTGCAACAAAAAATACCATCAATACAAATGCTTTACTGGCATGTTTTATGGGTTGCTCGCTCATTAATTACCGATTCCCTTTCTGAAAGGAATAAGTCAATACCAAATTCCACAGAAAGTCCTTGCTTCCGGGAATTCTCGTTTGGATGACTTTATTGATGGTAGACCTGAGGGTGATTGGGGCGGTTTTCATTTTAAGGCTAAAAGTCGAAGTAAAATAAACACCTTCCGGGCCATATGCCTTTAGGTAATAAACCTGTGGCGTTAGACTCAGCAATAAATTTTTGGTCAGGCTGATGTCGGTAAAACTGCTATTAAGCCCAATAAAATGAAGCGCTTGATTCGTACCAATGTCAAAACCGCGGCCATGCAAGTAGTACAGCCCCAGACTTATGTTTTTGGCAATCGAATAAGTGGGCGACAGTTCGCCCACTAAATAGCGTTCGGTAATGATCGCCTCACCAATTGGAGGCAAAAACTCGCTTCTGAAATTCAAGCCGAGGTGAGTTCCTGCACCCATCTGAAATTTAGGAGTAGCGATCAATTTATACCTAAACCAGTACAATTGGTACCAGGGTTTGCCCTCCAAGGAAAAAGTAAGCTCTGGATCAAAGCTAAACCTACCTTTTTGCCAAGACATATTGAATATCGCTGCTGGCTTCTCCAATGAAAAGCTGGGTATCAGGGAAATACCATTGTTGGTTACCCCAATCGAGCCGGACAAAACGCTGCTGCGCAGGGTGCTGTCGCTCGTCTGTGCAAAGGATGTACAAGCAATACCAAGTAAACAAAAAAGCAGAATGGAAATGTTGGTTTTCATGTGCACAAAAATACCACTACCTGCACTTTTACATCTAATGACAATCAAACCAATCATTAAGCAATTCAAACCATTTCAGCCCGAACTGCGGAGGGGACTTTTCCGGTAATGCGCTTGAAGTAGTTGTTGAAGTAGGTGGGATATTCAAAACCGAGGGCATAGGCCACCTCGGCAATGGTCCAGTCGGTGTGCAGCAGCAATGCCTTTGCTTCGGTAATGATGCGGGCTGAAATATGTTGGGAGGTAGGTTTGCCAGTGATCTCTTTCACCGCACGATTCAAATGATTGACATGCAGCGCCAAACTACGGGCAAAATCTTGTGGCGTTTTTAGGCATAGCGGTTTATCTACACTTTCGACGGGGAACTGCCTTTCCAATAGCTCCAAAAAAACCTGGGTGATTCTGGAAGCCGCATTGTTGTGCTGCTGATAATTTTCAGCGGGCTGTAATTTTAAGGCTTCGTGGAGGATCAAATGGATGTAATTGCGCATCAGATCGGCTTTGTGCACATAATCAGACTGTTGCTCTTCAATCATTTTTTGAAAAATCGTATTTAAAAACGCACGTTGTTCGGCACTGATGTTTAAAACCGGTGTACCACCCACTTTAAATAGGGTAGACTGCTGCAGGCTTTCAGCGCGTTCAGACAGGTTGAAGAACTCTTCCGAAAAGAGACAAGTGTAGCCCACATACTCGCTGGAGAGGGTCTCCCAGGAGTAGGGGATATGCGGGTTGCCAAAAAACAAAACCGTGCCCTCGGTTTCAAAACTCCGGTCAGCGTAGTGAATGATGCTCTGGCCCGTGGTCAGGCAAATTTTATAAAAATCTTTTCTGCTGTAAATGCGGGTTGCGCTTCCATCACTTTCGATTTGGAAGACATTGAAGCCTTTTAACTTTAGTTCATTGTTGAAGGGGGAAACTGAGCGTGTGACTTTGTTTTGCATGGGGTGAAGTTAAGAAAATCAAATAAGCGGTTTAGAACTTGAAGAAGAAATAGGGTCTTTGTTCATGACAATTGTTTTAATTAAACCAGCTCAGGCTGGCAATGTTGCCATTGTACTGTGGGGTTTCGGTGTAGTCGGGGGGGGGGGGTAGGTCATGCGCATGTTGAAGGCGTCGGCTAGGTTGTCACCCGTTTGAATGCTGCAATTGTTGATGTCGTTGATGCCCGTGAGCCAGGAGCGGATGTTTTTTCTTAGCATCGTGCATACTTGTGCGTCGAAGACGCGGGGATAATGGTACGAGTCAGAGACGTCGTACCAGCGGTAGCGCTTTATTTTTGGGGTGTAGTCTTAGACGAGCGGGGTTGAAATCAGGTAAATACTTAACAAGAATACTCTAATCATTTTAGTTCTTTCAGTTCATCGTTGCCAAATACTATAACTGATCGCAAATCTGGCTTTGAAAGGGTTGTATGAATCGGTATTGAGTCCATTATTGGCAATCGCTTCATCTTTTTGTTTTAGATGCAACACTCTTGCTCCTGCATCTAATCTGACCCTGCCAAAGGATACAAAGAGCCCTGGATACAATTCAGTGGCAAAGTATTCAAGATGGTTTCTGGTTAAATTACGATTGTGAATATGCTTTTTAAACGAAATACTAGCTACGGAGAGCAGGTTGATGCCTCCACAAAATTGCCCTGCATTCAATAAACTAAAATCCACTTGCGGGGACACTTGCAACATGTGGTATTCAGAGACATCCCTCCATAAAATTATATACTTGTCAAACCTAAAAAAACGATGATGTACTGGAAGTATAAAATCTTGTACCAATAAAGTATATCCCACTTGTGCAGCAATGCCAATCCTTTGGTTAATCCGATACCGATAAGCCAAACCTATGTTGTACTCATTGTCCAGCGAATTTTCTCCGAGTTTGTTGATTACCGTTTGGGCAATGTTACGTGGATATTGTCCATATAGAAAATCATAACGCTTATCTGGGGTACCTAAAGCAAATCCAGTATAAAAATTGATACTGCTGCGTTTAATATTTTGCCCATGTAGATAGATTGGATGTGTCATCAAGCTACCCAACAAAAAAAGGATTAAAAACTTCATATTCGCTCATTTATAAAAGTTAGATGAAAGAAAATAATTCATTAGGTGTAATTCAAAATGTAGCATTTTCGCCTAGCCAATCCCGTCAAGCATGAGCTTTTTTTGTTGCCAAAAATTCCTTCACACAACATTTTCAATTCCTTGATTAACCGATGATGATCTGGTACAGGTCTTCTCCGCTAGACCAAGTCTTCCCATTAATACCCCAAGCACAACGCTGGTGCAGTGTCTCCTGACCTGCACCTATTATTACCGCGTCTTTAAGACGCACAAGTATGCACGATCTTAGACAAGAGCGACATTACCTCATTACGATTGGTCATCATACCCTGGCAGATGTACAAAGCTGCTCCCTGGTAAATAGGGTTCAAGTAAGTCTACCTCCAGTAAACATCCCTGGTTTTCAAATACGTAGTTCCGAGCACTACTGTACAGATACTCTTCCTCTTTTTCCACCCATCCTGCCCGAACCGGGTTTTGATGAATGTAGTCTACTTTTTGCCAAATTACCTTGGGCGAAACCAAAGCAATGGGATGGTTATCTTGTATCCAAAATTGATAAGTTCGATTATTGGCATTGAATCGTGCATAATATCGAAATACATGTAACATCCATTCTTTGCGGCTTTCATTTCCTTTCGCAATGGCTTCCAAAATCTGACGTGAGGTATATTTTTTAAAATCTCGAAGCACTTCCGATAGCGTCAACTCCCCTTCCGTTCTGACAATCATGTGAATGTGATTGCTCATAATCACGTAGGCACAAACCATAAGGCCTTTTTCTTTCCGGCAATAGGCCAGGCTTTCGATCAGGATGTCTCGATAGGTCTTTCTGGTGAATACATCTATCCAACCCACAACAGTACATGTGACATAATTCAAACCCTGCTGATCCAGGATGCGGTAACGTGGCATAAAGTTTTTGCATTAAAATACTCATTTTTTCTTAAAACCTGTATTGGGCTTGTGCTTTTTTCGTACCAGCGTGCATACTCGTGCGTCTTGAAGACGCGGGAATAATGGGAACAAGTCAGAGACTTATTCCAGCAACACACTTGTGCCAGCGGGATCTTCAAGAATCAATTCTCCTGGTCGACTTTCGTAGTTTGGTGATGGGTAGCGATAAATGAAATTCACATACAATCGTTCCCTACCTTCTGAAACATCCTGACTTAAATAAACTGCTTTTATGTCGTTAGGACGAACAAAAAAAAGGGTGTCTTTTTTATTTATTTTTAGATAGACTGAAATAGAATCCTTTTCCGTACAGTAGTTTTTAATCAGATGTCCCCTTTCCAAGATAAGGAAATTAAGGTCATTAAAATATTTGTCTACCTTAATCGAATCATCAACAACTAGCTGTAGTTGAGATTTTATGTCTATTTCTCCTGCAAAAAAATTAATTTTTTCTCTGGAAGAAGTACATGTCAAAAAACAACCTATGCTCACTATTATTGCAGAGTGCCACCATTGATAGGCTTTGGTTTTCATATCTCCTGAGTTTATTTAAAAAGAAATTTCTGACCATTAGGATAACAAAAGTCACATTTTTAGCTTTTATCATCCAATTTTAACTCAACACTACTTAACAATGGGCCATCGCCTAAAAAAATGCCAATTGATTTGTTTCTTCCCACTAGACCAATCCTGCCTGGTATGCGTATGTCTATTTAACCAACCTTGGGTATACAAATTGTAGCTGTAATATTGCGTATCAAAAAGTCGGTTATTTTGCTCGATTGGCTTACTCCGCATTAAATTATTCCCTCTTCGCATATCTGCAGAAGAGTAGCCCTGCGGAAATGCACCCGCTCGTCCAAGTCTTTCCCCTTAATTCCCAAGATGAAACGCTGGTACAACGTCTTCTCCAGACCTGTACCAGCAGTAGCGTGAAAATCGGTTTTAGGACGCACCGCCCTGCCCCCTACGACAAATACTTCCCCACAATCGGCATCCGCCGACCCATGCCAAATGCCTTGGCCGACACCCGCAACACCGGCGCCGTCTGATGCCGTTTGAACTCATTGATGTTCACCAAACGCAGCACCCGGCGCACCAGTGCATCGTCAAAACCCATGTCGATCAATTCTTTGGGGCCTTGGTGGCGCTCGATGTAGTTGTAGAGCACGGCATCCAGAATATCGTAATCGGGTAAACTGTCGCTGTCTTTTTGCCCCGGACGGAGCTCGGCAGAAGGTGGTTTTACGATGGAATTTTCCGGGATCACTTCTCCATCCTTGTTGATGTAGTGCGCCAGTTCGTACACTTCGGTTTTGTACACATCGCCGAGTACGGATAGGCCGCCACACATGTCGCCGTACAAGGTGCCGTAGCCTACCGCCATTTCACTCTTGTTGCTGGTATTGAGTAGGATGTGGCCAAATTTATTGGAAAAGGCCATCACCAGCATTCCCCGAATCCGCGCCTGGATGTTTTCTTCTGTAACGTTGAATGGAAAGCCAAAAAAGTGCGGCGTGAGCGTTTCCATGTAGGCCTGATACATGGGTTCGATGAAGATGATGTCGTATTGCACCCCTAGATTTTCCGCCAATTTGCGGGCGTCGTTCACGGAGTGATCGGAGGAATATTGCGAGGGCATCAGGATCACGCGCACGTTGTCGGCACCGAGGGCGCGAGCGGCCAGCACTACCGTAACTGCTGAGTCGATCCCACCAGAAAGCCCCAGAATGGCTTTTTTGAGACCCAATTTTCCAAAATAATCCCGGATTCCCATCAGCAGGGCGTCGTGCATCAGCGGCGTTTTTTCGCGCGGCTGTTCTACCTGTTTTTGCCCTAGCATCACGTCATCCAAGTCGTAGACCCGGATACATTCTTCAAAAAAGGGCATCTCATCGTATACATTTCCATTGGGTGACATCACCACCGAGCCACCATCGAACAACAATTCGGTTTGCCCGCCCACGTGGTTGACGTAAAAAATCGGCACATTGTAGCGCTCCACATTGGCCCGAACGACATGGATCCGTTCAGGAGCATGGTCATGGGAAAAGGGCGAAGCCGATACGTTGATCATCAGCTCGGGCTCATAGGGCATCATTTCGTCCATGGGACAAATGGTGTAGAGCGGGTTTTCGTTTCCCACGTTCCAGATGTCTTCACAAACGGTGAGGGCGATGCGTTTGCCCAGGTATTCCACGATTCCAAACTCCGAAGCGGGTTGGAAGTAGCGGTATTCGTCAAACACATCGTAAGTGGGGAGCAGGGCTTTGTGCTGGACGTATTCCACCCGCCCATAGGCCAGAAAATAGACGGAGTTGTACAAGTCTTTGCCCTCCAACTGCGGATTGCGGGTGGGTGACCCCAGTACGATGGCAATGCCTTGGGCAGCCTTAGCCAGGGTTTGGATGCTGGCATCGGCCTGTTGGATAAAATCGTCGAACTCCAAAAAGTCACGGGCCGGGTATCCACAAGTAGCCAATTCCGGGAAGCAGATGATGTCTGCTCCCTGAGCTTTGGCCGTAGCCGTCATTTGTAACATTTTGGACAGGTTGCCCTCAAAGTTGCCAATGTGGGCGTTGAATTGGGCGATAGCGATACGCATGGTGATTTATAAATTTCTGTTGAAGTGTCCTGAAATCGGCAAATGTGCCAACAGTTGTCGGTCCAGGTTTTCGATATAACTGCGCCCGTAAGGGCCATTTTCCAGTTGTTCAAACATCCAATCGGGCAAATCCTGCACAATCTCCGGGCAAATGCTCCCCAGCGCCAGGGCCAATGAAGCTACGGTATCGGTATCTCCACCCAGGTCGACTGCCTCCCAAAGGATGGAACTCATCCTTTCCCCTTGCACCAAGAGGCTCAGCACGGCTTCGACGGTTTCTTTGCCCTTCATCGGCACTTCACCCTGCCAGTCCAGGGGCCAGTGCACCCCTTGCCAATCGGCCAAATAGTCAATCAATTGCGCTTTGGTTCCTCTTTGGTACAAAAAAAAATGCGCAATCAAGGCAATGGCTTGTGCTGCCCTGATGCCCCACTCTGTATCGTGGGTAATTCGGGCCTGGAGCGTCGCTTTTTCCAGCACTTCTTTTTCCGAACCAAACACGCCAATGGGATAAGCAAGCATGGCTGATCCATTGTGTTCGCTACTGGGAATGATGCGATCAAGCAGTTCCTGACCTGAAGCTACCTCTTTGAGCAAACCAAAAAAGCGAAAAGCGTAGCCTTGGCGGGTGTCTCGTTTGAACACCTCGACAAACTTGTTGGCTACATTGAGCCGCGTCCATTCAGTACCTTCTACAATCAACTCCGCCAAGGACAGCGCCATTTGGGTATCATCGGTGTAGTGTCCGCAGATGGTTCGGTAAAACGGATGGCGTTTGTATTTCTTCAGCTTGTTGCGCCGCCGAATAATCAGGCGGTACACAAACTCAAACCCCGCTCCGTATGCATCCCCAATGGCGCCTTCCAGCAGCATAAGTTTGATTTTATGGTTCAAAATTAAGCGAACTTAGTTTAAAAATCAAACTAAGTGCCGAATAAATTTTTTTATGCTCAGTTTGGCCCAAGTTGTGGGCAAAAATAAATGTTCATTTTCCCTGAGCCAAAGGATTAGATAAGACACTTGAAATGAAACGTTTACTCATCTAATCCTTTGGCAAAATGAACACTTATTTTTTTATCCCCCCTAACCACTAGCCTGCGCAGTACAAATTTTGTAAGTTTGCAGACTAGGCTTTTTGTTCATAAAGTCTCCTGTGCACAAGCACAGCAAAACTGCATCCATGAGTAATTTTGTCGTTTCGGCTCGCAAATACCGCCCGGTCACCTTTGAGGATGTTGTTGGTCAAGAACACGTGACCAATACCCTCAAAAACGCCCTGCGCAATGATCACCTGGCGCATGCGTTTCTGTTTTGTGGCCCGCGGGGAGTTGGCAAAACGACCTGTGCCCGGATTCTGGCCAAAGTCATCAACTGTCAAAACCCAGGCGTAGAGCTGGAGCCCTGCAATGCTTGCTCTTCCTGTACCTCCTTCAACGACAATGCCTCTTTCAACATTACCGAGCTCGATGCGGCTTCCAACAACAGCGTGGAACACATCCGCGCTTTGATCGAGCAAGTACGCTTTCAACCACAGCAAGGTAAATATAAAGTTTTTATAATTGACGAGGTGCACATGCTTTCTCAACAAGCATTCAATGCTTTTTTGAAAACATTGGAAGAACCGCCGAGTTACGCCATTTTTATCCTGGCTACCACTGAAAAGCACAAGATCATTCCCACCATCTTGTCGCGTTGCCAGATTTTTGATTTCAAACGCATCCAGGCACCTTCTATGGTGCGGCACTTGCAAGGCATCAGTGGCAAAGAAAACATTGAGGCTGACGAAGATGCACTGCACGTCATTGCCCAAAAAGCCGATGGCGCACTGCGCGATGCGCTCTCCATTTTTGACCGCATTGTTTCGTATTCAGGCACGCACATCAAGTACGAGGACGTCATTATGAACCTCAATGTGCTGGACTACGATTATTATTTCAAAATTGTCGATGCCCTTTTGGTGGAAGATTTGGCGCAGGTGATGCTGCTCTTTGACGACATTCTGAACAAAGGTTTTGAGGCGGATATTTTCATCAATGGCCTGGCTGAACATTTGCGCAATTTGCTGATGTGCAAAGATCCACAGACGATTAGTTTGCTGGAATTGACCGACAACCTCAAGGAGCGTTACCGCACCCAGGCGCATATTTCCCCAAGTTCGTTTTTGTTGACAGCCCTTAATTTGTGCAACGATTGCGACATCAATTACCGCATGGCCCGTCATAAACGTTTGCATGTGGAAATGGCCCTGATCAAAATGACCTACATCAACCGGGCCGTAAAAAATGTTGCAGAAGCGGCTGAAAAAAAAAATCCTGAATCCAACCTAGAACCTGCCCGCACTCCTACCACGGCAGCAAATAGTCCTGCTGCTACTCCGACAAACAAAAACAGTGGCGGCAGCGCCCCTTCTGAAAGCAATACGGCTTCGCCAGAACAAGAAAGCGCGATAGTACCTACTCCGGCAAGCAGCAATATCAAGACTCCTTCACATTTGGTGACCACCCCTCGCATTGGTCGATTGGATGACCTCATGGCCGAGGTACACGCCGAAACGAAACTGGCGGAAGCTGAAATCAGTGTAGAAATTCACCAGGAAAACATCGAAAAAGCCTGGACTGATTATTTGACCGGGGTGGAACAAGAAACCACCCGCAACATTCTGCAGGGTATTCCCCTAAGCTGGTCCGATCCAGTTCTTACCGCCAAAGTAAGCTCCAACCTGGTTGAAAGCACCCTGCGCCAGGAACGCAACCTGATGGAATACCTGCGCCGGACTTTTGGCCGGAAAGACCTGATTTTACAAATAGAACTGGAAAAAACCTTGCAGTCCGAAAAGCCAAAACCCATTCGCCCGCTCAACAACAAGGAAAGATTGCTAGCGATGTACGAAAAAAACCCTCAGGTAAAGGATTTGGCAGAGAAATTTGGCTTGCGTTTCGATGGAGATTAAAATTTAACAAGCTCTTAATACATTTTTCGCTTATTGTCTCGTATTTTGAATGGTTTTTTAGCCTTTAAGAACTTAGTCGAAATGATTAGCCCGCATGAGAAAATTCTATCTACTTCTGATTTTATCCTGTCTTATTTCTGCCCGATCGCTTGCCCAAGATGCAGAGTTCAAGTTTCGAGAAGCCTTACCTTTGGGTGGGAGTAATGTCGCTATCATCCGGCAAAATGACCTCAAATTTCCGGGGATAATCCATCTGCAGATTTTGGGGAAAGGTGGAATTGAGCGCGCTTATGCCGAAATCAACCTCAGAACGGAAGGCGCCCGCTCCAAGGTAGAATCGGTATTCAAATGGGGAAATCGGCTCAATTTGTTGTTGGCTCATTATTACCCTACCCAACGCAGCACTGCCTACGAGTTGGTTCAACTGACCTTGGATAGCCTCAAAACCACCTTGGTGAGACCCCTGGGCAAAGTGCGCACCCCACCTATTTCTGTTTACGCATTTTGTGGCTTTAGTGTATCGCCAGACAGCACTAAAATGATGTTTTTCAATTGGCCCATCGGCCCTCCACAGGATTCGGTGAACCTATTGGTGCAGGTTTTTGATCAAAAAATGGAAACGCTATGGGCCCGCAAATACACCCTGGGCTATGCCAACCGCAACTTTCTGGTGTACGGCTGCTTGATGCGCAACGATGGTAGCGCCTTTATTTTTGGTGAAAATTATTCAGACAAGTATACGGCGAATACTCAGGTGCAGGAAAAAAACATCGAACGGATCATTTTATTGATGTCGGGCAAATCCTCTCGGGTCGATCTGATTCAATTGGAATTGGGGGAGTACAGTCTGGCCAATCTAGCTTATTCCATGAACCAACAAGGCGATATGGTGGCGAGTGGTTTTTTCCGCAAAGCGGAAACTTCGGAATACAAAGGTTTATTTACGATCAAAATCGCCGCCGCATCCAATCAAACCATTCAGCGTTTGAATATGATCGATAAAAAGACCTTTACAACGGCGCTGAACATTGGGTCGGAGGATAAATTTTTGAGTCGCGGCCAAATTGACCGCACCCTCTTTGGCTATGAACTCAGCAAATTGCACGCCGATGCCGATGGTAGCTACGCGCTGGTTGCAGGTCGGCGAGACAATACGCTGGTGCTGGATATTCGCCCCGATATGGTACTGCAACGGATCAGGGTGTTGCCGACTCCTTTTTCCTTTTCACGGCCTCAGCCTGGAGACCTTGTGCAAGGATTTCTAGCAGGGTTTTACTTCCGTCAGGGGGATAAGTATTTTTTCATTTTTGTGGATCCAAACAATGGCACAACCGACGACCGAGGCAAAAAAATCCGCACCGACACTCCTGGCCGCGCCTTTCTGGTAGAGATGAAAGAAATTGGACGCCTCGAAATGCGGCCACTTCAATCCAAATTCAACCTACGCCCCAATGCTACACTGGAGCCTCAACACTGCCGACAAATCAATGACGAGGAGGTGTTTTTAATGGGGACTGAGCCGAATAAGGAGGGAGGCTTGTTATTGGTGTATGTTGTGGAGCAGATTGCCGGGTTGGTGAAGCAAGAATAGCCGCACTTCATTGCTGCCAACTTTTGCTTAAAAGGATTGTCTATCCCTACTTTTCTCAGGGAAGCTGCAAGAGAAGTTTCAGTTTACTATCCAATTCCGTCAACTCAGCTGGAGAAAGATTACCTAATAATCCTTTCGCTAATGTTTTGTCTAGGGTAGCAATTTTACTTGTACGAACAAGGGACTGTTTATTGAGTCTATTTATTAGGTTTGGTGTCAGTAAAACGTCAGTCGACTCTTGCCAGCCGGTTTGTGTGGTAATAAAGCAGACGGTAAGATCAAGACTGTTATCGAAAAGCACAACAGCAGGTCTGAGTTTACTGCCACTCAGGTCTGTAAATGGAAATTTTATGAGTAGAATATCGCCCTTAGCCATTGTAAACTTCCTTCAAATCACTGACAGAATACAAGTCTTCTTCCTGGTTCAAAAAGTCAAAAGTTTGACCTTCTGAGGCCAATACTTGGATGCCCTGAGTGAGCTGTTGTTCCTCGTAGCGTTTGATGATAAAGTCTACAAAGTCAGCTATTTCTTCTGCTCTATTTAAAGGAAGTTGGTTGATGGCATGGATGGTTCGTTCAATAATAGTTTGTTTAGTCATGGCTCAAAAATTTTCTTCAAAGTTAAGCAAAACTCACACTCAGGTCAAGCAATGTTCCAGACTGATCGCGCACCTACCACTGCCTTGACTGATACGGATACCGAATATGGTACTGCTCCTTTACCATTTTCAACACCTTCTCCCGCAGGTCATCCACACCTTCTTTGCTCATGGCCGAGATCAGTACGTTATCGTGGGCAAAGAGGTGTTTGAGGTTGCCGCGAATGCCTATTTCAATTTCCTCCTTGGCGTCGTCTTCCAAAAACGGATCGTAGTGCAACTCGCGGTAACGGTCAATTTTGTTGAATACGAACAAAGTAGGCTTTTGCAGGGCCTTCAATTCTTCCAAGGTATTGTTGACGGTACGGATTTGATCTTCGTGCTGAGGGTGCGAGATGTCTACCACGTGCAGCAAGATGTCACTTTCGAGTACTTCATCGAGGGTAGATTTAAAACTTTCGATGAGGTGGTGGGGCAATTTGCGGATAAACCCAACGGTGTCGGAGAGCAGAAAGGGCACACCCTCCCAGGCCACCTTGCGTACGGTCGTATCTAGCGTCGCAAACAATTTATTTTCAGCAAAAACGTCCGATTTGCTCAGGAGGTTCATCAAGGTAGACTTGCCTACGTTGGTATAGCCCACCAGTGATACTCGGATCAATTCGCCCCGGTTTTTGCGCTGGGTAGTGGCTTGCCGGTCGATTACCTTGAGCTTTTCTTTCAGGAGCGCAATTTTGTCGCGAATGATCCGGCGATCCGTTTCAATTTCCTTCTCCCCGGGACCACGCATCCCGATACCCCCGCGCTGGCGTTCCAAGTGCGTCCAGAGGCCACGCAGGCGCGGCAGCAGGTACTGCATTTGGGCCAGTTCCACCTGGGTTTTGGCCTGCGCGGTTTGGGCGCGGGTCGCAAAAATGTCCAGGATGAGGCTACTGCGGTCGATGATTTTGACTTTCAGGGCTTCTTCTAGTGCATTGGTTTGTTTGCCCGTGAGGTCATCGTCAAAAATGACCATCGAAATTTCTTCGTGCCGCTCGATGTAGTCGGCAATTTCTTCCAGCTTCCCTTTACCGATGTAGGTACGGGAATCGGGAGCGGCCAGTTTTTGGGTGTAACGCTTTAGGGTTACTGCTCCAGCTGTAAGGGCCAAAAACTCCAGTTCATCCAGGTATTCTTCAACTAGTTCTTCGGTCTGCGATTTGTGGATAACCCCCACCAACAGGGCGAATTCCGCCTCTTGTTTGATGCCTTTTTTCCGCTGTTCTCCGATGTTCCACTCGTTTGCCATATTTCTATTTTCGATCTAAGAATGACGCAAAAAATTACTTCCCAATTTTTTTGAGGCTTTTGAATAGGAAGCTCACTTGAAATGAAGCGTTCGACTTCCTATTCAAAACCCAAATTGGGAAGTTAATTTTTCTGCGTTGTTAACCAGCTTGTGGGATTGAGTTTTTGTTTGTCCCGCCATAGTTCAAAGTGCATTTCGGGCTTTTCAGTTCCCACTTGGCCAATTTCTTGTCCACTAGTGACAGAATCTCCTCTCTTGATGCTCACTGAAGCAAGATTGGAATACACGGTATAATAAGTGCCGTGTTGCAAAATTACGGTGTATTGATAACCATTGATGAACTGAGCACCAACGACCTTTCCTTCAAAAACGGCGCGTACTTTGCCTGCGGCAACTGTTCCGATGTCAAGCCCGCTATTGGATACCTTTACATCCTTGTATTTTGGGTGCTGAAAGGTACCAAAACCTTGCACGATGTGCCCTTGATCGACGGGCCAACCGAGTCGACCCCGCCGGGCACCAAAAGAGCCAGTGGCCACTACATCCTCGGCTGGAGGAGCATTGGTCGGTGGCGGTGGGGTATTTACGCTGGCTTTGCTGGCATTGCGATCCGTTTTGGTAGAAGGCAGTACCGTGGTTGGTGCAGGACTATTGACATTGGCCAGGGTTTCGGCACTGCGGGCTTTTTTGCGCTGGGCCAACATCTCTTGCTGGATCACATTTTCAATGACCCGATTGACTTTGTTGTGGTTTTTTTGCCGATCGGTCAATTCCTTGAGCAACACTTTTTCATCGGCCTTCAAACTTTTGAGGGCTTTGTCTTTGTCCTCCAATTCAACACTGAGGCTTTGTTTTTGTTGCTCTACCCCACCCAGCAGTTTTTCCTTTTCCCGAATCCGGCGTTCTAGTTGGATCGTTTTGGCCTGTAAGGTTTTTTGGGTTTCGACAATCATTTTGGCCTGGCGTTTGCGGTAGCGCTGGTATTGCCGGATGTATTGCCAGCGGCGAATGGCGGCATTGAGGTTGTCCGCAGACAACAAAAAAACCAGGTAACTCTGATTGAGTTTGTTGCGCAGGGCCAGGCGCAGGGTTTGGGTGTATTCCTGTTTCAGGCGGCTCACATCGTCTTGAAGGGCTACCAAAACGTCATTGGTACGCAGGATACTTTCTTCATTAAAAGTAATTTCCTGGTGGAGGGTATTGATGAGCTGTTCGCGCTTTTTGACCTGTGATTGCAGGGTCAGGAATACTTGTAGGGCGGCATTTTTATCCTTGCGCGTGGCCGACAAACGGGTATTGGTTTGATCAATTTCTTCGATCAACTTGCGGCGTTTGTCCTCCAGGTCTTTTCGCGTTTGGGCAAACGCTGGCTGCATCCACCAGGACAAACCCAGTAGCAGCAACAGCACCCGACCAACGATTCGTTTATTTGATCCTTTTGAAGCGCTGTGGAACATCAAATGGCATCGATATAGGGACATTGAGTTCTACCTGAGTGAATTGAATGTTTACTTCAACTTTTCCTGTTTCGCGGCTGTCCACCACGAATTTACGAAGGTACGAAAAATCTTGTTTGTCGTTAGCCGCTTTGTATTCTTCCAAATCCAAATTTAAGCTACGGGAAGCTCCTGGTTCCAAATATTGCAAATTGCGCAGGCGTAATGCCGCTTTTTCGATCGACATTTTCACCTCTTTGCCCGAACCGGAATCGCTCAATACATAATTGTCGCCCTCGGAAGTACTGCTGAACTTGCGCGACAGGAAAAAAGGATTGCCCAGTAAAACTTGCTGAATCAGCAACAAATTGGCCGGTAGCTGGTATTCCTTGCTCAGGTGATCGAGGCCGTATACGGCATATTCGTTGTTGATGCGATCGAGAATATGTACCGAATCTTTGGTGATCAGGGCGCGACCGACTTCAAAACCCAGTTTGCTGAGGGTAACCCATACCGAACTGTCCTTTTGCATTTTGATTCGCGCAGTAGCGGAAGCGGACATATCTGGGCTGCGAAAATCAATTTTGGCTCGGGCATCAAAGGTTTTGGCTTTGATTTGATTGGTTTCGATGCGGCGCACCAATAGCTCCGTGGAGCTTAGTTCGGTAGTGCCCAATTTTTTGGAGGTGCCGCAAGCAAAGTTAAGGCCAGCCAGCAGCAGCAATAAAAACAATTGAGGATTACTCATTTGGTTTTTCATTCCCCTCAAATCCCATCCAAATAAAATAGACCCCTTATTCATGCAATTGTTTTTCATTGAATTTTTTCTTCAAAGACGGAGAAGCACTGCCTTTTGTTACGGCTAAACCCCATTGTTGTACGGCGGCGGCGCTGTCACCACTTTTAAAAAGTACATCGCCGTACTGTTCGAGGTAAAGCGGATTGGCACTGGGCAACAAGGATTCTATCTTGCTTTTTGCTTCGCTGTTGTTGCCACTGCGGAATTGGGCGCGAGCGAGGGCAAAAGTGGCGAGGCGCGACTGTGGCTCGGTTTGTAGTGCTTTTTGAGCCAACTGTAGTGCCTGGGCAGCGCCATTCGTACGTTGGGCAAAGCTTAAGGATTGCCAAGCCAGTACCGTAGCGGCATTGGCATTGATCTTCAGGGCCTCCGCAAAGTTTTGATCGGCCCCAGCAAGGTTGTTTCCCTGCGTTTGCGCCATTGCCAGCAAGCTCATCAAATGTTGACGAACAGCAGGGAATTTGGCCGACATGGGCAGTGCTTGGGCTACCAGATCTTCCACATTGCTCAGGTGATGCAAGGCCAACTCGGCACTTGCGGCATACACGTATATTTCGGGTTTGTTGGGGAATACATCCAGGGCATTTTCGGTCGCTTTCAGCAGTGCAGGCATGTCTCCCGTGGATTCCAAATCGCTAAAAAAGGTTTCCCAATGGCTGAAGTCGGTATCATCCAGGGTGAGGGCCTGGCGCATTTTTGCTACAGCCTCGGCTTTTTTACCTTGTTTGCTCAAAACGGTGGCGCCAATGGCGAAAGGTTTGGCTTCTTTGGGGTATTGTTTTTCCATGATCTCGGATAGTTGCAATATTTCACTACCCAAAGTGGCGTCAGTGGCGGTTTTGAATTTTTCAACCAGGGGTAAAATTTTACCCAGTTTCACTTCCAATGAAACATCGCGGCTTTCAAAAGTTTGGCGCAGTGACCCCAAATACTGGGAATCGTTTTGTTTGTTGACGTCGCCACCAGCTTGAGCCAGATTCGCTTTGGCGTCATTGGCATCCAGGGCCAAAATCTTGCGGTATACCCCACGAGCCAGTTCTTTTTCACCGTTTTGGGTATAGTATTCGGCCAGATTGTGCCAATAGCCGATGTTTTTGGGGTGGGCTTCGGCTAGTCGCAACAATTCCCGGGTGGCTTTTTTCTGATCGCCTTGGGCAATATACAGGCCGTGTTTGAGGCGGATGAGGTTTTCATCCATGCCATTGCGGCGCTCCAGATCGTCGTACACTTTGAGGGCAGCGTTGAGCTCATTGGCTTTGACCAAATAAAAAGCCCACTTGTAAAAATAATTGGATTGGGTGGGATACTGACGGGTCAATTGTTCGTAAACGGCGGCGGCATCCTTGTATTGGCCCATTGCTTGTTGGGCATCGGCTTTGAGGATGCTGTACCAAACGTTGGAAGGATTGGCCGTAACGGCTTTGCTGACCCAAATGATGGCTTCTTCTGGCTGTTTTTGCACCATGAGAATCCGCGCCAATTCATAGGCGGCGGCATCAGTATTGGGGAATTCGGTGAGGAGTTGTTTGTACAATTCTTTGGCTTTGTCCAGACGACCCAGCATTTTTTCCTTGCTAGCCTCAATGAGCAGTGCCTCACGATCTATTTCTTTGTTGCCCACTATTTCTTGCGCGTGCAAGCTGATCATACCCAAAAACAGTACAACGAAAATTAAACTCCTCATAGACCAACGATTTGGGGCGATTACCCTTTTGAGAAGGTAAAATCACCCATATTTAATGCTTTTGGAACCCCAGCGTATTCACTTTGATTGCCCATCATGGATTCGCTCATGGATACATGCCGTACGATGGCTTCATTTTGAATGACACTATTTGCAATAACAGCATTTTCAATCGAACAGTTGCTTCCAATTGAAACGAAAGGACCAATCACTGAATTGCGAATTTGGGTATTGGGCCCAATATAACAAGGAGGGATGATTTTACTGTTTTGTAAGTCTACCGATGGATCGATCAATTGCTCGAGGTTTTCTTTCAATTCGAGCATCCTTCGATTCGTTTCGAGCATATTTTCCATGTTGCCACAATCCAGCCATTCTTCGATGGTGGCTTTGCGAAAACGAGTGCCCTGATTTTTCATCAGTTCGAGCACCGAAGTGATTTGAAACTCCCCTTTATCCTTAATATTTTGGTTGATGAGGCGTTCGACCTGGCTCCGAAAATAGGCACCATCGCGGAAATAATAAATCCCCACAATGGCTTGATCAGAGACGAATACGGGCGATTTTTCTACAAAATCGGTGATGATGTTGTCTTCATTGGCCTTTATAACACCGAAAGAAGCCGGATTGTCGACTTGTTTGACCCAAATCAAGCCATCCTGGGTCGTATCAAAATTGAAATCAGCCTTGAACAAGGTATCTGCAAAAGCTACGATACAGGGCCCATCTAAACTTTCGCGCGCTTTGTAAATGGCGTGAGCAGGCCCGAGCGGCAAATCCTGCTTGTAAATGGAACATTTGGCACCGATCAAAGCGGCAATGCCTTCCAGTTGGAGTTCTACTTCTTTTCCAAAATCACCGACAACAAAGGCAACTTCTTCAATATCTTCTGAACATGATGCATGAAAATCTTCAACAATACGCTGTACGATTGGTTTGCCTGCAATAGGAAGAAGTGGTTTTGGAATGGTTAAGGTGTGTGGACGTAAGCGTGAACCTCGTCCAGCCATGGGGATAATTACTTTCATGGAAATAACTTTTGGGTTCTACAAGTTTGTATCATTTAAGGACTTTGCACTATTGAGCACGCTCAATGCACTTTTATCCTCGAATGATACAAACCTATAGGCTCTTTTGCGCCGCATAAAGCGCTTGTTCAACTTGTAGACGCAGCCTATTCTACAACCGTCACTTTTAGCATGTTGGTGCGGTGGCGGCGGTGCAAGGGCATGGTAGCAGTGTTGACAATGATGTCTCCTTCCTTGATGACACCATCTTGCTTCAAAATTTCGGTTACGTCGGTAATCGTTTCGTCGGTGGTGGTAAACTGGTCGTAGTAATAGCAGCGCACACCCCATACCAGATTCAGGGTCGACAACATGTGCTGTCGATCTGAAAAGATGTAAATCTCAATGGTGTTTTTGGGGCGGTAGCTCGATACTTTAAACGCGGTATATCCCGAACTGGTCATCCCCACGATGGCTTTGGCGTGAATGTCTTCCGCAGTTTTGGCGGCATTCAAACACACGGCATCGGAAAGGAAAGTACGCGATTGAGGCGAAGGTTGGGGGCGACGTGCGCCAATAAGGAAGTGCTTTTCAGCTTCTACGATGATCTTCGTCATGTATTCCACCACTTTTACGGGGTGCATGCCCGAAGCTGTTTCTCCACTCAACATCACTGCATCTGCACCGTCCAATACGGCGTTGGCTACGTCGGTAGCTTCGGCACGGGTAGGAGATGGATTGGTGATCATGCTCTCCATCATTTGGGTGGCCACAATCACGGGACGAGCGCGTTGCAAACACTTCTGGATGATCATCTTTTGGATATTCGGCACTTGTTCGATCGGCAATTCGATCCCGAGGTCACCACGGGCCACCATCACTGCATTGGATGCTTTGATGATTTTGTCGATGCGCTCAATGGCTTCGGGTTTTTCAATTTTGGAGATGATCTTGGCCGGGTGTCCTTTTTCATGCAGGATTTCGCGCAGTTGTTTCACGTCGGAGGCACGGCGAACGAAGGACAAGGCAATCCAGTTGACTGGCTGGGTCAGGATGAAGTCTAAGTCTGCCAGGTCTTTTTCAGTCAAACAAGGCAATGACACTTTGGTATTCGGGAGGTTTACACCTTTACGCGAGGACAAGATTCCACCGTAAATGGTTTTCAGCTTAACGGTGTCTTTTGAGTTGGTTTCTACCACTTCAAAGACCAGCTTACCGTCATCTACAAGTACCGTTTCGCCCGCTTTTACATCTTTGGGGAAATCCTGGTAACTCATGTAGATTTTTTCCATATTGCCCACACATTTTTCGTTGACAAAAGTGACCACATCGCCGGGCTTGAGCTCGAGTGCGTTGTTTTCAATTTCGCCCACGCGCAATTTGGGGCCTTGCAAATCGGCGAGAATACCGAGGTGCAATCCGTATTTCTCGTTGATGTATGTTACGTGGTTGATGACCTGCAGGTGATCGTCATGGGTACCATGCGAAAAGTTGAGGCGAAACACGTTCACCCCGGCCTTGGCCAAATCGAGCAGAGCTTCGTAGGTTTTGGAGGCCGGGCCGACCGTGGCTACGATTTTTGTGTTTTTGATTGGGTGCGCAATAGCTTCCATCGTTTGCGTTAAGGGTTGGATGAAAATAAAAGTTGGTTTAAAAGACGGTTGCACAAAGAAAATTATCTAAGGCAAACTAAGTGTAAATTTTACAATAAACTTTGGTGTAAAAGTACGTTTATATTGGAGAAAACAAAAACACTTGCAATGATTAGCACTTTAATTCATGTAGTAAGATCATGAGTTCCATCTTGCTGACGGGTGCACGCGCACCGGTAACACTAGAGTTGTGCCGAGCCTTTGCACAACAGGGGCATCGGGTTTATGTGGCGGACATGAATTTGTTTCCGATTGCGCGCTGGAGTGGATTCGTGGCGCAATACCTGCGGATTCCGCCCCCGGTGCAGGAATTTGCTGCTTTTACCCAAACCCTGAAAGACTTGGTGGAGCGTTACCAGATTGAGCACCTGATCCCCACTTGTGAAGAGGCTTTTCATGTGAGCAAAATCAAGGATGAACTGCCTTGCCGGGTGTGGACCAGTGGTTTTGAGCTCATGGTGGAATTGCACCACAAACAGCGTTTTTTGGAGTTGGCGAAAAACTTTTTCCACATTCCAGCCACCCTTTCCTGTACCGATTTTGAGGATTGGAAAAATGCGGAGGCTTACGTGTTTAAACCCGTTTTTTCCCGCTTTGCCAGTCAAGTCATTATTGGGCAGCCAGAAAATAAATGCCAGGCACCGCGCAAAAATCCCCAGGATTGGATTGCGCAAGAGCGATTGATTGGACAGGAAATTTGTGTGTATTCCATTTGGCGCAAGGGGCAGATGGGAGGCTTTGCGGCCTATCGCCCCATGCAACGAGCGGGCAAAGGGGCCAGTGTGTATTTCGAGGGCTTTTTTCGGCAAGACATTTTTGAGGCGGTAAAAAAATTTGGGGAGCACTACCAAATCGAGGGGCAATTGAGTTTTGACTTGATGCTCTGCGGCGATGAAGTGTATGTGCTGGAATGTAACCCGCGCTCCACGAGTGGTGCGCATTTGCTGGGGGTGGATTTGGCTGCCTGTTTTTTATCGGATCGAGAGATCGTTTTGCGCTCCGCCAAAACCAAAGCCATCAAATTGGCCTGGCTGCTGAACCAACCAGGCTCGATCTTTTCCAATGATTTTTCGAAACTGGAAGACGTCATCTGGCACCAGCAGGACCAGCGCCCTTTTTTTCTCCAAGGCCTGAGTGTACTCGAACTGCTGTACCTGGCCGTTCGCCACTGGCAGAATGTATTGGCGGTCTCTACCCGGGATATTGAATTCAATGGGTAAAGATTTCCAAAGCTTTTTGTATTTTCACGGTTCAAAAAATACCATTCATCATGTCATTCGAAGTTGAAGGAAAATTGCATAAGGTCTATCCATCTGAAAATAAATCGGGTAGCTTCCAGGCTCGTGAATTTGTCATTGAAGTGGAAAGTGGGCAGTACCCACAATTCGTCAAATTTCAACTGGTGCAAGACCGTTGCGCCCTGATCGACGATTATACCGAAGGTGAAAATATCAAGGTGCATTTCGACCTGCGCGGTCGGGAATGGCAGGGAAAATATTTCACGAATTTGAACGCCTGGCGTTTGGATCGGCCTTCTAAAGCGGAGAAGAGTAGTGCGCCTAATCCTCCTGCGGATGAGGATGGATCTTTCCCTAGCGCTAGTGATGAGCGGACTAGTGGTGGTGGCGGAAGCAGTAAGGAAATGGATGATCTGCCATTTTGAGCGTAGAGTATTACCACCAGAGGAATAAGCAAATTTTGACAGCTGCGCTGTCTTTTTTAATGAACCACCTAAGACATCTTAGGGCACCTTAGTCGGTAGCCTTCTGAGGTGCTCTAAGGTGTCTAAGGTGGTTCATTAAACAGCATATTCCTCCATCAGTACCCTGGCTGAGGAGCCTGAAAACCAATTACAATATTGTTTCTTGGAATGCCTTTGGTTTAAAGATTACCGAATGTACTTTACAATCAATTTTAGTTCTTCAACATTGTCCCGGCTGGCCTCAATTCGCCCAATTCGTTCTACAACGAAACTATTCAATAAGTCATTTGCTTCTGATTGTCTGTTTTGCTTTTTCATCCTTGAATTGAATACCAATGCCTGAATGGTATTGATGATTCCCCACGGAAAACCCCACCAGCCAAAGAGTGCTGATTTGCGCATTGCCCGTTTATTTTGATCATCGAGACAATTGGGACATGCAATAATCAACTCTTTTTTATACTGGGTCATTACAATAAAACTGATAACTGTACCCACCATCGTGGCATTCAATTTTTCATTAGCAGAATTACAAATTGGACAGGGTAATTTGCGGATCAACTCAGTGTACTCCAATAAATCTACTTCCTTGATTTCTTTAAATTGGGCATTAATTCCAGCCAAGATGGCGTCAGGTAGTCCACGTTCTTTAATTAGTTGCTTTAGGAGATTCAGTGCTTCTGGCCTAAGGCTAGTTGCTTTTTCAGTAGCCAATTGAATCAGCTTTTGATCATCAAACTGTTCGTAGTTCTTTCTTAGTTGATCGATATTTGGTTCCATTAATTAGCTAAAATTAGTGGATACAAAAATAAAAATAAAAATGAATTGTTATATGACTTGAGGATTCCACTTGATTAAAATTGAATTTACAATCAAGTGGAATCCATCCGTAAACTGTCTAAGAGTGCATCACTCCTTCCCAGTCAGCCCATACTGCTTAAGCACATCCTCCGGTACGCCCAACCAGGTATTCGGTTGATTGCCCATATACCCCAAATCCTGAAAGCCCATTTCCGTGGTGTAAAACCCGGTCATGGTCAAATCTCGCATCAGGTTGAAGAAGGATACCCCTTGTTTCATGGCGGGCTTGGCCTGCTCGGGGTAAGCGATATCGTCCACGATTTGGATGCGTTCAGGGGCAGTGCAAGCCACAAACTTTTTGCCAAAACGTTTCATCGCCTGGTTGTCGATCCACATCAGGCCGCCGCGTAGGGGCGTCTGTTGCTGAGGCATGTCCTTGGCCATGAACTCGATGAAGGCGGGCACTCCCGCTTGGGAGGCACTGCCTGAAGTCGCATCAGCCGGCAGGATGATGTCACAAATGACCGTAATGGTGGCCATTTCGTGCGGCGTGAAGAAGGTTTCCGCCATCAGTTTGGCGTCGCGTTCTACCTCCTGGGGGGTACGCCCAGGGCCGGCCTTGCTTTTTTTCTTTTTGCCCGCTTCCAGGTCTGCATCCTGGGTTGGGCTGGCATTGATTCCGGTGGCCGCCGTAGCTACACCCACTGAAGTCAAAGCGATATTTTTGAGCAAATCTCTTCTTTTCATTGGATCAAATTTTATTGGCCTTCACCTGTTCAATAATGTATTCCGAAGTGCGCATCGAGGAAGCCAGGATCGTCCAGGTTACGTTTTTGTCACCTTGCGATACGAAGGGTGCAGCGTCCACCACAAAGAGGTTTTTCACATCGTGCGCTTGTTGCCATTCGTTGAGGGCCGACTTGTTGCGGTCTTTGCCCATGCGCACGGTGCCAATCTCGTGGATGATTTGCCCGGGTTTGGCCAGTCCGTAATCATTCTCCGGACCGGGTTTTCGGCCTTGCGGAATCCCTCCCATTTCAACGATGAGTTGTTCAAAGGTATCCTGCATGTGTTTGGCCTGCTTGATTTCGTGATCCGACCATTTGTAGTGGAAACGCAGTACAGGGATGCCGTATTTATCCACCTTGTCGGGATCGATTTCGCAGTAGTTGCTTTCGAGTGGAATGGGTTCGCCGCGGCCAGACATGCCGATATAGGCACCAAAGAAACGACGGGCATCTTCCTTGAGGCGGGAGCCGTAGCCACCAGCGGGTTTGGTGGAGCCATCCGCGTAAGGGTACTTGCCGTTGGAGCCTTGCATGCCCATGCCGAAACCGTAGCCGGGCATGTTCATACCCCCGCCGTATTCGATGTGGTAGCCACGGGCAAAATCCAGTTTGCTGTTGTCGAGCCACCAGGGTGTATATACGTGCATGCCGCCTACGCCGTCCTCGTTGTAGCGCTTGCGATCCATGAGTGCAGGAATAAAACCCGAGCGGCTGGCCCCGGTAGAGTCGTTGAGGTATTTGCCGATCACGCCACTGCTGTTGGCCAAACCTTGGGGGAAACGCCCACTTTTAGAGTTGAGCAACAAGCGGGCAGACTCACAAGCAGAGGCAGCGAGCACCACCACTTTGGCCTTGACACTCACTTCCTCCCGGGTGAGGGTATCCACGTAGGAAACTCCCGTAGCCAATCCGGTTTGGGTATCGGTGAGCACCTCGCGCACCATGGCCCCGTTGACCAAGGTAAGGTTGCCGGTTTTTAGGGCTGGAATAACCAATACGGAAGAAGAAGAAAAGTCGGCGTATACGGCACAACCCCGGTTGCACTGGTGGCAATTGAAACAAACGCCACGTTCGTCGTTGATCTTCTGGGTGAGGATCGACAAGCGAGAAGGAAACACGGGGATTCCAATGTTTTTGCCCGCTTTTTTGATCATCAGCTCATGCAAGCGCGGTTTGGGTGGCGGAAGAAAAATGCCATCGGGTTCGTTAGGAAAGTTTTCTACCGATCCAAATACCCCGATCAGTTTATCCACCCGATCATAATAGGGCTTGAGGTCGTCGTAGCCAATGGGCCAGTCGTCGCCAATGCCGGAGATGGAGCCCCGGCGGAAGTCGTCGGGTCCAAAACGTAGGGAAATCCGGCCCCAGTGGTTGGTACGTCCTCCCAACATGCGCGAGCGGAACCAATGGAACTCAGTTCCCGCCACGGCGGTGTAGGGTTCCCCTTCAATTTGCCAACCACCCCAGGCGGCGTCGAAATCGCCAAAAGCACGGGTAGTGCCTGCTCCACGGCGGGGCGACTCCCAGGGGTATTTGAGCTGGGTAATGTATTTGGGGTCGGCAGGGTCGTAATAACCACCTGCTTCCAAAAGGCATACCTTGGCGCCCGCTTTGGCGAGCATGTACGCGGCCATGCCACCTCCGGCACCGGAGCCAACAATGACGACGTCGTAGGTTTTGGGTTCTTCTTTGATCTGCATAGTTGGATTAATTAGCTGTAACAGGCACAATGCGGTTGATCATCCCGGGCTGTTCGGTAGCAATATAAATGTAGCCGTCAGGGCTCATTTCAACGTTCCGCAAGCGGCCCATTTTTTGCAAAAGGATTTCTTCTTTTTGGAATTTGCCATCTTTGAGGACAACGCGGCTCAAGTATTGGAAGCGCAGGGAGCCCAGCAAAAGATTGCCTTTCCAGGCAGGGTAACGGTCACCTTTAACGAAAGTCATGCCGCTGGGGCCGATGGAGGGCGTCCACTGGTGGATGGGTTGCTCCATGCCGGCTTGGGCAGTTTTGGGGGTCATGATGGTGCCATCGTAATTGATGCCATAAGATATGGTAGGCCAGCCGTAGTCGGCGCCTTTTTTGATCATGTTGATTTCATCGCCGCCGCGTGGGCCGTGCTCATGAGCCCAGATTTGACCAGTGCTTGGGTCCATACACAAACCTTGAGGGTTGCGGTGGCCATAGGAATAAACGGAGGCAGTTTTGCCTGCTTGACCCACAAAGGGGTTGTCGGCAGGGATGGAACCATCATCCTTGATGCGGTGGATTTTGCCGCCTCCGGCATCCAGCTGCTGTGAGGTTTTGTAGTGGTTGCCCCGGTCGCCTACGCTGAAATAGAGGTAGCCATCACGACCAAATTCCAACCGGCTACCGTAGTGGTGGCGGGTGGTAAAATAAGGCTGAGCGTCGAAAATCACTTTTTCATCCAGCAATTTAGTTCCCTCCAAACGGGCGCGGGAAATGGCGGTGCTCGATAATACTTTGTCCCCTTCTTTTTTGCCGATGGAATAAGAAAGGTAGACCAGGTTGTTTTGGGCAAATTGGGGGTGGAGCTCCACATCCAGCAAGCCGCCCTGGCCTTCAGCTACTACGGTTGGTACACCACTGATGGGCTGTAGGTCGCCAGCCGCGCTGCGGCGGTACATTTTGCCATTGCGGTCGGTGATGAGCATGTCGCCACCGGGCAAAAAGGCCATGCCCCAGGGAGAATCCAGGCCCTCGGCTACTTGTTCGAGCTGGAATTTCATTCCTTCTGATGAATAGGTGACACCGGGCTTGGGTTTGTCCACTTTGGCTACATCAAACTTGCCCATGTTGGCAATGTTCTTCAGGATGTAGTCGGCCATGCCCTCGATTTCTTTTTTCTTGAGGGTTTTTCCAAAGGTAGGCATGCCATTGTCGGGCCAACCATTGGTGATGGTGGTGATGAGTTCGGCACGCGAGTTGCCGTGTTTCCAACGCCGATCCACAAAGGTTTGGGCAGATGCACCGTGGCAGGAAGAGCACAATTCATCAAAAATTTGCTCGGGACTGCGTTTTTGTTGGGTGATCTTGTTGGGTTGATTGGAATCGAAATAGGCAAGGCTCAGGGCCAAAAGCATTAGAGTTGTAAAGGAGAAGTACTTGGTCATTGCGAATACTTTTGAGTGCAGCCACGAATATAAAGAATTGTGTTGGCCAAAAAGGTTTTGGGCAAATAAAATTGCCGAATGACGGGTGGGAGGGGTGAATGGTTTTTGACGATGGGGGCAAAGGAATTTGTGGATGTTAAACCTCTTGCTTACACGATTGAATGTTCAGGTATAAAATTGTGGATGATCTACTAAGGGGCGCGGAAAATCCTCTACCTTCGCCCCGCAAAAAACAGCACCTTGCAAACCACCCTCTACTTTCGGCTCGCCCTTTTCCAGTTCCTCCAATTTTTCATCTGGGGATCCTGGGCGGTTACCACGGGTACTTACCTTTTAAAGACGCAACATTTTAGTGGCCGCGAAGTGGGTCTGGTGTACGGCACCACGGCCATCGCGGCGATGGTTTCCCCCTTTTGGGCAGGGAGATTGGCCGATCGGCATTTTCCCTTGGAGCGCATCCTAGCCGTTTTGCACTTTGTGGGTGGCCTGCTGATGTTTTTGTTGAGCACTTTGGGGGAGTTTGGGTTGTTTTACCCGGCCATATTGCTTTACTCCATTTGTTACATGCCGACCTTTGCCTTGTCTACGGCTTTGACTTTTCACAACATTCCCGAGCCTGCGCGGGATTATCCCCGGCTGCGGGTTTGGGGTACGCTGGGCTGGATTGCTACGGGTTTGTGTGTAGGTGGACTGGATTTGGAAACCACGGCCTTACCCCTGCAGCTTTCGGCTACCGCCTCCATTTTTCAAAGCATTTATGTGTTGACTTTGCCTTCCACCCCACCGCCGGGTAAAAAGGACAAACCCAGCTTATTGGCAACTGGACGGCAGCTCATCCGGGATCGCAGTTTTATGGTCTTGCTGATTGCACTGACCCTGATTTGTATCCCCAATGCCTTTTACTACAGTTTTGTCAATGCCTATTTGAAAGACGAGGGCTTCAAAAACGCGGCGGCGATGATGTCAATTGGGCAGGCCACGGAAATTGGCTTTGTGTTGCTGTTGCCGTATGCGCGTCGCTACTTTGGACTCAAGCCAGTGATTTTGTTGGGGATTCTGGCCTGGGGCATTCGATATTTGTTGTTGTCTTGGGGGGGAATACACCTGCCGCTGCTGGTGTGGATGGGCTTGGGGCTGCATGGCTTGGCCTGGTCATTTACGGCATTGGCTGGACAAATTTACATTGATGAAAAAGTTCCGGTATCTTTGCGGAGCACGGCGCAGGGTTTTATTGCGCTGATCATTTCGGGATTGGGGGCATTTATTGGCTCCTTGATTGCGGGTGAAGTGGTGGATTGGTATACCTTGGGCAAGACGATCAACTGGTCTGCAGTTTGGTTGGTGCCGGGTGGAGTAGGGATATTTACGGCATTGTTTTTTGCGTTGTTGTTTCGGAATCCACAACGCAGCGTTGAGAAAAAATCAACCTGAGATGGCCCTTAGATGCCTTAGATGGTTCAATTAAAATGTTTTTTGAACTACTCTAGTTTGTTTTTTTGAACCATCTAAGACATCTAAGGGCCACCTCAGAAATCATTGGTCTTCGGTGCTCGGAATTAAACCATTTACTCCTTTCAATATGGAAGAGGAATATTTAGAACAAACCAAGGCTCTGATCGCCCAAGATTTCGGGCTTACCCAAACGACTCCCCTCAGCGAGGCCGAGCTACTCGAAGCCATTGCCAATCGGGTAGCCGAAATGATCGAGGCCAACAAAGACCTTTTACTCAGCTACATGTACCGCCTGGACATCGACGAAGGGAAAATCCATTTTGCCCTCAGCCCCCTCGCCAATGAACCCGCTCATTTTGCGCTGGGCCGTTTGATTTTGAACCGCCAGAAACAACGCGCCATTACCAAACTGACTTACAAGCCACCCAAATTGGACGGATGGGAATTTTAAAATCTTGTTCTTCCGAACCTTTTCCCTACCAAAAATTGTTTAAATTTGGCATTAGGCAGAAGGGCAAAATAAATGTTCATTTTTCTTGAGCCAAAGGATTAGATAAGACACTTGAAATGAAACGCTTACTTATCTAATCCTTTGGCAAAATGAACAATTTATTTTTTATTGCCCTAGATTAGCTAAGCTTTAAAAAGACTCAATACTTATGGCTGATGTGATTCAGCTACTGCCCGACTCGATTGCCAACCAAATTGCTGCTGGCGAGGTGATTCAACGCCCCGCTTCGGTAGTTAAAGAGTTGATGGAAAACGCGGTAGATGCAGGCAGCAAAAACATCAAACTGATTGTAAAAGACGCCGGACGAACCCTGATTCAGGTCATCGACGACGGCTGTGGCATGTCGGAAACGGACGCCCGGATGTCCTTCGAACGGCATGCGACCTCCAAAATCCGCAGTGCCGAAGATCTGTTTGCCATTCGCACCATGGGATTTCGTGGGGAGGCCCTGGCTTCCATTGCTTCTGTCGCCCAGGTGGAGCTGCGCACCCGGAGACACGCCAGTGAAATGGGCACCTTATTGCATGCCGAAGGCTCGCGGGTCAAATCGCAGGAGCCCTGTCAGACGGCAGCCGGAACCAGTTTTTCGGTCAAAAATCTCTTTTACAACGTGCCTGCCCGGCGCAATTTTCTCAAAGCCAATACGGTAGAATTTCGACACATCCTCGATGAATTTGAACGGGTGGTACTGGCCAATCCCGACATCTTTTTCTCCTTGCACCACAATGGTTCGGAGGTGTTTCATTTGCCGCCGGGTAATCTGCGCCAACGGATCACCGGGGTTTTTGGCAATTCCATCAACAACCGCCTGGTACCTGTGAATGAAGATACCGACGTCATCCAGATCAAAGGTTTTGTGGGCAAACCCGAATTCGCCAAAAAGCTGCGCGGGGAACAGTACTTCTTTGTCAATAGCCGTTTCATCAAAAGCAGTTACCTGCACCACGCGGTAATGAGCGCTTATGAGGAGGTGTTGCCCAAAGAAATGTACCCCTTTTACCTGCTCTTTTTGGACATCGACCCGGCTCGCATCGACGTCAATGTGCATCCCACGAAGCAGGAGATCAAATTTGAAGACGATCGCCTGGTGTACAATTACCTCAAAGTGGCGGTGCGGCATGGTTTGGGGCAATATGGGGTGATGCCCAGCTTGGATTTTGAACAGGAGTCCGGGCTTAAACTCCCTTACCTCACTGCCAAACAAGAAAAGGATAAACCCTTTGTCACCCCGGCACGCAACAGCGGTGCCTGGCAAAACGATGAGTCTAAAACCTTCTCCGCAGGGCGTGACAACGATCCCGCTCAACGCCGCGAAGACAACAACCTACGCAACTGGCAACTCCTGTACAAAGACCTGGGCGGTACGGATGAAGAGCCCGAAGCGCCTGCAAACAGTGAAAGCGAAGAGGAAAATATCCAGACCCTGACCATTGGAAGTGCCTGGGAATCGGAAGAAACCACCCTTGGGACGGGGAATGATGAGGCTTTTGCCAAACAGCACAAAGCGCCCTACCAACTCCAAGGCACTTACATCATCAGCCAAATCAAATCTGGCTACATGCTCATCGACCAGCAGTCTGCCCACGAGCGGATTCTGTACGAGCAATACCTGGGCATGATGGAAACGCGCCAGGGCTCTATCCAACAGCAACTTTTCCCAATTACCCTGAATTTTAGCCCCAACGATGCCACCCTGCTCAAAGACCTCTTGTCAGAAATACAGCCGCTGGGCTTTGATGTGCAAGAGTTCGGAGTGAATTCCTTTGTGGTCAATGGCCTGCCAGCTGAATTGGCGGGCAAACAAAGCGAACGGAGCATCTTGGAAAGTTTATTGGAACAACATAAAATTGGACTCGAACTTCAATTGAATACCCGCGAAAGTCTGGCTCGTTCGATGGCGCGCAGCGCGGCGATCAAGCGGGGACAACTGCTCAACGACATAGAAATGCAAGCGTTGATTGATCAGTTGTTCGCCTGTGCGATGCCCTTCCGCAGTCCTTTTGGCAAAAAATGCTTCGTAACTTACGAGTTAGAAGATTTACAAAAACAATTTGAATAATCGTACATCATGATGCGCATTACCGATGTGGTTAAACATTTGTTGATCATCAACGTTTTAGTGTTCTTTGTTACCTTGTTGGTTTGGGGGGATCCGGCCCATGATTCGGCAGGTTATTGGATTATCAATGAGTTTTCTGATTGGGAGCGATACATGTTCGCCTTGTTTTTTCCGAGTTCACCCTATTTTCGCCCCTTTCAATTGGTAAGCCACATGTTTATGCACGGAGACATCGGGCATTTGTTGTTCAACATGTTGGGTTTATTCATGTTTGGTACAATGGTTGAAATGCTTTGGGGCGAGAGGAGATTTTTGTTTTTCTATTTGTTTTGCGGATTTGGCTCTATGCTATTGTACCTCGGGATGAAATACCTGGAACTCTATTATTGGGGGGGGGCATCCGCCGGGGGCCTAAATGCGCCGATGTTGGGAGCCTCTGGGGCGATTTTTGGCGTTATGATGGCATTTATGTTGAATTTTCCGAATGAGCCAATCGGTATCTTTTTCCTTCCGATCAGGATACCAGCAAAATATTTGATCATGGCCTTCTTTGGTTTTGCGATATTGTCGGGTTTTGGCATCATTGGAGGCAATCAAGGTGTGGCGGATTTTGCACACATTGGAGGGGCGATTTTTGGGTATTTTTTGATCGTTTATTGGGAGAAATACGGTACTCGGCTATAATCCGCATATTTGCGGGGCTCTGGCCTTTCAAATGAGGATAAAACGTTTTATTTTTGGAGTAAATTTATATAAGCACGATACATCATGCTAAGGTCGATCTGGGAGGATTTAAAGCGGGAATTCAACTACGGGAATGCGGTGACACGCATCATCCTGGTCAACGTCGCTGTATTTGTAGGCATCAACTTGGTCAACATCGGATTGTACCTTTTTAATGGCTGGAAATCGGACAATACGACCTTTAGCAAATTTTTGGACTACCTCTGCATGTCTTCAGATTGGTGGTTTGTACTGACCCATCCCTGGGTGATCATCACCAACATGTTCAGCCATTTTTCCTTTGGGCATATCTTGTGGAACATGCTTTTTTACCACATGTGCGGCCGGATTGTAGGCGATCTACTGGGCAACAAACGGGTTTTGCCCATCTACCTCATGGGCGGATTGGCGGGTGCGCTGGGCTTTTTTATTTTTGAAAATGTACTCAATGCTCCTCAGCTGGGAGGAGAACCCGCTACGGCATTGGGCGCTTCGGCAGCAGTAATGGCGACCATCGTTATTTCAGGGGTGATTGCGCCTGATTACGTGGTGCGTTTGTTGCTGATCGGTGACGTCAAACTCAAGTTCATCGTGGTGACCTTGATTTTTCTGGATCTCGCGTTTATAGCCATGGGTGACAGCAATTCGGGTGGCCTTTTTGCCCACCTCGGCGGGGATACTTTTGGCTTTGTATACGCCTGGCAATTGCGCAAGGGCAACGATTTTGCATTCCCGTTTATGCGTTTTTTCGATTGGTGGGATGCCACTTGGTCGCGCTGGAGAAACGGTACACCCCCTCAACGTGGCCCCAAAGTAGCTTACAAAAACCCGAAAGTACGGGAAAAAACCACCGCAGGTAGCAGCCGACAAGACTCTGGCAAACGCAGCAGTGGCGCCACTCCACGCTACGACAACATGAGCCATCAGGAACAATTGGACGCCATACTCGACAAAATCAAGCAGTCTGGATACGAGAGTTTGAGCACCGAGGAGAAAGAATTTTTGTTCAAAGCCAGTAAGAAATAGCTCGGAAAAACCAATCGTATCGTGCAAAAACTAATTCGTTGGGCCAATGTGCTGGTTGTTGTTTTCACCCTGATGACTTACCTCGCTCCCTATGTCAGCCCACAACGCTTTTGGCCTTTTGCTTTTGTTGGTCTGGTTTATCCTACCTTATTGGTTGTCAATTTGTTTTTTATCCTCTATTGGACTATTCAGCGCCGCTGGCAAGCTTTGATGTCGCTGGGCGTCATTTTAGTGGGCTGGAACCACTTCGCGGGTTTAGTAGGTTTTCATCCAGGTAGCGCAAGTCCTGAAGGCGCATCGTTGCTCAAAACCATGACTTTCAACGTATACGGCTTTGCCAATTTTCACCAAAAAGGTATCCCCGCCAATCCAGAAGAACTACAAGCACTAATTTATCAATACCAACCCGACGTCTTGTGCATACAGGAGTTTATGTACAACGCCCAAAGTGGTTCGGCTTATGTGGATGCGATTCGCCAGCACAATGGTTTGGAACATGCCGTTTGGAAAAAAACTGAAGAGCTGGCCATTTTTTCGCGTTATCCCATTTTGCGTTCTGAAGTGCGTTATTTTGGCAGCACCAATGGCTATCGCTATGCGGATTTGCAGATGGGTGAACGCATTGTGCGGGTCTACAACGTGCATTTGCAGTCCAACTCCATCACGGGTTTGACCGATAAGGTGGCCAGTTCACCAGATTTGAGGGAAAAAGAAAATTGGAATCGGGTTGGAAACATCATGCGCAGGTTCAAACGTGCTGCGCAGGAACGGGCCAGCCAGGTGGAAGAGCTGTTGGCTCACCTGAGCAACAGCCCCTATCCCGTGGTTGTATGTGGTGATTTTAATGATATTCCTCAATCGTATACCCATCATCAGATGTGTAAAAACCTGCGGGATGCTTTTTTGGCGGCTGGTTCGGGCTTGGGCATCACTTACGCGGGGCGTATCCCGGGTTTGCGC
Organism: Saprospiraceae bacterium; assembly: GCA_027488855.1. GTDB lineage: Bacteria > Bacteroidota > Bacteroidia > Chitinophagales > Saprospiraceae > Haliscomenobacter. Next base: position 49,796 of record JAIYAV010000083.1, read on the forward strand.
ATCGATTATACTTTTACCGACCCAAAATTCACGCCGCTGTATTGTCAGCGGGGCAAAGTGAGTTTCTCCGACCATCGGCCTGTGATTACGGTAATTCAATTGTAAACCTGACCCAAATCTCAAAAATCGCTAAAAAGCAACCATTTTTAAGCTGATCGACTTCTCTTTGCTGTAAGTCAGACACATTTTTATATTTTTGCGGCTGCAAAATACAGTCCAATGAACAGTGCACTAAAAATTTACAATAGTCTCAGCAAAGAGAAAGAAGTATTCCTACCCATTCACCCTGGCCGGGTTGGCATGTACGTATGTGGTCCTACCGTTTACAGCAATGTTCATTTGGGCAACTGTCGCACTTTTGTGAGCTTCGACATCATCTACCGCTACCTGCAATTCCTGGGCTACAAGGTGCGCTACGTGCGCAACGTGACCGATGTTGGCCACCTGGAAGGCGATGTGGATACGGGAGGTGAAGACAAATTGGGTAAACGCGCCCGTCTGGAACAACTGGAGCCAATGGAAATCGCGCACAAGTACACCGTGGGTTTTCACGACATGATGCGCATTTTTAACGTACTTCCGCCCAGCCTTGAGCCGCGAGCCACCGGGCACATTCCCGAGCAAATTGAAATGGTGCAACAAATCCTTGACAATGGCTACGCTTATGAAGCCAATGGCTCGGTGTATTTTGATACCTTGAAATTTGCGGAGAAAAGTGGCATCTACGGAGCCTTGTCGGGCCGAAAAATTGAAGACCTCATCTCGGAATCACGCGACAACCTCAAAAAGCAGGACGAAAAACGCAACTCTGCCGATTTTGCGATCTGGATCAAAGCCGATCCCGAGCACATCATGCGCTGGAACTCGCCCTGGTCGGTGGGCTTCCCGGGCTGGCACCTGGAATGCTCGGCAATGAGTACCAAATACCTAGGCAAAACCTTCGACATCCACGGTGGGGGCAACGACCTCAAGTTTCCACACCACGAAAACGAGGTGGCACAAAACTACGGGGCATGTGGTTGCACCCCGGCCAAAACCTGGATGCACTGCAACATGCTTTTGCTGAATGGCAAAAAAATGTCCAAGTCGGATGGCAATTCCATCATGCCGGAAGAGTTGTTTACGGGAAATAGCCCGCACATCACGAAAGGGTATAGTCCGATGGCCGTGCGCTTTTTTATGCTACAAACGCATTACCGCAGCACCCTGGACTTGACCGATGAGGCGCTACAAGCCGCTGAAAAAGGTTACCGCCGCCTGATGGAAGCATATGCAACGCTGCAAGCACTGCCTTTCAGTGGAGGCGCTACAGGTGCCCAAGACCAGGAAGTGAAAGAATGGATCAGCTCCGTACACGAGGAGATGGACGATGATTTCAATACGCCCAAAGCACTGGCGCGTTTGTTTGAAATCGTGAGCCGGGTCAACAGCTGGAAAGGTGGTCAAGTGAGCATGGAGGGCTTGAGTGAAGCAACTTTCAGCGAGCTAAAAACGACTTTCCATACCTTCTTGTTTGACATTTTTGGTCTGCAAGATGAAGTTGCTGCTGGTAGCGACGATAGTTTCAAAACCATTGACGGCCTAATGCACCTGATCATCGACATGCGTGCGGATGTACGTGCGCGTAAGGATTGGACTGCCGCAGATAAAATTCGTGATACGCTGAAAGCAGTGGGTATTGTGCTGAAAGATGGGAAGGAGGGGACTGAGTGGGGGAAGGAGTAGAAAGTGAAAAGTGAAAAGTGAAAAGCGAATAGCGAAAAGTGAATAGCTGGGAGTGAATGGGATTTCATAGGCTGTACAACTGGGCTGAGGATTGGGAGGCGTTCTATCCGCTCAATCCTCAGTTTTCGTTATCTTTGTGTACAAACAAATGAACCATGGCTCGCAAAAGGCTCCCCATTGGGTTACAGGATTTTCGCTCAATCATTGAGGGGGACTATAAGTACATCGATAAAACCCGCTACATCCACAAAATGGTTAGGAGCGGCAAATATTTTTTCCTCTCTCGCCCTCGGCGGTTCGGGAAGTCGATTACCATTGCTACGCTGCAAGAACTGTACCTGGGGAGTAAGGAATTGTTTAAGGGTTTATGGATTGAAGACAAGTGGGATTGGGAGAAAAAACACCCCGTGCTGAGGATTTCCTTTACCTCGATAGGGTATGAAAGTTTGGGTTTAGAGGCTGCGCTGGAACAGGAATTGCATACTCAAGCTGAAAAAAAGGAGATTCAACTCAAAAAAGCGGGTATTGGGCCATTGTTCAAAGAACTACTCGAAACTCTGGCTAAACAAGGAAAAGTAGTCGTATTGATCGACGAGTACGATGCCCCCATCATCAATTTTCTGGGCCGAGACCTGGAAAAAGCCTTTCACAATCGCAACCTCCTCCGCGAGTTCTACACCGTACTCAAAGACCTGGACGCATACATCGAATTGGTGTTTTTGACTGGCGTCAGCAAATTCTCCAAAGTGGGCATCTTCTCCGGGCTCAACAACCTGCGCGACCTAACCATGGACGCCCAATACGCCACCATGCTCGGCTATACTCAGGAGGAATTGGAAAGCAATTTTGTGGAAGAAATTGAATTGGCTGCGGAAAAATTAAAACTGTCCCGAATCGAACTGTTGGAGCAAATGCGGGTGTGGTACAATGGGTATCGCTTTCATCCCGATGCAGATAGCGTATACAACCCCGTATCGAGCAATCTCTTTTTTGAACAGCAGGAGTTTCAAAATTTTTGGTTTGCTACCGGAACGCCCTCCTTTTTGGTCAATATCCTCAAGGCTGAAGGGGTTTTTGATTTGCATTTTCCTGCCACCAGCCTCTCCGGTTTTGAAAGCTTCGAACTCGATCAAATCAAGCCCATCGCGCTGCTGTTTCAGACGGGCTACCTGACTATCCAAAGCAAGGACGAAGATGGCCTGGTCAGCCTCGATTACCCCAACAAGGAAGTACGCGACTCCATGCTCGAAGTACTCATTGAGCGCTTCGTGGGGGTAGATACGGAACTATCGGCAGCGCTGATCATCAAAATGCGCAATGCTTTTCGGGCCAATGACCTGGAGCGGGTGATCCAAATTTTGCAGGAAGTGTTCAAAAAACTACCTTTTTTCCTGCATGAACGCTACCCTGAAAAGTTTTTTCACGCGGCCATTCACTTGCTGTTTTCCTACCTGGGGGTACGTATTCACAGCGAGGTGTGTACCAGCGACGGGCGCATCGACAGCCTGGTGGAGACCGATACCCACATCTACATCCTGGAGTACAAACTGAATAAAAGCGCCAAAGCTGCCCTGGAGCAGATCAAACAAAAACGCTACTATGAAGCCTACTGGAATGTGGGCAAGCCAGTAGTGGGTGTGGGCGTTAATTTTTCGAGTAAGACAAAAAACATTAAGGATTGGGTGGCGGAGGTGTTGGTGGGGTGATTGCTATTTGTATACTTATTACACTTGAGACGATTTGATAATCAGACAATTAGTAGATATATGCACGGTCTTAAATCCCTCCCCGAAGGAGCAATAACTGTTTTTTATATTCGTTTTTACTTGGTATTTGTGCAATAACAAGCACAAAGAACCATGAATCGAGTATGAAAGCAGTTAAAAACTTAGCTTTGGTTTTTCTGTTGGCATTATTCTGCTTTGGAGTATTGCCAAGTTGCAAATACCAAATTGTGGTCACTCCTTTCTGGAAGAGGCAAGAAGTGAATAAAACAGGCAAGGTCAATTTTATTGTCAATGGACAAGGCCACCATATTGACAGTGCGCGTCAAATTCAGTCATGTGTACTGTTGGATTTTTACACAAATTGGTGTGCCCCTTGCAAACTTATGGATAATGAGACGTTTAAAGACCCTAAAGTAGCATCTGTACTCAATAAAAATTTTGTTGCGATAAAATTAAATGCTGAAAAGGGCGAAGGAATTACCCTGACAGAAACCTACCATGTGAAAGCATATCCCACCTTAATATTCATCAATAAGCAAGGAAAAGAGGTTTTAAGGCATGAGGGTTTCATGGCTTCACCCAACCTATTGCGGTACTTAAACAAAACGATTGGTCAAGTACCTCAATGAAATCCGGAGTGATGCATAATTATTCATTGCTTACAATGCTATTGGTCTCGTTCCTCCCGTTTCAAGGAGGAATACTAGCCCAAAACCGTTCCCTCCTCTTAATGAGTTGGCTCCATCAAGTGGATAGCAAATGGCTGGGTAAATCTATTTTCAAGCTAAGTGTGGGAAAAATCTGGGGCGCAGCACCCTATCCTTACTTGTTCAATGCCCCAGGAAGCAATCGCCATAAAGATTTCCAGCTTATTGCATCCAATTCATTTCAAACTGCGGATTTTTATGAATTTACCCAAGATCAATATGTTGCATTCTTTTTGGAACAACGTTTTGGAGCGTTACTGTACAAATCTCAATCCAAATATTTCAAGCCAGCACTTAGTCTCGTGCAAAACCTGGGTTTTGGGCGCCTGTCCAACCCGCAACAACACCACAAATTAGCACTCAAACCCATGGAGAAAGGCTACTTCGAATCGGGGTTGTATGTCCGAAATTTGCTGCGTTTGCCTTATTTTGACCTGTTTTACCTCAATTTTGGCGTAGGGGCAATGTATCGTTGGGGAGCGTATCAGCAAGTTGGATTTAAGGATAATTTGGTTACGCAGTTTATTTTTGGAACGGGGTTTTAATGGGAGCGGAAAGAAAAGTAGACACAAAGTCACAAAACAACTGAACCTATTTTAGGAGTACGCCCTAACCAACGAAATAACCTCAATACCCCTCCGCAACTCCGGCATCATATCAAACAATAGCTCATGACTAGTAACAAACAGCTTTCTATTTTCCAAACATTAAATATGGTTAGAGCAATACTGGGGTTATTTATTCTATCCAATTTCACCTGTGTTTGCACTTGTAATGCACAACACATAGAACCTTCCAATCCGCTAAAGAAGCAATTGTATCAAGGTAAAAAATTAAAAATAGTAGTAATAGATGCATCAGGTCGCCGCATCCAAGATGCTTCAATTGTGTACTTACACCATAGAATTGGTACCTACTCCTTGCAAAATGGAGAAGCCATACTGCCTTTTTTTCAAGATACACTCAAGATAACCCATGTTGGATATGAGGATCATATGCTATACCCACGCGATACCGCTGAAGTTATTGAAATGCGTGAAATTGCTTATACACTTCCTTCTTTCACGGTGTCCAAGCGAGCGCTCTCTAAAAATTACGTTACATTGGGTTTTTTGAAGAACTCAAGGAGTTGCCTCAAAGATCTCTATGGTGGCCAAGTTGGGTTTAAATTACACTCCAAACAACCTGTGCAAGGCATTCTTGCCAGTATTAAAGTAGGGTGTATAAGAACAAAAAATGCGACTCAGGTAAAGGCAGAGTTAAGAATGTCTGATTCAGAAAATCCCAATGATGGAGTTGTGGTGTGGGAAAAACTGATAACCTTGAGCAAGGGCTCTAAGTCCTTAGAAATAAACCTGGAAGAAGAAGCAATTCCATTCCAAAGCAATAAACTTTTTTTGTTGCTAACCTTGCTTGGCCCGAATAACTTTAAGCAAGGAGATTACATGCACTACAAAGGCCAACAGGTCGAACCATTCATTTTACTCACTAATGAGTCTCTTGACCAGCTCACATATCTAAATTTTTGGAATAGAAATTCATGGAAACTGCACCCAATTATTCCAGATCCATCAGGACAACCCCAAACTACAAACGCTATAATCAGCTTTAGCGTGAGGTATTATAAAGAATAGTCCGAACAGTTTTTTTCGGACAGTATTCGAAAGAATAATTTTTGTTGTAAGGCCTTATATACAAAAGTGGTGGTTTTCACTAGGTTTACACTGTAATTCAAAACTTGGTACAGGAAGTCGAAAATGTATAAGGAACAGGAATGAAATAAAGTAAACAAGTTGACTGAGCTATTTTTTGATTTGGCAAGGCACGACGAAGACGCATAGCAGGTTTACGCAATTGAGGAGTAACGCAGCAAAATCAAAAAAGAGTTGGGTAGATTGTAACTTTATTTTATTTCCGTCCCCAAGAGGCTGCACAAAATCATACACCAATGAGATACACTTTTTTTCTGTTGTTTATACTGTCGTTTTTAAAAGGATTTTCCCAATCGTTTGAAGGCAAACTAACCTACATCTCGAAGTCGGAAACCAGAGTCGATACTGTTTTCGTGGCGGTAAGATCGGATTCCTTCCGCATCCAATACCCCGACAGAACCAATGCGTCGCTCTTCATCTATTTCGTTGGCCAAAACAATTATGCTTACTATAGCAAAAGAGACGATGCGTTTGTATTCAACAGCATATCCGAGAGGAATAGTGGCAGACAAATTTTTACTTACAAAATCGATTCTATAGGCGATACTTTAAAACTTAATTATCTGGCTCAAACTCCTGGCCCATGGGATGAGATTACAGAATTAGGTGCTACAATTTATTTGGACAAACAACTTCCCATTATTGGCCCAATAGATACGCTAGTTGATTACTATGTATTTAACGGCAGCGGCTATGTGGCCAAAGAAGGTTACAATTGGTTTAAATATAGAGATACGAATAAGAAATTCCATTTCAAATTGATCCATGTGGATCATACAAAACCGGATATTGAGCTGTTTCGCACGGAGGGTAAGAAGCGAAAGTAGACACAGTATCTTTTTTACTCAAAAGGATTGTACTGCGAAAACCACTTTGAGCAAATTCAAAATCACAAACAACTGAACCTACATCAAGAATACGCCCTAACCAACGAAATGACCTCAGTATCCCGCCGCAGTTCCGGCATCATATCAAACAACAGCTCATGACTAGCATATTCATCCTCCAGCACCTCACTAAGCTGGAGTAGTGCCTCCTGGCGATCCCCCATGCGGAACAAACAGGCAATGCGGCAGTAGATCAGTTCAGGACTAACCGTACTTTCTTCCGCCAGGTCCAAAATTTCCAAAGCGCCCTCTTCCTGGCCAGTCAACATCAGAAATAAAGCGTATTGCAGCCAATACTCGGCAGCTTCTGGGGCAATGTCGGTAGCGAGGCAGTAGTGGGTTTCCGCCAATTCCAGCTCATCGAGTTGCGCGTAGGCTTGAGCGAGGCTGGCGTGGTATTCTTCGCGATTGTCGTCTATCTCGATGGCCTTTTTGCAGTAGTGTTCCGCCAGTTCCCATTGTTGTTCCGCAATCGCGATTTCACCCAAGTGGTAAAAAACCTCATCGTTGTGGTGCTCCAGTTCCAGGGCTTTTTTCAAAAAGGCTTTGGCTTTTTGTGGATGGCCCATCTGCAATTGGCACTGTCCCATGCGCAACAACAACTCAGCGTCGGCACCAAAGTTGTCCTGAATTTCTTCACAAATATCCAAGGTCAAGGCGTAGTGCTGGAGTTCAAAAGCCAGATCCGCCCTTTCGCGGTAAGCTTGTTCATAGGTATCATCAGCCAGGTAGGCGAATTCGAGTGCTTCGAGCGCATCTTCGTAGTTGCCCAGATGTGTATGGCAAAGCCCCAGGTTGTACCAGGCTACGCAGGAGTAAGGGTTCTCGTCGATGATTTGCTCGTGCAGGGTTACACATTCTTCGTAATTGCGGATGTGCTGCACGGCATGCATGATTTTTTCGAGCCCATGCCGCATTTCTGAGTCGTGAATGACCGCCGCTTTCAGTGCGAGGTACATGGCTTCGTATTCCTGCTGGTGTTCGTAGATCAAAGCCCTTACAAAGTGTGCTTCAGCCAGGATGTTGGGATGGAGGTTGTCGGGTAGCTGCCCCAATTGCTCGTGGGCCGCCTGATGGTCGCCCAGGTACGTGAGTGCTTGTGCCCGCAGCAACAGTATTTCAGATTCGTTGGGGGCCAAAATTTCTGCTTGGGTCAGCACGTCTAATGCTAGGTATTCCTGATTGGCTTGAATGAGCACTTCTGCTTTGCGCAGCAAAAACTCTACGGTATAACTATGGCTGTCAATGGCACGTTCGACGACTTCCATTGCGCGATCAAAAATCTCTTCGCTGAGGTAGTGATCAATCAAATGTCGATAGGCATCTTGTTCAAGAAAAAGTGTCTCTCCTTGTTCCAACATGGCTTCGTACTCGGTAACTAAATCGATCAGTGCCTGATTGCTCATAAGGTACAGTTGTAGTCTTTTGGCGCTTGTCTAAGCGGATTGTTGCTAAAGGTAACGAAAAGAGATTGACATCTCCGAACTTTAGCCCGAGTAAGTGAAACCCATTAATGGAACGGTAGCTGTTTTTGAGGGAACGGTAATATTTGTCTAAGTCTTTGTCTTTTAATAGTTTACTATTTTGAATTATTTATGTTTTGACATATACGAACAAAAAAAATGCCAGAGGCTAAACTTATTAAAGAATTTGTGTATTACTTTTTTGCGAATAGTTAGGGGATTTCGGATTTCGGAATGGTGATTTCGGATTTCGGTGGAGTTCTACTTTCAGAATTTGAATCGAACCTAAAAATACATTTTCAGGCATGGAATACTAAGCGTTGGTACTCATAATACTCAAATTTGAAAGTCCCGCAAAATCCGAAATCCGAAATCCGAAATCCGAAATTATTTTCTCCCTCTTGTCTCCTGAACTCGCCGCAACAATTCCTTATTGAACTCTTGTTCACTGCGTTGCAAAAGGGCAATCTTGCGAACGGCCATAAAACCCTTCATGCGCTGAAAGTAGTCGCGTTTGAGTTTGATGAGTTCTTCTTCCATCTCAAAACGATCCAGCATAGCGCGTTCTACCTCCTGGTCGCTCAGGGTGTTGATGTCTTGATCAGGGCGGTATTTTTGGCGAATCCTTTTGTGTTCGGCTTCGTATTGGTTGTACACGGGCCAAAATTTCTCCGACTCTTCAGGAGTGAGTTTCAGCTTATCGGTGATAAAAGCCACCTTTAAGGCGCGAATGCGGTCTTGAGCCTGGGTCTCTTGGGGCAAAGCCAGCAGAAAAGCCCCAAACAAAACTGACGCTACGATCCATTTTTTCATATTGCTGTGATCTTTTTCCGGGTTAGAGTAATTCCTTAAGGGCCTCAGCATCCATTTCCTGAATGGCATCATCCAGGTATTGATCCAATTCCTCGGGCGTTAAATCTTCAAAATTGGGCTGATTCTCCTGATTGGATGCAAATTCCAGCAGGGTTTCGGTATCAAATTCCTCGAGATTCGCTTGAATGTAGGCATTCAAGGAGTCAGGGTTCAGTTTGGCCAGTTCTGCACTTAGTTCAGATTCTGCCACTGGCTGACTTTGATACAACCATACCGCACCCAAGGTGACGAGCAGGGCAATAGTTGCCAAACTGAGCGCCCAACGGGGCTGGAACAAAAACTGGAGGGGCTCAAAAAGCCGATCCAGCCAGCCAATATTTTTGCTGGGCGAAGGTTGTGAACTCGCCTGAACCTTATCCAGCACTTCTTTTTGCATGCGCTGAAAATAGTCCTCGGGCAGTCGAAAACCGTCTCCTTGCTCTTTCAGCTTGAGCAAATGTGGCGACAGTTCCTCCAATTCTTTACGGATATCCTCATCAGGGCGTTTCATTCTTTGTTGTTTTGATCAGACTTCATGAACACAAGTTTGCCTGGCCATAAAATCTATTGAGCTTGAATAAACTATTTTGCAAAAAACTGTTCTACTTTTTTGACGGCATGGTGAAAAGATGCTTTGAGTGCGCCCACCGAAGTGTTGAGCAATTGTGACATTTCTTCATACCCCATTTCCTCGTAATACCGCAAGTTGAAGACTTCCTTCTGGCGGTCTGGCAAGGTTTCGAGGGCCTGTTTCAACCGAATCTGCGCCTCATCGCCATCAAAAAACGAGTCGGCCTGCAGGCGATTGGCCAGGTTGATGTTGGCATCGTCAATCGAGGTCGAACTCCGTCGCTTGCGCTGGTTGAGGAAGGTGATGGCCTCATTGGTCACGATGCGGTACAACCAGGTATAGAGCCCCGACTTTCCTTCAAATTGTCCGATGTTGCGAAACACCTTCACCAGGGCATTTTGTAAGACGTCATTGGCGTCGTCGTGGTCATTCAACAGGCGCCGCACTTGCCAATATAGCCGCTCTTGATGGGTCTCCATCAAGAGCCGAAACCCACGCTCTAGGGTTTTAGGGTTTCGCATGAGTCCCAGGATTTCTTCGTCACTGGTTTTGGCCTGCGGCATCAGATTTTGTTGGTTTAAAAGATTTGACTTGGATTTGTGGCTATGGTTTAAACGGAGGCTGAAATTTTATCCTTATTTTACGCCTGAAAGTTTAAACAAGCCCCTGAAAGGTAAAAAACTTGGAACGTATGATGCGGGTAGAACAGCAAAAACAATTTACCCTGGAGTTTTTAGAGGCATATCACCCGGCGGATGAGGTCGAGCGGGTCTATGTGCAGAAGGTGGTGGCCTTTATTCAAAGCCAGGAAAATCCCTTTTACCCCCAACTGCCTGCGGGCCACATTACGGTTTCCTCCATTCTACTCGATCAAAGCCAGCAAAATATCCTTTTCCACTACCATCAAAAACTGGATCGCTGGCTGCAATTCGGTGGCCATGTGGAGCCAGATCAAGATTTTAATACCCTACAGGCGGCCATAAGGGAACTGATGGAGGAGACGGGCTTGAGTGTAACGGCATTTAGCGTTTTTGGCGAAGGTGAGCCAATTGATGTAGATGTGCACCTGATTCCGGCACGGGGAGAATTTCCGGCGCATCCGCACCACGATTTGCGCTATGTATTCAAGCTGATTTTGCCCGCTAAATTTGATGAAAAAACCTTTCGCTGGATTCCAATCGAGGAGCTGTTGGCCTGGGAAGATGCGTCGATTCAACGCTTTGCGCAGAAGGTTTTTGAGCTGGTTCAAGTAAATTGAGCCGAAAAACAAAAACAGACAAAGGAACTTAATCCTGTTTTTGATCGTTTTTGGGTTATTACCTAGCTAGTGAATCATATAAAATGAACACCCAAGTACAAACGCGGCTCAGCAAAAAACTTTCGCTGTTGCTGCGGCACCAACCCGAGCTTTATGGCCTGCACCTCGATGAACATGGCTGGTGCAGCATCGCCGAACTATTGGATGCCTTTGCCAAAAAAGGCCAAGACCTTTCCATAGAGGCTCTTCTCGAAGTAGTCCAGGAAAACGACAAACAACGTTTTGCTTTTAGCCCAGATGGCTTGAAGATTCGGGCCAGTCAAGGCCATTCCATCGAGGTTGAACTGGGCTATAGCCCGCAAGTGCCCCCGGCCATTTTGTACCATGGCACTGCTGATCGCTTTTTGCCCTCTATCCTCAATGTGGGCATCATCAAGGGGAAACGGCATCAGGTGCACCTGTCTTTAGATGTTGAAACCGCTGAAAAAGTGGGTGAACGGCATGGCCGCGTGGTCATACTCAAAGTGCTGGCTGGAGAAATGCACGCCATTGGCCATACTTTTTACCGCTCGGACAATGGGGTTTGGTTGGTGGATGAGGTGCCAGTGGGGTACTTTGAGGTGGTTTGAAGCTGTTTGAGTTTTCGGGCGTTATTTACAATCTTCAAAGATCAGCACTTTGTACAATTCCAGGTATTTGATAAAGAACGCTCCTTTGGCAGAATCAGGCGTTACAAGGTCTACCTCACAGCTCAAAAGTGCTTCCAAATCAAACCAAAGGTTTACCAAGCTTTGGTTTTTTTCTACTGCGCCAATGGGATGGAATTCGACCAATAAATCGATGTCGCTTTTCCCCTCTACAAAACGGCCATCTACCACGGAACCAAAAGCATAGAGTTTTTGGACTGCGTATTTTTGGCAAACAACACCAATTTCCGGAAGACGAGCATGAACCGATTCGTGCAGCATGGGAATTATAACTTGATTTGCCGGATGATGACCGTATCAGTGACTTTGTGATCTTCAGCCAGGAGTAATGCTTTGCTAACGATGATGGAAAGTAAATGATCACCTTCAAAGGGCAGATAAAATTTTTCCGTGGCCTTGGATTTTGATCGATCTTCTACAATACAGAGGTACTGATCGTTTGGTTCCATCAGAATGTTTCCACTCCCTAGATGGATTTTATAACTGCGGATTTCCCCTTGTACCTTTAAGAAATTGCCTTCAAAACTACACTTGGAAGCAATTTTTAATTTCGGGATAAGCTGCAAGAGCAACTCCTTGCGGGTGGTGGCGGTTTCGGTTAATTCCGCAAATGCATGGGTTCGGCCATATTCCTGGATTTCATTTTCGGGTCTTTCTATCCACGCAGGATCGATGACCAGATTGGAAACCGCAACAAAAAGATCAATATCCCGCATAGATTCTGAAAACACAATTGGCGGGATTTCCTGTAGGTCAATTAGCTGTTTGTTGCGGTAAAACCTTACTTGATGAGTACTCAAGTACATCCCTCTGGGTACGTGCAGGTTGTTGTGAAACCATAACTCATGGACACCAAACTCAACTTTGAGGTTCCAGGCTGGGATTCTTTTGGTAGGTTCACTTTCACCATAAGTATTGGGAGTCCAGCCCCTGGCTTTACATAAGCCACTAAATTGTGCTCCATTCAAATAGTGATTGGCAAAACGGTTGGAGAAAGTTTGAGTCCCTATTTCTGCATCAGTGATCCGATAGACTTCCCTGAAGGCCTGTTTAAAGGCTTGGGTAATTTCCTGGTTTATCAAAAAATTACGCCACTGTTGCACCTGTTCTACACTGGCCTGGATGGGGTGCCACAGAACAACTTCGGTTCCCGAATGGAGCCAATTCAGCTCATTACCGGTTGCATCAATGAATCGATCGGATTGCCAAATCCCTTCAGCTTCCTGAGCTCCATTTTTAAACCGCCAGATCAATTGTTTGCCCAACACCCCAATTAGTGGATGGGCTATGTATAAACCGAACCAATCGGAATAAGACCATACCCGGTTTTTAAGAAAAAATCCTTCAATTCGTTCTTTTTGGGTTGAAAGCTGGTTTTCTATTTCTTTGATTTGTGCTTTGAATAGCTTGAGGCCATAAGCACAGTCGGTTTGGACACTTTTGGGTATACTGCTTTGTTCTTTCCCTTGGCCATCAATCCAGGTCAATTTGCTTTTTCGACTGTTTAATATCTCATATTTCGCTGTATAGGCTCCGATACCTTTAAAAAATTGGTGTTGCTCATTCAGGCCATAATGCGCAATCGCCATTTCTTCAATTTGATCCGCGCTTACTTTCCGCTTTTCACCCATTTTTTTTAAGGTAGAATCAATTCGATTTTGTACACTTTTTTTCTTGATTCTTGCTCTAAGATGGGTTAAACGAGGAACTCCAGTTTCTAGGGGAAGTTCAGCGTAAACCCAAATGGCATCCGAGCTATGGGCTGGGAATTTTGCACAAAAATTATCAACCTCATTCAGGAGTTCGGTACTACCTGAATAAAGGACAGCTGAAAAAAGAGTACCTCGGAAAAAACGACCTTTTAGCTGATAGTAGAAGTAAAACTTCCCATTCTTCGGGTCCTGCCATTCCCAATATTTTCCTTTTTGGGTATGCAAGGCTTTTTCGGCTTCGTATACTTTCTCCATCCAGGGTTCGGGTTGGTTATGGTTGGCAAAACGCTCCAGATAAGCTTCATATAAGGCATTGCCTTTTTTGATCAGTTGGATAGCATAAGTGAGGAAATGATCACGTCCTATACTGTCAATCAGTTGTTCGGTTTGGGCCATCCAGGCTTTATCTGGTGTCTTTTTGACATCAAGGGAACAAAAATGGACAACGAGGTTGCGAATGGCAATAGAGTCGCCTAAATCTTGTTGAATGTTGAGATTCATGGGCTGTCTTACTGGTGAAGTGGATTTAGAAATTATAGCAATAAAGATATGTTTTTTGACAAAGAAATAAAATTTTTTGTTTAAAATTTGACTGAACAAAATTACAATTTATTTTTTCCAGCCAAATTAAATCACAACACCTTATGCAAAAAACCATTCACCACGGCATACTCCGTCTTCCCCTCTTTTTGCAACAAAATTGAACCACCAGAGCCCAAGTTGATCAAGCCCGAACTCCCAGGGCTAGCCGGATTGCTTTTGGGGCGAACCAACAAAATGGGCAACTTGCTCAATTCCAAACTCTCTGGCCAAGTGCTCACCTGCACATCCGTAAATCCCTCTCGAAGCAAGGCCATGTGATCCAGTTTTTGCGCCTCTTGCCAGCTAATCACTCCAGGCCGGATATTACCAGGAACGGCTTGATAGCCCTCCAACTCCACTTCCTCGTAGCCATAGGTATTCTGTAAATCTCCCATTTCGGAGATGTTGGAGCGGTAGAAAAACTTGCGGCTGTTGTCGCAATTTACCTCTTCGCGGCGGAAAGCCAGATCCACCTTGTAGGTTTTGTCGGTACGGGTGACTTCTATTTTGCGCACAATCAGGTCCTGCATGCCACTGGGCTGATTTTCGGGCAAACCTTCGTAGGCACTGTAATCCCAGTCCTTGTGCCGTCCCTTGGCAATGGCTTCCAGGGCAGTCAGGAAGATGGAAAAATTAAGGCGGCGCAGCAGCTGGTTTTCGGGGTCGCCTTTCAAGCCTCCACTTTCGATTAGAATGGTGCGGGTGCCCCATTTTTGAATGTTGTCGCCAAAGGCGCGGGGTTCAAAGGCGTCGTCATAGCGGCCCACCTGCTTGGGAATGTGGCGTTGCAACAATTGGTTCATTACCCCGATCAGGCGCATGGCATCACCACGGGTTTCGTTGATTTCTTTTTCGTAGTTGTAGGCTGGTGCCAATACCGAGATGGACGCCGGATATGGGCCTACCCCTGCCCCAAGGTAAATGTTTTGGTCATGGAGATTGAAGCCCCAATCGGCCTTGGTCTCGTCCCGCACCTTTTTGAGGATGCGACCTTCGGGTGTTTGTAGGCGCATGGCGTCCCGATTGATGTCGATACCCTGCATGTTGCGGCGAGTGAAGCGGTTGGCGCCATCGGGGTTGAGCATGGGGATAAAGTGCAGGGTCAACTTTGACAAGAGCAATTGCCGTACCGAATCCAGTTCATCCTTTTTTTGCAGGAACTGAAACAAGTCCATCAGCGCCATGGTCGCCGTGGATTCATCGCCGTGCATCTGCGACCACATGAACACCTTGACTGGCCCAGTACCGATGCTGACCTGGTAAATGTTGCGATCCTGGAATGATTTTCCCGCCAGTTTTACCTTAAATGGTTCCGGCAGCGCTTTGATCATCGGCTCGATGTCTTCCAACTTGAAGCGCCGGGTTTCGAGACCGCTGACCCGGTAAGCAGGGTGCTGGTCGTAAAAGCGTTCGGCATTGGGCGAAATGGCGGGTTCAGTGGCCTGCTGGGTTTTGCTTTGGCAAGCGAAGAGGCCACAAAATACCAGGATGAGTAGGAGCTTATGCATGGTTAAGTTCAAATGATTCGAATCGCAAATAACGGAAATTATTTGAGATTCAAAAAATGCGGCCTACCCTCCCTGGTAATACCGATCAGTTCTAATTTTAAAACACAAGTGCTTGATTTTGGCTGCGCCAAAATGGTTATTCACCACGACGACACGACGATCACGACGTTTTGCTCCGCACCACACGCTGCAAGCGTCGTGTTCGTATCGCGCGAAGCGCGAAAACGTCGTGATCGTCGTGTCGTCGTGGTGAATAAATCAGGCAGCGAAGCTGCACTTTGACAGTTCGCGAAAGAACGGATTTCCCTGAACATCCTTATTCTACCTTCTCAAAACGCAGGCCTCTCACCCGATTGTAAGTCAGCAACACCGCCATCACCCGCCCATTGGCCGCAGTTTCCAGCCTCATTTTATAATCCGATGCCAGTAGCTCGCCCTTTTGCACCACCTCGATCCTGATTTCATTTTTGCCCCCATCCCGTTTAAGAATCAAGCCCCTTTCTGGTGACATTTTAACGGTAAATGCCAAGTCCAACTCAGCACTGAAATACTTGCCTACACAAGCTTGCAAATAGTCATCGGAAGGAGTAAAAGGTGGAAGTTTTTTAAGCACCTCTGGCTGCTCCGACTTGGTATACAACACCATGGTACTCGTCGAATCCGGTCTGTTGTTGAAGGCGATTTTCCAGTCTTCATCAATGTCCCAGTGGTACAAATTGTCCTTCTCCTGAATCAGTTTGCGAGGGTTGTTGTTGTCCATCTGCCAATACAAATGAGCTTCTTTGAGCTGAATTCGAATGATGTTGTTGTCGGAGCTACGGTACTGACCGACCAAATCGCTGGGCGTTGAGGCCGCTTGTACTTCTACTGGCCGGGTGGCAAAGGCAAGTTCTTCTTTTTTACGCCCCAAAATTTGGGTGGCCACTTCCCTGGCAATCCCCCCACTCCACAAGTTGCCATTGTTACTCAGGACGATGATGCTTAATTTTTCGCTGGGGAAACGAAGGCTTTGGGCATTGTACGAACCTGTGCTCCCGGAGTGATGCACCGCAGGATAGCCATTGATCGGACTGATTTCCAAGCCGTAGCCATAATCCTGAATTCGGGTGTTGGGAATTGGCTTTTGGCTAAGGTTTAACAAGGCATTGGCTTGTGCGGTGGCTTTTTGAATGGCTTGTTCAAACACCAACTGATCCTTCAAAGTCGTGTACAAAAAGCCGTCCGCGTAAAGATTGGTCATCATGGGGTATTGTTGCCAACTGCCATCGCCCCAATCGTTGTAAGGCAGCGCCTGAAAGGGAATCACCTGCATGTAATTCGTGCAGAATTGGGTATTGGGCATGCCTAAGTCCGTAAAAATCTGTTTGGCAAATTTTGGGAATGGGGTTCCACTCACTTTGGTGACAATTTCCGCCAGTAGGGTATAGTTCGAGTTGCTGTACCAATGCTCGGTATCGGGGGTGAAATTGAGGTCTTTTTGCCTCATCAACATGGCCAGAGCGTCGTCATTGTCCAGCCCCTCCTGTCGCCACCAGGGCTTCCCGCTAATGCTGAGTAGGTCGTAAAAATCCCGGACGCCACTGGAATGATTGAGCAGGGTTTTGAGCGGGATGGCGGTTTTGAGCACGGGGTACATTTGGGGCAAATACTGGCGGATGTCGGCTTCGAGGGAGAGTTTGTTTTCCAACACCAGTTTTAATACACACAGTGCCGTGAACTGCTTGGCTACCGAAGCTAGGTTGAAGCGGGTTTGGGCCTCAACCGGGATTTGGTGTTGCAAATTGGCCAACCCCAGGTATCGCTCGTACACGATGGTGCCATTTTTAACAACGCCCAGCGCCAAACCCGGCGCTCCAGCCTTGATTTTGGATTCCAGCAATTGGTCAATTTTGACCACGTCGATGTTTTGGGCAATACCTTGGGTGAAAGTTGCCAGCAACAAAAAAAGTGCAGCGAAAAAACTTTTCATGATCCTGTTTTTGTGATTCAAGCTCCAAAAATCAGGCAGAACAGCTTCTCCGGCGCTCCAAATCTGGATTTGGCACCCATTTCAGCCCTGATTTTTCAGGTAATGTTGTGGAGAAAGACCCGTACTCTTTTTAAAGGCGCGGTTAAAAGTCGATTTGGAGTTGAAACCACATTCCAGGGCGAGGGCGAGCAGGGTCTTCTGGCGATGCTCGCCCCATTGAAATTTTTCAAGGATGGCCTCGGTGCGGTATTGATTCACGAAGTCGTTGAAGTTGAGTTGGAAGCCTTGATTCACGATTTGGGACACCTGCTTGGGGTTGGTTCTGAGCTTTTCTGCCACATCGGTTAAGGTGAGGTTGGGGTTTTCAAACAGCCGCTCTGTTTGCATTGTTTGTACAATTTTGTCCTTCCACTCAGGTAAATTGCCCAACTCAACAGGTTCTTTGATCTCCTTTTCTTGCACCTGAACTGGCGTTTCCTGATCGGATAGTGCCGCTTCCACTGCAATCACCGACTGCACCGAGTTGGCGTAACCGCTGATCGTGATGTAATAGAACAAAAAGGAAAAACAGAGGTAGTACCAGAACTTACTGCCAAACTCACCCCATTCCGGGTTCAAAATAAAAAACAAGACCCGCAAGAGTGAAATCAGCAAAAGCGCCAGGAGGTAGCGCTGAACCCAATTGAACAGAATGGAATCGGCAAAACTGACCACTTCAAAAGCAAGCTTTTTGTACACCGCGTAATAGTGCAAACTCAGGTACAAATAGACCAACATCGAAATCAGCCCCGCTACTTGATACCAGGGATCCAGGTCTTTGTCCTGTTGATCGGCATAGAAATAGTATTGGTGCAAGATGAGTTTATCCGTGACAAAAACGATGAGGGTGTATACAAAGTAAGCAAAGGCCGGGAGAAAGTGCCATAGGTCTTTTTTGCTGAGTTTAAAAGACTTGTTCAACAAACTTTGGGTGTAAAAATAGATGACCGGCCCGATGAGCAGCAATTGTTGGAAGGGGACATAAAACATGATGTTGCGGCTAAACTCCTGGGAGTACCAACCCGCGTAGCCCAGCATAAATGGAGCAATGTACATCGCGCACAAAAAAACAAACAGGCTCAGCCACAGACTCGCCTTGTCCTGGTGTTGCCAGCCTTTTTTGAGGAGTAAAAAGCAAAAAACCAGGCCGTGGACGAAGAAGATGAGCAGGAGGCCGCTCTTTGGTGTGAATTCGAATTGCATGGGTGAAGAGGGTAGCTGCGTTTAAAAACCAAGATGAAACGTAGTCGGTATCCCAATGTTTAGTAAAACGAAAAAAAGGACTCCAAGAATTTTTCTCCAAGCGACATTTTTTAGCACAAAGGACACCAAGGGGGCACAAAGGACACAAAGTTAGACGTTGACAGAGCGTTAAGTAGTGCTGGTGCTGGAATTTGTCTACACAGACAATAGTTAGGCTATAAGATAACTTGTACCAGCGCCTTTACCTTCTTTAACGATGATGTGTTTAAGGAACAGCCCCTTCAATATTCTTTTTATAGTGGGTTGAGGTATCTTCAAACCTGTTGCTATCTCTCCTGATTTACAATGAGGATGATCACTAATATAGTTGTAGATCAATTTTTCCTTAGGAGATAGGCTATTTTCCTGATTGGTTACATCTAGTTTCTTTTGTAATTTAGTTTGGACATTTATAAGCGATTCAAGGAAAAAAACTATCCATTCGGTGATTTCTTCATTGGGTCTTCTCGCTTGGCAACTTCTCAAACTTTGATAGTACTTTTTTTTATTTCGCTCTATTTCATGCTCAAAGCTTACATACTGTATCCATGCATATCCTGATTTCAATAGTAAAAAAGTAGTCAATATCCGACTTAATCTCCCGTTGCCGTCTTGAAAGGGGTGGATACTTAAAAACTCATAGACAAATGCTGCACAAGTTATTAAAGGGTGAATTTGTTGTTCGTATTGATACCAGGATATTACTAATCTCATTGCATCCTCTGTAGGAAAACCAGGATCTGTAGTACGAAAAATTATTCCTTGTGTTCCGTCAGGAAATGTTGCCTGGACAGCATTGATATGTTGCTTATACTCACCTTTGTGCCAACGATCTTTTTCGCTGTATTTTAACAATTGGTTGTGTAGGTTTTTAATGTTGTTTTCAGTAAGCTCTATATCTTTATATGAATCACAGATTAAATCAAGTACGTCAAAATAGCCTACTACTTCTTGAGAATCTCTATCTTCAATTTTATTGATTCTCATATTTCCAAGGATTGCTTCTACTTCTTCATCGCTTAACTTAGAACCTTCAATCCGGGTTGAAGCTCCTACGCTTTCAATGGTCGCCATGGTTTTGAGCTGCTTTAAAATTTGCCCTTCTTTTTTCTCCAGAGATGCCCATGAAGCGTCAAATCGATCAATTTGGCTTATTATTCCCAATAACTGCCAACTTAAATTTAGGTCAAAGTTATATACATTTGTTTTCATGAGGCTAAAGTACAAACTATTGGTGTTTTTTGATCCGATTTGATCCGATTTTTTTAATATTTGATCCGATTTTTGACTTTTTTTAGAAAAAATCGTAAAAATGAGCTTCTAGTGAAGATTGGAAAGTTTTTTTCAAAAAGATGGTAAAAGGATTTATTTTGACTTCTTATTGCTCTGATTTTCTTTGAGCTGATCAATTATTTTTAACCAAAGCTCATTGCCTTCTTCAGTGCTACTCAACTCAGATCTAAGAATTTGGATGAGCTCTTCTCTAATTTCTTCCTCCACTTTCTTCTTTGTTGATTTTATAATGTGTCTAACATCAATTTCAAATAAAATATGGGATATGTCGAAAGTTAAGTGCTGGAAATAGGTTTTGTATTTTATTTCGGTATCCTCGATCACTCCTGCTTTGCCTTCATACCATTTATCAAGCTTTTTTTTAAAGTCATTTGAAAGCTCAAATAAACGCTCAAAGGAGTTAACCTTCTTTACGTGAGCAAATTTATTTCGGATTTCCATGAATTGAGTAAACTTATCTTGTTCTTCCAAATTTGAAATGATATCAAGAATCAGGTTCTTTTTTTGAAAAAAACTTAAACAGCTGGAACTAGAACCCAAAGATTTTGATTTTTCTAAATCAACGATACCAAGAAGTTTGCCCAAAGTATCAGAAAGTTTTTCTTCAATGAATACAGAGCACTCTAGAACAAATAGCCTTGTTTCGGCAGTAAAATATTCGATGAATGTTTTTTCCATTTAAATACGCATTAAATAAATATGGGTATTGACTATGTATAATGTTCAATCAATACCCATATACTGAAACCATAATCAACTACATCCACCTACTATCTCAAGCCCCGATTGATCTCCTCCAACGTTGCACTCCCCGGACACAAATCCTCCTCCAGCAACTCATTCAGCGGAGTAGCCACTGTACCAATCAAATCGTGCAAATCCTGAGTATTCGGGTCGATGTACAACAAACCCGTCAGAATTTCCTGCTTGGCACGGGACATATAAATGCGTTGCATGGCCGCCAGCTTATCCCGTGGGTCCCAGTTGGGTGCCAATTTGGTCAGTTGCAGCATGGAGCCATCGTGCAGGGTCAAATCGGCGGAAGTACCTTCGGGGTAGTCCATCGTGATCTCTTCGCCTGGTGGGACGTAGTCAACCACATCAGCAGTCGTGATGTGCTCGCGGACATAGTCGTAGGCTTTGGTGGAGCCCGTATTGTTGTTGAAGGTAACGCAAGGAGAAATGACATCGATCAAGGCAAAACCGTGGTGGGAAATCGCCGCTTTGATCAAGGGAATCAACTGGTTTTTATCCCCCGAAAAACTGCGAGCCACAAAAGACGCACCCAGCTCCAGTGCCAAGGCAGGTAAGTCAATGGCTTGAAATTGATTCATGCCGTTTTTGCTAATCGAACCCACATCTGCTGTCGCCGAGTCTTGCCCCTTGGTGAGTCCGTAACAGCCGTTGTTCATCACGATGTAGACCACGTTCAGGTTGCGGCGCACCGCATGTACGAACTGCCCCATCCCGATGCTGGCGGTATCGCCGTCGCCGGATACCCCCATGTAAATCAAATCGCGGTTGGCCAGGTTCGCACCCGTCGCCACCGATGGCATGCGCCCGTGTACGGAGTTGAAGCCGTGTGAATTGCCCAGGAAGTAGGTAGGCGTTTTGGAAGAACAGCCAATACCCGACAACTTGGCCAAACGGTGTGGCGCAATCGACATTTCAAAACAAGCCTGCGTAATGGAGCCACTGATGGAGTCGTGACCACAACCGCCACAGAGGGTTGAAATGGCACCCTCGTAGTCTTTTTTCGTAAAGCCCAAATCGTTTTTGGGCAAGTCGGGGTGGCGGAATGAAGGTTTTACGTAAGTCATATGAAGAAGAAGTTGAGAAATTGAAGAATTGAAAGGAAGTTGAAATGTTGAAGAGTTGAAATGTCGAGGCTACCGCAGCAACTTGGACAAGATCGCCCCTCAGTCGCTGCGGTAGCCTCAACTTTTTAACTTTTCAACTCTTCAACTTCCCCTTGATTTCTCCCTGAATATAAGCCGCCGTAATCGGCATGCCATCAAAATTCAGGACTCGAATCAGCTTAGCCGGATCCACTTCCAGTTCGTTGATCAGCAAACTGCGCATTTGCGCGTCGCGGTTTTGTTCAATGACGTAGATGCGCTCGTGTGCCTGTACAAAGTCTTCCACTTGTTTGGAAAAAGGAAAGGACAAGAGGCGCATGGCGTCCAGTTCAATTCCATCTTCACGCAGCAAGTCCAGGGCTTCCAGCGCCGAGTCGGTCGTGGTACCAAAGAAGATGATCCCCTCTTTATTTTGGTTGCCCTGCTGGTAAAACTCCGGCTGTGGGATGATTTCTTTGGCCGTATCCCATTTTTTGAGCAGGCGGTTCATGTTGCGTACGTAAACCGACCCATCTTCAGTGTAACGGGCGTATTCATCACGTGAAGTACCCCGGGTGAAAAACGAACCTTTGGTGGGGTGCGTACCCGGAATGGTGCGATAAGTGATGCCGTCGCCGTCCGAATCGAGGTAACGGCCGTATTGGGCCATTTGCTCCAGTTCCTCCGCGTCATATACCTTGCCCCAGTCGTATTTGCGGCTGTCGTCCCACTTCAGGGGCGGCGAAAGGTGTTCGTTCATGCCCAAATCCAGATCGATCATCACGAGGATGGGTGTTTGTAAACGATCGGCCAAATCGAAAGACAAGGCTTGGATTTCAAAACACTCTTTAGGGTTCGCTGGAAACAAAAGGATGTGTTTGGTATCCCCATGCGAAGCATAGGCTGCCAGCAAAATATCCGACTGCTGGGTGCGCGTAGGCATGCCCGTAGAAGGCCCCGAACGTTGTACATCGGTCAACACCACCGGGATTTCAGCGAAATAAGCCAGACCCAAAAACTCGTTCATCAAAGACACCCCCGGACCACTGGTCGCAGTAAACGAGCGTGCACCGTTCCAGTTGGCGCCAATGGCTACCCCAATGGCGGCCAGTTCGTCTTCCGCCTGAACAACGGCAAACTTCTTTTTGCCTGTTTCCTTGTCGATCCGCAAGCGATTGGCGTATTTTTCAAAAGCCTGCACCAGCGAAGTAGAAGGGGTGATCGGGTACCAGGCGGCTACCGTAGCGCCTCCATATACTGCACCCAGCCCACAGGCCGAGTTGCCGTCCATCAGGATGCTATCGCCCACCAGATCGCGGGTTTCCATGCGCAAAGGCAGTGGGTATTCGTAATGTTCGGCCACGTAGTTGCGCCCCAGTTCCATGGCATGGATGTTGGGGGCGATCAGTTTTTCCTTCTTCTTGAATTCATCAGCGATGATGCCTTTGAAGACCTCAAAATCCATGTCCAACAACATCGACAGTGCGCCGACGTAGATCATATTTTTGAACAACTGCCGCTGGCGGGGATCGGTGTATTCGCGCAGACAGATTTCCATCATCGGAATGCCAATGTAGGTAATGTCTTCACGGACAAACTCAGGGTGCAGGATTTTGGTACTGTCGTACACAAAATAACCTCCGGAGCTGACCGATTTGACATCCTGCGGCAAACTTTGTGGGTTGACACACACCATCAAATCGATGCCGTCGCGGCGTCCCAGGTAGCCTTTTTCACTGATGCGTACTTCGTACCAGGTAGGCAAACCCTGAATATTGGAAGGAAAGATGTTTTTGGCCGAAAAAGGCAAGCCCATGCGGAACACTGCCTTGGCAAACATGTTATTGGCACTGGCTGAACCGGTGCCGTTGACGTTGGCGAAACGTACTACAAAGTCGTTTACAGCTGCAACACTCCGCATACATTACTGGCTTTACTCGTTGAATATAAAAATTTCTGCATATCCCAGGCAGCAGTGGGGCAGCGCTCGGCGCAAAGACCACAGTGCAAACAAACGTCTTCGTCCTTCACCATCACCCTTTTGGTTTGAGGCAAGAGGTCGGAGACGTACAAGTCCTGGGAAAGATTGAGGGCGGGAGCGTTGAGGCGCGTGCGCAGGTCGTCCTCCTCTCCATTGTCGGTGAACGTAATGCAGGAAGTAGGGCAAATGTCTACACAAGCGTCACATTCTATGCAGCGATTGGTATAAAATACGGTTTGTGCATCGCAGTTCAAACAACGCTGGGCTTCTTTAAAGCCCGTATCTTTGGCGAAACCTAATTCCACTTCCACCTTGCGATCTCTGAGGGTCTTTTGTTTTTCAGCGTGAGGGACTTTGTAGCGATCATCGTTGACCACTATACTGTCGTAAGTCCACTCGTGGATGCCCATTTTTTGGCTCACCAAATTGGTCAGCGGCGAAGGGCGCACTTGTACATCTTTGCCCTGGCAATACAAGTCGATCGACACTGCCGCGTGGTGGCCATGAGCTACGGCCGTGATGACGTTTTCGGGGCCAAAAGCCGCGTCGCCACCAAAGAATACCTGATCCAGGGTAGATTGGAAGGTTTTGCGCGAAACAACGGGCATCCCCCAATTGTCGAACTCCAAACCCAGATCGCGCTCGATCCAGGGGAAAGTATTTTCTTGGCCGATGGCAATCAGCACGTCATCCGCTTCGATGTACACCAGCGGCTCACCCGTGGGTACGAGCGAACGTTTGCCTTTTTCGTCGTAAACGGCCTGAACTTTTTCAAAACGCATGCCGACCAGCCGACCATTTTCTACCACAAATTCCTTGGGTACGTGGTTGTCCAGAATTGGAATGTCTTCGTGCTGGGCGTCTTCTTTTTCCCAGGGCGAAGCTTTCATCTCCGCAAAAGGACTGCGCACTACTACTTTTACCTCGTCACCACCGAGGCGGCGGGAAGTGCGGCAACAGTCCATGGCCGTGTTTCCCCCACCCAGAACAATAACTTTTTTGCCAATTTTGGCGGTGTGTTCAAAAGCTACACTGGCCAGCCATTCGATCCCGATGTGGATGTTGGCTTTGCCTTCTTCGCGGCCAGGGATGTTGAGGTCGCGGCCTTTGGGAGCACCTGTACCTATAAATACTGCGTCGTAGCCCTGATTGAGCACTTCGCGCAAACTGGAAACGTAGGTTTTGAAATGCGTATGAATGCCCATATTGAGGACGAAATTCACCTCCTCGTTGAGCACGGATTCGGGCAAGCGGAAACTTGGAATCTGGCTGCGCATCATCCCTCCTCCGGCGATTTGTTCGTCGAAGAGGTGGATTTCGTAACCTTGCGGGGCGAGGTCACGGGCAACGGTCAAGGAAGCTGGGCCACCTCCGATCAAGGCAATTTTTTTGCCGTTTTTGATCAGTGGAATTTCTGGCAGCCAGGCTTGCACATCACCTTTATTGTCGGCAGCTACCCGTTTGAGGCGGCAAATGGCCACGGGTTCTTCATCAACCCGGCCACGGCGGCACGCGGGTTCACAAGGCCTGTCGCAGGTACGTCCCAATACACCGGGGAAAACGTTCGACTCCCAATTGACCATGTAGGCTTCGGTGTAGCGTTCCGCAGCGATCAATCGGATATACTCCGGTACGGGGGTATGCGCTGGGCAGGCATACTGACAATCCACAACTTTGTGGAAATATTCAGGATCGGTTATGTCTGTAGGTCGCAATGCTTAATTGTTTGTTTAAATTTTAGAAACCGACCCAATATAGCAACCTTGTTTGGAAATAATCGTCCAAACTTAAGAAAAATACTGTTTTTTGTTTTTGACCAAATTTGCTACGGTTTTGGATTGGCTGCCTGGTCAAAAAGCCAATATAATTGTCCGCTGGTGGGATTCACGTAGGTGGCTGGGAAAAGTTTGGCGTTTTGTTTGCCCCCGGTAATGAGTTTTACTTTTTCGGTTTTGTCAGCACCGGTCACCAAAAATACCACCCGCTCAGCGCGGTTGATGACCTGCATGGTCATGGTCACCCGAGCCTGGCCGGATTCAGGATGGGTAACGGCCTCACATACCCGTGCAGAAGCCAATAAATCGAGGCGATTGGGGAAAATAGAAGCGGTGTGGCCGTCTGCCCCCATGCCCAGGAGTACCAGATCCAGCTTGGGAACACCATTTACGATAGGCAGGGTGTCGCGCAGGACTTGCGCGTAGCGTAGCGCCTCGTCCTCCGGGTCATCTTCGCCCTGAATGCGGAAGATGTTGGCAGCGGGAATACCCAGGGGCAACAAAAGATGCTCCATGGCGGCGCGGTAGTTGCTTTCTTCATCTTCAGGAGACACACAACGCTCGTCGCCCCAATAAAACTTGATTTTTTGCCACTCAATTTTGTCGCGGTAGTTGGCCACCAGATAGTCAAAAATAAAAATGGGGGTACGGCCACCGGACAGTGCGATGGAGAAGCTGTCTTTGGAGGCGACCAACTCACCGAGCCAATCGGCAAAGGTGCTGGTCAGTTCCGCTACGGAGGGGAAGGTATTGTGTGTAGAAAGCGTCATTGTTTGGATTTGGGGTAAAGATAGGGAAGGAAAGCCGAAAATGTGCTTCAAATTTAACACGAGAGGTATGACATTATCAACTAATTTTGGATGTATATTGCCTTGAAGATTAAAAAAAGAATATCACCCTATGGACAAGTTTTATTGTCTATTGCTTGCGGCTTCTGCCGAATATTATTTTACTTGCGTTAAATTTAAGTAAGCGTATTTTATGGAACCAGATGCTAAAAATCAACTCGTTCAAAATCTTGTTTTTGGCGAGAACCTCAAAAAAGCAGTCAATTCAAAATTCAATCGGAATCCGTACCTGGAGGGCTACAGTAAATCAGAAATTGAAGATTTTTTTAAAGATGATGTAAAAACTTTGCCTCAGATTTACCTTGATTTTTTATTAATAATGGGTAAAGAGGCCTTTTTCCTGGATGGGCTAACGTATGCTTTGGATGATCTAGCTTCAATTAAACAGAGTGCAGAACTATACTAGGCGCGGCCATGTGAGGTGAAAAAGAGGAGAGTACGTATCTTGTAGGCGACCAAACCTGAAAAGATGTACTCTCCAATAATCAGCGAGGCTGACTATGTCCTTGCAAGATA
>JAIYAV010000147.1 GCA_027488855.1 Saprospiraceae bacterium
CTTTACGGCTGCCTTCCACCACTTGATTGGCTACTTCGGGTGGCAAACTATTCACTGGCCAACCCAAAATGGCAATGGCCAAGAGTGGAGTTCCACCCATGGCATAAATGTCACTGATGGCATTGACCGAGGCAATCTGTCCAAAGTCCGCAGGGTCGTCCACTATGGGCATAAAAAAGTCGGTAGTAGAAATGATGGCGGTGCCATCCCCGAGGTCCATCACGGCAGCGTCGTCGCGCTCTTCATTGCCTACCAACAAAGTGGGGAAATGAACTTTTGTACCAACCTGATGCAAGATTTTATCCAGCACACTAGGTGCAATTTTACAGCCACAACCTGCGCCATGACTGTATTGGGTCAATTTATAATTGCTGAGCATTGGCAAATTGAATCAGTTGTTCGGCGCGTTCGCACAATGATTGGTTTGTCACTTCAAACGGCCAAATGGGGTGAAAGTTGCATTTTTCGTTGGCGTGTAAATACGACTTATCGTAATACCGCAAAGCAATCGCGGCGGCACTGGCAAAGTCACCTGTTTGTAGGGCGGCCAGGGCTAGCTTCAGGTTTAGTCCACCCAGGCGGCGTTCGATGCCATAAAAAGAGGCCATCAAATCTTCCACGGCAAAACTTGCATAGGTTTCTACCAAAAACGCAACCCTCTGTTCAAACGGCATCACCAAATCAATCAATGGGCTTTGGCGAAACTGCTCCCAAAATCCTTGGGGCATAAAGACCTTGCCAATTCCCCTGCTTTCATTTTCAATCCAGACCCGGCGTTGGGGATTGATGTTGGCAAAAGTAGCATACAACTCATTTTCAAACTGTTCTACGGTAGGTTGAGCTTCCTCTCCCAAGGCTCCAAACGCAGAGCCTTTGTGCTGGGCCAGTTTTTCCAGGTCGATGATTTGTTCGCCCAAAGCGGCTAGCTCATGTAAGATTTTGGTTTTGGCGCTGCCCGTTGGACCGCCCAAAACGAGCATGCGCAATGGGCGTTCGCCAAACTGCCGATGGATGTGTTGGCGATAAGCTTTGTAGCCGCCTTGCAACACCTGTACATCCATCCCCGAAAAAGCCAACAACCAGGACAAACTGCCACTGCGCTGCCCGCCCCGCCAACAATGCACTACGATTTTACCCCGGGGTGCCAACAAACGCGCTTCTTTGACGTAATCGGGCATCCGCGCACCAGCGTATTCGAGCCCCTTGAGAAAAGCTTTATCCGGGCTTTGTTGTTTGTACAGGGTGCCTACCACTACCCTTTCTTCATTGGAAAAAAGGGGCAAATTGTAAGCTCCGGGAATGTGCCCGATGGCGTATTCTGCCGGGGTACGTACGTCCAACAATACCCGGTCTTTGGTATTTTCCAATAAAATATCCGCAGTGATTTTGTGCATTTCGCTAAAGATAACAACTCGTGATTCCTACTCAATCCAATCTTTCCCCTTGTCCTTCAACCAAGCCAAAGTCTGCGCCTCGTGGCTTCCAGGCTCTGGCTGGTGGTTGTATACCCAGTTTGCCGTTGGCGGCAAGCTCATCAGAATGGATTCGGTACGGCCATCGGTGTCCAAACCAAACTTGGTGCCCTTGTCCCACACCAGGTTGAACTCCACGTAGCGCCCCCGGCGCAGGTATTGCCAGTTTTTTTCACGTTCGGTAAAAGGATCGTTTTTATGCTTGTGCAAAAGGGGGATGTACACTTTGCAGAAGGTCTCCCCTACCCCTCGCACAAAGGCAAAAAGCTGTTCCTTACTCTGGCCATTTTGTCCCTGCAAACGATCAAAAAATATGCCCCCGATTCCCCTAGTTTCGCCCCGGTGGCGGATGTAAAAATAGTCATCCGCCCAGGTTTTGAATTTGGGGTAATAATCGGGGTGGTGTTGATCACAGACCTCCTTTAGACTTTGGTGGAAAAAAGCAGCGTCTTCCGGAAAAATGTAATGTGGAGTGAGGTCAATGCCCCCGCCAAACCACCAATTGCCACCATCCGTTTCAAAATAACGCACATTCATGTGGATGATGGGCGTATAAGGATTGCTGGAATGCAAAACGATGGATACCCCAGTAGCGAAAAAATTGGCAGATTCCAGTTTCAGCGCCTGGGCGATTTTATCGGGCAAAGTGCCATGTACTGCTGAAAAATTGACCCCACCTTTTTCAATGTGTTGTCCCATGATCACCCGACTGCGGCCACCACCGCCACCTTCCCGGCTCCAGCTATCCTCTTGGAATCGACCAGTTCCATCGGCAGCTTCCAATTGCTGGCAAATGTCATCTTGCAAATCTTTAAAGTATTCCGCGATGGAATCCCGATCAACAACTACGTCATTTGCAGAAAAAGTTTTCATTTATGTTCCCTTTGTTTATTAGATTGTTGCAAAGTAAAATGATAATTGTTACTTTTTCCTCCTTTTACTTTGCTCCATGAGTGGATTGTTAAAATAAAACCAAATTGTGACATGCAAGCACTGGCCGATACCGAACTGATCATAACCCCCGCTGGTAAAATTTACCACATCGATCTGCATCCTGATCAACTGGCTGATACGGTCATCACAGTGGGTGACCCCGGGCGCGTCGCCGAAGTTTCCAAACATTTCGACGCCATCGAATTCCGCGAATCACACCGCGAATTTGTGACCCACACTGGCCGGATTGGCAACAAACGCCTCACTGTGCTCTCCACTGGCATCGGCCCCGACAACATCGACATCTGCCTCAATGAACTGGACGCGCTAGCCAATATCGACTTCCAAACCCGGATGCCAAAGGCTGAACACCGCTCGCTCAACATCATCCGGCTGGGAACCTCCGGGGCTTTGCAACACGACATCGCCCCCGGCGCTTTGATCGTTTCCCGCTACGGCATGGGCCTGGATAACCTGATGCATTTTTACCAATACCAACCCAATCTGGCCGAAGCTGAGTTAATGGATGCAGTTTTGGAATTGGAACAACACATCGAAAAATTCCCGGTGCAGCCTTACATCTGTGAGGGAAGTGCCGCCCTGGCCGACCAATTGAGTCAGGGCAATATTGAACAAGGCATCACCATCACCTGCCCCGGTTTTTATGCTCCCCAGGCGCGTAGCCTGCGCACCCCTGCCCGCATGAGCATTGCTACCCTAGAGGCCTGGAGCCAACTGCAGTACAAAGGTGTACGTTTGACCAATTTCGAGATGGAGACTTCGGCGATTTTTGGGCTGTCTCGTTTGTTGGGGCATCGGGCAGTGTCGTGTAATGTGATTTTGGGTAATCGTTTGAATGGTAATTTCACGGGGAGTACTGCTGGGGTAGTGGAGAAGATGATTGAGGTGATGTTGCCGAGGATTGTGGGAGTTTAAGGCTTCATTAAGGCATAATCTAAACCAATGTTTAGGCCCAAAAAACGTGGTCCGAAAGGGGAAGGGCGAATTACCCTTGTAACCAAATCAGCCGATAAAAATACCCGTTTATTGGCTCGATAGGATATTCCTACTGCCATGCTTAAATCAATGGAATGAGCCGTTATCCATTCGTGACCTTTGTAATTGATATCGAACTTTACTGTATCACCCCGAAATTTTGTGTGCTGCTCACTATAACTGTATAAATTTATCCTTGTGTTAAGATTTATGCCCCATGGACTCTTTTTGCGCCGATAAGTGTATCCAATTTCCAGAGGAACATAAGCTGTGAAGCCCCACTTCTCGATGCTGCCACACAAGAATCCTGAGCTTTAACGTAAAACATATCATATGAAAGCTGCGCAAACCTATTTGGTTTCTGGTATTTGAGGCATTCTGCATAGCCAGTTAGGGTCTCCTGCTGAACTCCAATTCCAAGATAAACGTGCTTGTCAATTCTGTACCTTAAAAATTGCCCACTGCGGTAATAAATTTGGCCAGGATTAAGATAAAATAGTGTTCCTGAGTTCTTAAGAGGCAAATATATGCTTGGTGCCGTTTCGACCCGCAGGTACAATTGTCCAAAAACAGGCAATCGAGTCAGGCATACCAAGCCTAAAAAAATGAGGTATTCTTTTTTCATGGTATAAAGACGAGAAAAGCACTAAACTATTTTGTTAGAATAAGGCCTTAACATATAAATCCATTGCGAATTATTATTGTTTTTGAGGCTCGGAGGACATCAATTGCCCCTGGCTTCAGCCTGGGGAGTAGAGGAACGCCCTCGAATTTGGGCTTTAGCCCAATGTCATTGACTTAAGGAATTTTGCGTTGAATTTGGTAGTGTGCATTTGTCTCAGAACCCCCGACCCCTGTGAGGCAGGGTCGATTAGTTCTGGTTTTTCCCGCAACGTGAGCCCTGCTAGGGGCGTGATATGGGTAGTTAATAACGGTCCAGATGTTTCTCAAAGTCCCGTAGGGACGCGATGTGGGTATCCTTCGAGACAAAATACCCACATTTCGTCCCTACGGGACTCGGAAAATCC
>JAIYAV010000313.1 GCA_027488855.1 Saprospiraceae bacterium
CGTTATGTACACACCGGAGAAAAAAACAACCTTTCTTTTGGCTTGGAGAGCACCAATTACCAAATCGATCCCAATCAACTGGTACCAGGGCCTTACTCCAATATTTTGGCCATCGACATCCAAAAGGAATTGGCGCGTGAGTCTGCGGTATACCTGGAAAATGAATGGAAATTCAGCCCGAAATTTTCGGTCATTGCAGGGCTTCGCTATTCTTTTTTTCAACGCCTCGGAGCGGATACCGTGTACCGCTACGCCCCCGAAGCGATTCGCATCGACGAGAATGTGGAGGAGACCCAGATTTTTGCCAAGGGCACAGCATCCAAAACCTACGGCGGGATTGAACCCCGGCTCTCCTTGCGCTACAGCCTAAATGAGAACACCTCCATCAAGGCCAGCTACAACCGCATGCGCCAATATGTGCAGTTGATTTCCAACACCACTGCTGCCTTGCCTACCGCGCGTTGGGGTACCAGCGATCTGAATATTCTGCCTCAAATTGCCGATCAGGTGTCCCTGGGTTTTTTCAAAAATTTGCAAGAAAATCGCTGGGAGACTTCCGCCGAATTGTACTTCCGCCAATCTCAAAACTTCCCGGATTACCGCGATTTGGCGGATTTGATTTTTTCCAAAAACCTGGAACAGGAAATCATTCAGGGCAAGGGGAAAGCCTATGGACTGGAATTGATGGCCCGCAAAAACACGGGTTTTTTGACCGGATGGGTAACTTATACTTACTCCCGTACCCAAATTAAAGTGGATCCTCGCTACGAGTCCATCCACAACTATACCGGAGCCTGGTATCCGGCCAACTACGACAAGCCGCACACCATGAATGTGATGATGAACTACCGTACGGCCATCAATGTCACCTTATCCGCCAATTTCACTTACAGCACGGGGCGTCCCGCGACCTATCCCTATGGTCGTTTTATTGCAGCAGGCAACACGGTGCCTTTGTATCCCAATCGGAACTTGCAACGCATCCCCGATTATCACCGCCTGGATCTGGCTTTGATCGTGGAGCCAAACCCCAACCGCATCCGCAAATGGAAAGGCACCTGGGTATTGTCGGTCTATAATTTGTATGGCCGCAAAAATGCCTATTCAATTTATTTTGCCCTCAATCAGCGCAAACAGACCAATGCCAACAAGTTGGCCATTTTCGGTTCCGCTTTTCCATCCCTTACTTACAATTTCAAATTTTGAGATGACCATGAAATTTAAAAATAGCCTGTTGCTGTTGTGCTTAGGTCTGAGCTTGTTTACCTGTGTTCAACCCGTTGATTTAGAGGTACCCAATCGAGACGATGGAATGGTTGTTGCAGCCAATTTGACTACTGTAAAAGGACTTCAAGAGGTACGTCTTACTCGCCTGGCCAGGTATGATACCCGAGCCCTCAATTATCCGGTAAGCGCTGCACAGGTCTGGGTCGTGGATGGTAGCGGGCAAAGGCAGAATTATGTCGAAGACGCCAAAAATCGGGGCTGGTATTTTCCGGCCAATCGTGAATTTGTTGGCGAGGTTGGCAAAACCTATGTACTGCATATCTTGACTTCGGACAACCGTAAATATGAATCCGGCCCAGAAACTGTCCGGCCAATTGCGCCTATCAAGAAGGTTTATCCCGAACCCGTTGTGGTGGATGATCCCAAACTAGGCAGCGCCATCATTGGATACAATATCCTGTTGGACACCGAGGATTCACCCAACAAGGGGGATTATTACCGCTGGACTTGGGTTCACTACGAACAATTGGTGTATTGTCGGCAATTTGAAGGGGTTCCTTATACTGGCGGTCCAGAAACCCTGGTTGGCCTCACTTGTTGTGAGCCGTGTTGGGACATTGTCCGTTGTTACCGCAACTGTACCAACGTTTTATCCGATGCCTTGATCAATGGCAAAAATATCACTCGACACCCCATTGCCAATGTCGCCTACTGCGCCCGGGATTACTACATCGAAATCCAGCAAAGGGTGATTTCCCGGGAAGCCTACAATTACTGGAAAGCAGTGGATCAGCTTTCGTCCAACAACGGCAGTCTTTTCGATACAGCTCCCGCAGCCATTCGGGGCAATATCAAGTGCATCAGCAACCCCGAAGAAGAAGCCTTTGGATTATTTGAAGCCAGCGCCATCAGCGAAAATGGGTTCTTTATTGAACGTACCCAATCGGCGGTGCCCGCAATTGTGACCTGCCCGCCCAACCCGGTAACCGCCAATCCATTGATTTGTGCTGCCTGTGTGGAAGGTGCTTTTCGAACCAAAATCAAACCAAAATATTGGACGAAATAACCCTGCGGAATGGGAATAATACGGTACATTTCCATTGCTTAGGGGCGATAAAAAAATAAGTGATCATTTTGCCCCACTACTTATTGACAAACCGGATTAGTATGAAAAAAACAGTACACACACTGCTCCTCACCCTCGTTTTGGTGAGTGGAGCCTTGGCTCAAACATCCAAATTGACCGCCGAAAAAATTGAAGCCCTCAAAAAAGAAGTGGCCGAAAAAGTCCAGAGCCGGGCCAAACTGGCTCAGGTCATGGTTGACAAGGTGTTTAGTTTTGCCGAATTGGGTTTTCAGGAAGTGGAAACCTCCAAGTACCTCACGAGCATTTTGCGCGAAAACGGGTTTAGCATCGAGTCCGGCATCTCCGGAGTACCCACCGCCTGGATGGCCAGTTGGGGCAGCGGCAAACCCGTCATTGCCATCGGTAGCGATTTGGATTGTATTCCCAAAGCCTCCCAGAAACCGGGCGTGGCCTACCACGACCCCATCGTAGAAGGAGCACCCGGGCACGGTGAAGGGCACAATTCCGGCATTCCGCTGAACATCATCGCGGCCATTACCGTCAAGGAAATTATGATCCGGGAGAAAATCCAAGGCACCCTGGTCTTGTGGCCCGGGGTAGCAGAAGAACTGGTTGGCACCAAAGCCTTCTTCACCCGGGATGGCTATTTCGACAAGGTCGACGCCTGCATTTTCACCCACGTGGGTAGCAACCTGGGCGTATCCTACGGCCAAGCGTCAGGCACGGGTCTAGTATCGGTAGAGTACGAATTTGAAGGCGAAGCCGCCCACGCCGCAATGGCCCCCTGGCGCGGCCGCAGCGCATTGGACGCCGTGGAGTTGATGAGCATCGGCTGGCAGTATTCCCGCGAGCACCTCGACCCGCTGCAACGCTCGCACCACGTGATCAAAAACGGTGGCGACCAGCCCAACGTGGTGCCTTCCAAAGCGAGCATCTGGTTTTACTTCCGGCACATCACCTACCCGCAAATCATGGATCTGTACAAACGCGCCAACCGCATCGCCGAGGGTGCAGCGCTCATGACCGATACCAAAATGACCTCGCGGGTACTGGGCTCGGCCTGGCCCCGGCACTTCAATCAGGTGATCGCCGAAACGATGTACGAAAACATCAAAAAAGTAGGCTTGCCAACCTGGTCTGATGCCGACCAAACCCTGGCTCGCGCCATTCAAAAAGAAGTAAAATCACCTCGGGATACCAATGGCATGTCGAGCAAACTGGATACCCTGGGTCAGCCCGTGCGCAACCCCATCAGCGGTGGATCGGATGACATTGGCGACATTTCCTGGAAATTGCCGACCATCACCTTGAGTTATCCTTCTAATATCCCGGGCCTACCTGGGCACCACTGGGCGAATGCCGTAGCTATGGCGACCCCCATTGCCCACAAAGGGGTAGTGGCTGGTGCCAAAGCAGAGGCGATGACCTTGCTGGATTTGTTGCTCAAACCCGAGCTGATCCCCAAAGCCTGGGAATACTTCCGCACGGAACAAGGCATGAAGCAGCAGTACATCCCGATGGTGAATCCGACGGACAAACCAGCGGTGCATCTGAATACGGATATCATGGAGGAGTTTCGGCCTAAGTTGGAGAAATTCTATTATGATGAGAAGAAGTACGGGAGTTATTTGGAGCAGTTGGGGATTAAGTATCCGGTGGTGAGGAAGTAGGGGGCAAATTAGTGTGAATTTTGATTTAAGGAATGAGCCTGTTGACAA
This sequence comes from Saprospiraceae bacterium, assembly GCA_027488855.1. Lineage (GTDB taxonomy): Bacteria > Bacteroidota > Bacteroidia > Chitinophagales > Saprospiraceae > Haliscomenobacter. Next base: position 4,033 of record JAIYAV010000313.1, read on the forward strand.
AAATGGTTGGCTTATGTGGATATTAGGAGCGATAAAAAAATAAGTGCTCATTTTGCCCCGTTACTTAGGAGTAAGAGGTTCAATCAGCAATGGCGTGAACGATGGCATTCCAATGGCTACTGTGTCTGTAATGATCACATCAAAAACAGTTATATGCAAGAATTTTCCGCCGATCCTGATGTGGCAGGATCGGCGGAAAGCTATTTTTTCGAAAAAATAAAACAAACCAAAGCAATCAAAAGTGCCAGTACCAACAATGAGGGAATGCTTGCTTTACTTAGGCTGGTTGTACTCTTGGGAGCAGTTGGAGACAATACACTTACCCGCCGATAGACCGGATCACTCCAAAGTCCTAAATCATTTTGGGTGCTTAGCCCGATTTCAGGTTCATCACCTGCTTTTTTCCACCTTACTACTACATAATTCCCCTTTTTTTCTACCACTTCACCCTCAGGGCCTATTTTCCAATGGTAGTCCATTCCTTTCAAGGCCGACTCATATTTTGCAATATACCCTGCAATCGCCCTGTTTTTGACGACAATCCGGGTGCTGCTTCTACAATGCTGACGGATAAAATCCACACTATTGTCAAAAATGGCGCGAGCAGTTGTGCGGAGGTTCCCATTTTTGCTTACAATTAAGTTACTCCCTTCATGCTCAAGGGGAATCAAGTTTATGTCCTTTTGGCCAGCATAATGATCAGCTATAGCCCTAGAACCAGCCAGGGGGAGCATTTGGGGCATGTACTGAAGATAAGACTGGTCTACCAACCCGCTTTTGCTTACCATGTCCAGAATTTGTTCGGTCTTTTGCGAAAAAGCAGTCCGTGGTATCCCGTAGTCAATGTTGATCAACGGTGAATTTTCACCGTGAATCATCAACATCGGAAAGTTATCATTTTCGACGATTCGTTCATCTACGACCCCTCCTCCTAGACTAATGATTCCTCTAGGGCGACAGGGTTTTTCAACGCCATCAACAATTTTGATGCTTCCATACAACTCATCCAGCCGCTGGGCATTTTCTCCAAGTACTTCCCCTGGATTCCAGCAAGCACCATGTAAAACCGCAGTTGCCCCAAATGATTCTCCCGCCAGAAAAATATGTTGATCGCTGGCTCCAAACTGACTTGCGTGCTCACTGAAATAGGTCAACGCCAGATTTACATCCTGTCCGGCTTGGTAAAAATGCCTGAGTCCGTCTTGTATTCCCAACCAACTATGCCGATAGGAGGCTGAAATACAAACAAAACCTCGCCTAGCCATCTCCGTGCAGAATTTTTTAGCTGTAGGGTCTTGATAAGAGTCAAAGATATCTACTCCTCGATGAAAGAAAATAACCATCGGCTTAAGCTTAGGCCCTCCACTCGGTGGCAAATAAACATCAGCTTTTAGTACTTGATTGAACACGTCTTTCAAATCTTTGCTGAAGTAGGTTAAAATTCTTTCCAACTTATTCAAACCCCTTTGATGGGTATGGTAGGTAACGGGTATGGTTCTAATACTTGTAGCAGGATAGATTGTGTCCAACTGCCGGGTTTGTGCTGTACTTTTGAAGACCCCTGAATAGAGCACCAAAGTAAAACACAATAAATGCCTGAGTAGGTATGCTCGATACATGGAGTTACTTTTTAGGGATATATGAAGCAAGTTGTAAATCGGACTCAATGGATACGGTAGCATGCCTCTTCTCAAACTCAGTACTGAAAAACTTCAATGCCGCCTGAACTTGTTCAACTTTGTTGGGATCTCGGGCGCTGTTCAACCAAATACTCAGCCCCGTTAAATCAGGAGGGAAAGAAGCTGGATTTAAGTCAGCTAGGCGTTCGTACAATGTAGCGTCTGGTGTTTCATGGTATAGATCGATCTCATCCGTATTTTCAAGGAAGTCGCTTACGATGATGAGGTGTTTGCGCCAGGTGTTTGGCAAGCTCATCAGCCTTTTTAATTCCCAGGAAATGGGCTCAAAAACCCTGCTCTCCGGTGTTTCAGGTAGCTCCAGCTTTGAGAGGTACCTAAGTGTATCCTCAAGTTGTTTGAGAAAACGCTGATACTCTTTAGACACATGGTAGGGGTTAAATTCACTCCCGGGTGCATGGTACTCCAGGTCAATAACTTTACTTTTGGTGCCTAAATCATTAAAAATGGAGGCTTGAAAATGCCCCGAAATACCTCGGTCATGCTTAAAGGATTCGGAAATGGACCGAAAATATCGATCCGGATTTTCCCGCAATAAATTGTTGGAAGCATCCGTTCCGTCAATCATCAAGGATACCTCGATATGTTCTTCGTCGTAAGGGGTTTCAAGGCTCCAAAAGAACAGTATCACTATTGCAAAAAGTAAAAGGGCAACTAAAGAAGGGATCTTTTTCATGATGAAAAATGTTTGGCTTGCTTAGGTAAAAGCACAAGCAAAGTGAAATGATTCTATTTCTACACATCAGTACGGGTAGTTGAGCCCAAAGCAAAAAGGCGCTGGGCCGATGTCTTTTCGTGCTTTAATGTTTTCTTCACGGTATGCCAGAATGGCCAGCTGAATCTTTGATTCAACATGTTTTTGCAGCAACTGTGTGATGCTTTTCAACTTCTGAATTTGCATCTCGGCTTTGTCCAGGTTGTCCTTCAACGCATCAAAAGTGGTTCTTTCTTGAACACGGTGAATTTTCTCCTTAACTTGTTCTATTCGCTTCTCTTTTTCTTTAACTGTTAAGGAACGCAGGTAGCTTGTTTCAAACGACTTTGACGAATCACTGCTTAGATACCCCAGCATCAGGCTGAAAAAACCCAACAACAGGTGACAAACAAATGCCAGGATGAATTCGAAGTGGCCGAGGATATCCCAACCTCCATTGCTTGTTGTCTCCGACGTATTGTTGTTTGGGTCAGCAGCAGCCTTAAACAGAAGAAAATCTGCACGGCAGTAGGACAAGAAAAAAGCCCCCACCAGATATGCAAGCCCCATCCATATTGCCAATTGGATAATTTGCTGAGTTTGGGGCTTCCGCTTGATGATCCCCCCAATTAGTTTGGCAAAAAAGAGTAAAGAGGTCGTAAAAATCATCGCAACAGCCTGCGCTGGTTTTTCATCGAGGCCCATAAACTGAAAAGCCTCCGTATTCATGTACATTTCCACCACCCCAAATACCAACAGGATCACTATTGGAATAAAAGGATATTCAAGCAATTCATTTTGTGCGTCCGTGGTTTTCCGCCCTTCCTTTTTCTCTTCATGCGCCATTTCTGCATTAATGTCGTCAATTTCTACTTCTTCTTGATACAATGAGTCTCGCTTCAATGCCTTGATCGTATTCTGCTTCACCAACTCTAGCGAGTCAAGAATTCCCTGTACTTGCGAACTTTGCGCTTGTTCTTGTTGTTCATACGTAAGTGGAATCTGTTGTTCAGCTTCACTCGGTTGAGTCTGGCTGATCATCGGAATCCCCTGTGCGCCATCTATCTTGCCCACCTCCTTTATTTTCGGGAGCTGCTCATCATGGAAGGCGTCAATTTTTTGTCGCGCTACTGGTAGCCAATTGGAATAAATCAATTCAATCAGCTCCCCTGTACGCCTCAAAGTGTTTTCTGTTTGTAAGTTCAATCGATTCATGACAAAATCATTTTTTAAACTGATGATGTCATAAAACTACACCCTTTTTTTGACTTTCAAAATAAGGGTAGAGACATTTGATGGGCTTTTTCCACAAATGCAAACCCTTTGACATTACCATTAAAAAAAATGATTAAGTTCTTGGTTGTTTCAATCAATCGCCTTACATTTGCGTGGTCATTCAAGAAGTAGGTTTACGATTCCCTTTTTAGCTCACTATTTTATGTATCAATTAGCTACCAACAGTCTTCAAATTTATAGTTTACAGCACTGTAATGAAGGCTCCCTCTACATTTAATGACTTTAACTTATGAAAGAGAACCTCATTGTACTCAAAATAGCCAGCAAAATCTCTGATTTTATATCTGCTCAGGATAATAATGATAACTTCTCTTCAACTGCTACGATGAATGAAGGGGGGCACTCACAAAATACAACTCAGCCTATTCATAGAGCTACTACTATTCAATCGCTAAATCCATCTTATATTTTGCCCTCACCTGAAGAAAATCCAAAACAATATCTAAATGAATTAAATAAATACATTAGTTACGCGAAAAAGGATAAAAGCACTGTTTTTGAACTTCCTTTGGAGTTGCTATACTTTCATACCAAACCTGAAAACCGGCAAACACTTGAAAAATTATTAAAGAGTAATATTAAATTCTATTTTAAGAGTGAAAATCAAGAAACAATAAGTCAGGAAGAGACAGATACTATATTGAGATATTTTACCTTAGGTCAGA
>JAIYAV010000128.1 GCA_027488855.1 Saprospiraceae bacterium
ATCAATTTTGGAATGCGCCTCAACCTGACACTGCCACTATGGAAGTCGAATTAGAAGATGTCGCAGTCCCCATCAATTTTGGAATGCGCCTCAACGGAAATTTCAACCAACACAATGCAAGGCAAAACAGTCGCAGTCCCCATCAATTTTGGAATGCGCCTCAACTGGGCAACGTACACTCAAAAGAGCAAGCCCAAAGTCGCAGTCCCCATCAATTTTGGAATGCGCCTCAACCCTATCTCCTCCCATTAAATTCAAAATCAACAACTTATAACTCCTCAAAACGTCATTTTGTGTCATAATAAACGTATTAAAGGAGAAAATTTTATGTAAACCTCTGAAAAAATGCGGTAAAAATGGCCCATCGTTTGCCGAATGTCGCATGATTTTTTTCAGGATAAACAATTGAATAACAAAGAACTGCGTAAAGATATGCAATAAAAACAGCAATACAATCCAAATTTCCCCAATTTTTTTGCCGTAAAAAAAATTCACAACTGTACAAGCTTGGCATTCAATTTTTTGAACACGTAATCCAATTGATATTTTGTGAAAAAGCGAAATACCGCATTTTAACTGTCATAAAAATGTCAATAAAACACAGAAATTACAGCAACTTGGCGCAAAAACAAAACAATCACCATTAAACAACAAGGTGTTGGCAATCATCTATTTTGACATTATTGTTAGGTGTACTGCGTTTTGCATTAAAACGACTCAATATCAATAAGTTGCGCAATTATTTTTGCGACAAAAAAGGGCATTTCAGATCAGCAAGGTGCTTTTGTCGCCCGTTAGCTCTGCCTTGTCCAGTCCATTGTCCCCATAAATCCGCATTTGTTTTACCGCTTCAGGAGTGAGCGGCAACACGATGAGGCTGTCTTCGGTCTGGCCCTGGCTTTGGAGCAAAGTAGCCAATTCCTTTTCCAAGGATGTCAAAGAACTTTCTGAAATTGTTCCTAAATATACAGATTTGTTGATGCGATCCAAACCGGATTCCAAAATCTTTTTTCCGAGCTTGGTACGCAAGCCATCGGCAGTGATGTCGTAACAAATTAAAGTTGGCATAATTTGAGTTTTTAGGGCTCCATCTGAGCACGGATGCGTTGGGCCAGGCGACTGCCCAGGAAATAAATGTGGTTGCGCACGGTGGCTTCCCGATTGAGGTAGTTGAGCGGGCTCCGCAAAAAATCGTTGAACAAGGGGATGAAATACGCCTTTCCTTCCTTGTTGAGGAACAACCCATGTTGATTTTGGGTAAAGTGTTCGGGTTTTACCTCGGATTTGATGCAAGCGGTCATCAACAAGCGGTCGATCCAGGGGCGAAAGGGTTCAATCAGGTCATAGCTCAGGGTGGGTTTGTCGTGGGCGTCGGCATGCAGGATGCCCAGGTGCGGATCGAGCCCGGCGGCAAAAAGGCCCGCTTCTACGACCGCGTACAACATGCCGTAGAGGTAGTTGATGGCGGCATTAAAAATGTCTTCGGCGGGTTGGCGCGAACGTTTGGCAAAACCATACCTGGCGGGCAGGCCTGCTCCTACGGCTTGCCAATACAAACGAGCAATGTTGCCTTCAATACCCATGAGGTTGGAGCGGCATTCTTCGGGCAATTGCTCGCGAAAGTTTTCAAAACTGCGGCTGTGTTGGCGGATCTGGCGGATCACGGCACCAATGCCCGTGCCGAGGCGCTGAGATTGGATACCGGGTTTTTCGCGCAAAGGGGAAGGGATTCAGGCGTTGAATTGAACCTCGGAGAAAAGAGCAGCCATTTGTTTCGTCCTTGTAGCCGGGGTTGGGTGCCCTGGCTTTTTTTGGTTAAACTTCCTTGCTCACCCAATCTTTCACCGCTTTTTTGGTGGTATCGAAACTAATCCCCAGTCCAATGATCTGCTTTTGGCTCAAGCGGTATTTTTCGGCGTATTGCTTTTCTACAATTTGCGCCAAGGCTACTTTTGCATCCACATTCAGCTTAAATTCAATGATGTATACATGCGTAGGCGTTTGCACCACGGCATCCATCCGCCCATCGGAAGTATGCACTTCGCTCTCCAAATACAGTCCCAGGTAGCGGAAATGCAGGTGTATGAGGGCATGGTAAAAATGCTCGGTTTTGTCATCCAGCAAGTGGCTGGGCAGGTCTTTGAGTAAGGAATTGATGACGGTAATGACTTTGGGGAGGTCGTTTTCCAGGAAACCATCCTCCAGCAATTCCACGGGGCGCAAGGCATCGACGGGCATGCGGTTGAGCAATGATCCGATGAGGTAATTGCTCATGGCTTCTTCCACTTCCCGATTGGGGTAGCCCAGTGTATAGCGGTTGCGGTAAGGGTCGTACTGTTTGACGGTCAAATAGCCAGTTTGAAACATCAGGGCGCGGGCGTCCATGTTCTCCAGGTCGTAACTATCGAAAAGAATGCCCGAAACACGCATATCGTCTACAACATAAAGTTCCTGCTCTTTGAGCAAGTTGATTAAAAAAGTAGGGGTGCCACTTTTGAACCAAAAATCGCCAAACTGTAATTTTTGAAAAAGCAGCAATATGGAAAAGGGATTGTAAACGCTACTTACCCCATCCCAACTGTACCCGTTGTACCATTCCCGAATGCGCTCAATGAGTTGCTCCTGGTTCAAATTGGGCAAAGCGCGATTCAGCGCTGTAAGATAATCGGTAAAATTGTCCAGTAATTCAGTTTGGGTGTATCCAACCAAAGTACCGAACCTGGCATCCAAACTTAAATCTGAAAGGTAATTCAAATCAGAAAACAAACTCACCTGGCTAAATTTGGACACACCGGTAATGAGAAAAAACCGCAGCGCAGCCTGGGCTGCATCGTCCTTGAGACCACTGTAAAAATTTTTCAGGATGGCTCGATTCTCTTTGGCAAGCGGAAGTTCATTTTGATTCAAATAATCAATCAGCGGTTTGTCGTATTCATCAATCAAGAACACCACTGTTGCTTGCTGCCGGGCGAGTTCAATGATCAGTTCCCTGAGTTTTTCTTTGACGGTTTGTCTTTTTAGGGTCAGTCCAGATTCAGCCGCTCGTTCATCCAAAAATTGGATCAAGGCTTGCTCTAAGCCGAGTTTTTGGTAATCCAACTGATTGAACGAAAGATGAACTACCGGATGCTGTACCGACCAATCCCATTGATCCTCAATCCATAAACCTGTGAACAACTCCTTTTCTCCCTGAAATATATTCCGAATGGTGGACAGGGTGAGCGACTTGCCAAAGCGACGGGGCCGGGAAAGGAAGTTGTAGCGACTCCCTTGCAAGAGTTGGTGAATGGATTCCGTCTTGTCCACGTAGAGCATGTTTAGCTGACGTAGATTGGCGAAGTTTTGTTCGCCGATGGGTAGTTGCTGCATAACGCTTGGCTTGTGAAGCAAAGATAGGGATTTTTGAGGAAGGGAAAATAAGCACCAGCAAGAAAGGGATTATGCTGTAGGTACAAGTGTTTTCCTCTTTACGTGTGACCTATAACCCACCACTTCGTGGGCGGCAGGTCCCCATCAATTATGGAATGTTCTCCTACTTGATTCCAAGGTGCAAAAAATGCAAAGAACAAAAGTCGCAGTCCCCGTCAATTCTGGAATGCGCTGCAACACCCGCAAAGCAAAAGACAATGTGGAAGGATAACCATCGCAGTCCCCATCAATTATGGAATGCTCTCCTACAAGGTGGAGCGAATGCAAGCCGCAACAACTTATGTCGCAGTCCCCATTAATTATGGAATGCTCTCCTACTAGGATATGTTTTTTCCAAGAGTTGGAGTGTACTTGTCGCAGTCCCCATCAATTATGGAATGAGATCGTACAAGCA
>JAIYAV010000336.1 GCA_027488855.1 Saprospiraceae bacterium
CCCCATCAAAGCAGCAGGTTTATTACAACAAAGCTGTCTGGTGCAAAACGCCCAACCAGACATTGATACCGTCTTGGATCAATACTTTTTGCCCTCCGACAACCTGATGGGCAGTATGTGGCACCTGCAAAACAATGGCTTTGTACCCGATGCCAACGTTCAGTTGCGCCGGGGCATTGATGCCAAAGTGGTAGCAGCTTGGCGTGCGTTGGGCAGCCTCGGTTCGCCCAATATCAACATTGCGGTGGTGGACAATGGGTTTGACCTGACCCACCCCGACCTCAAAAACAAGGTGATCAAGCCCTTTGATTTTTGGAACAACACCCCCCAAGTACTCCAGGGCGATGCCCGTTACACCCACGGCACCCCTTGTGCCAGTGTGGCCTTGGCTGCTTCAAATGGGGTAGGCATGGTGGGCTCTGCGCCTAATGCCCGCTTTATTCCGGTCAGTGGAACTTCCTTTAGTGTGCGCACCACCGAGTCTATTTTCAATTACTGCGTCAACAATGGTGCCGATATCATCAGTTGCAGTTGGGGTTCTACCGATCCGAATTACCAATTGAATACTGAAAAACAACAAATCATTGCCAATGCCGCCCGCCGGGGCCGGAATGGACGCGGCTGTGTGATCCTGTATGCGGTTGGCAACGATAGTTTGAACTATGTCAATTTCTACGCGCAGCACCCCGATGTCATTGCGGTGGGCGCTTGCACCAGCCAGGGCGTTCATGCGCCCTATTCCAATACCGGGATGGAAGTGACCGTGTGCGCACCTTCCAATGGCGATTGGCCGATCATCGCTGCCCGTGCTTGGTGGGATCAGGGCGATCCACGGGAACAGGGCGAAAAGAGATATTGGATCGATGGTTTGAGCCGTGGCAATCAATACAAACATTTTGGGGGTACTTCATCGGCTACACCTCTTGTAGCGGGTATTTGTGCCCTGATGTTGACGGCCAACCCGGATTTGACCGCCCGCGAGGTGAAACAAATTTTGATCCAAACTGCGGATAAAATTGGCAATCCCGGCGATTACACCAACGGCCACTCCCGCAAATACGGTTATGGAATGGTCAACGCCGAACGTGCCGTGGCCGAAGCCCTACGCCGGAGAGGCACGTCGACTCCAACCCCGATGCCTACCAATCCTCAATCTACGCCCCAACCACAACCGAACCCACAACCACAAACCCAACCAGTGGTGAGTTCAGGCGGTGGTTCCAGCGTATTTGAGGTCAATGTGAATCAAAAACCTAGCTCCGGCTGGGGGGTACAAATTGGCGTATACAGCAATTACGACAATGTACTGTCGCTTGTCGCCAAATTGAAACAACAATTTGGTCAGCCCGTCTTTGTAGTCGTGTCCAATCAAAATGGCCGCCAACTCTACAAAGTAGTGGTAGGTGCTTATGCCAACATCAACGAGGCAACCATCATGCAAAGTCGTTTGACGCAGGCAGGATATCAGGGCTTTGTAAAAAATCTAGCAGACGTATAATATGGTTCTTGCAATTGATATTGGCAACAGCAACGTGGTGGTTGCATTACACGATGGCCATTCCTGGTCACAGGTTTGGCGCATACCCACCATTACAGAGACAGAAGCAGCGCTTTTTTATGAAAAACGCTTGTCAGACTTGTTGATGGAAGCGGGGGTGCTGCTGGGGCCCCGACCCAGGGTGGTGGTGAGCAGTGTGGTGCCCCAATTGACCCCATACTTTTTGCACATTGCTGAACACCTCTTTGGCCAGCCAGCGCTAAAAGTAGCACCACCGATTTACCCTAAATTGAAATTACAAATTGACCGCCCCAATGAAATTGGCACCGATTTGTTGGCCAATGCAGTGGCAGCGCATCATTTGTACCAGCAAGACTGCATCATCGTGGATTTTGGCACCGCGCTTACTTTTACCACGGTCAGTGGAGAAGGGCACATCTTGGGTGTAGCCATTGCCCCGGGCTTAAAAACGGCCATTGCTTCATTGTTTCAAAAAACCGCCCAATTGCCCGAAGTACCCCTTACTTTGCCTGAAACCCCGATTGGAAAAAACACCGAACACGCCATTCAAAGTGGCATTTTGATTGGCTATGTAGGTTTGGTGCGGCACATGTTGGCGGAAATCCGGCGCGAAGTAGGGGAGCAGTACATCGCGGTAGCTACTGGAGGTTTGTCTTCCATTCTTACTCCTTTGCAGGCAGACTTTCAGCACATTGATCCGATGTTGACTTTAGAAGGGCTGCGCATCATTGCCGAAACCCAGCGTAGCGAATAACGTATGAAAAACCTACAAGTTTATCCATCCGCCACTCCGGAAGTCAGTGTCCTGACGGCCACCTTCAACCGCGAAAAACTGCTGCCAACTTGTATCGAATCGGTTATTGCACAAACGTACACCAACTGGGAGCAGCTCATTATTGATGACGGCAGCAGCGATGAGACCATGCAGGTAGTCCAAAAATACCTGCTTGCCGATCCTCGCATCCGCTATAGCCGACACAGCAATCGGGGGCAATCCCTAAGCCTGAACGTGGCGCTAATGATGGCAACGGGTGAATATGTGTGCATTTTGGACTCGGACGACTATTACCTGCCCAATCACATCGAGAGCCGCATTCAGTATTTAAAAGCCCATCCCGAAGTAGATTTTTTACACGGAGGAATTGTCGTAATCGGCGATGAATTCGTAGTAGATACAACCAATCCCAGCCTAAGAATAAACCTGAATGACTGCAGCGTAAATGGTAGTTTTTTTGGCAAAACGGCAGCCTTCAGGGCGGTTGGCGGGTATCGCAATATCGCGTTTGGAAACGATACCGATCTCTTTGCCAGAATTGAAGAACAGGGTTTTTTGACGCAAAAATTAACTACACCTGAGTACAAAACGATGGTGTATTGTAGAACGGAGGATAGTATCACCGTACAATTTGAAAAGAATTTGAAGGCTTAGGGCAGCTGGCTATTTTTGCGTATTTGCATGAATCTTAAAAAGAGCTTAGTTTTGGAAAAAATAGCTACATGGGGTTCCAATTTATTGTTTCTGATCCTGAAATTTTGAGTGGCAAACCCATCATCAAAGCTAGCAGTCAATCATGAAACGACGTCAATTCATCCAGGAGGCCAGCCTTCTACTCAGCGCGACCACCTTGCTCAGTTCCTGCCAAAAAGAAGCCATGTTTCCCGACAAATCGGTCATTATCATCGGTGCAGGCATCTCAGGCCTCAGCGCCGCTAAAACCCTCAGCGAACGAGGTTTTCAGGTAATGGTTCTCGAATCTCAAGAAAAAGTAGGTGGCCGCCTACGCAGCAATCGCAGCCTCGGTATCGCCTTTGACGAAGGTGCCAGCTGGATTCATGGCGTCAAGAAAAACCCCCTCAGCGATCTGGCTCAAAAAGCGGGCATGAAGACCTTTGAAACGGTAGATGAAAGCCGAAAATCCTACGACGTCGGCGGTGTATTGCGCAGCAGTACAGTATACGACGACACTGAAGACAAGTTGTACGAAATACTGGACACCTTGACGAAAAAAGGCAGTGCCACACAGAGTTTCGAAACTGTTTTTAAGCAGCTATACCCCAGCTATGCCAACGATCGCCTTTGGAAATTTTTTCTCTCTACCTACATCACTTTTGACACGGGTGACCTCAATAAGTTATCCTCACTGCTTTACAATGAAGGAGAGGAATTTGGTGGCGTGGAAAAAATTGCCACCAATGGTTACGATACCATCCCCACCCATCTGGCTAAGGGACTAAACATCCAGCTGAATCAACGCGTCACTAAAGTAGATCATCGCGAGACGAAAGTACAAGTAAGCCACAACGGAAAGATCAGTACTGCCGATTATGTGATTGTAACCGTACCTTTGGGCGTTTTAAAAAAGAACAGCATACAGTTTATACCAGCATTGCCTACCACCAAACAAACGGCTATTCAGAAAGTAGGCATGAATTGTGTGAACAAATTTCTGCTCACCTGGGATCGTGCCTTTTGGGACGACGTACAATACATTTCTTACACTCCTGAAACCCCTGACAAGTTCAATTACTTTGTCAATGTCAAGAAAATTCATCCCAGCGTCAATGCTTTGATGACCTTCGCGTATGCCGAATATGGCCGATCCACGGAGTCGATGAGTGATGCCCAGGTGACCAATGAAATCATGGCTCACCTTAAAGACATCTATGGGAACAATATCCCCAATCCACGCAATATGCTACGCACCAAATGGGACAGCAACGAAAACAGCTTTGGCGCTTATTCCTACACCGCCGTTGGTACAGAAATGCGGCATTTTGACGATTTGGCAGAAGAAGTCGACGATCGTCTTTTTTTTGCGGGCGAGCATACGGAGATCGATTATTTTTCCACTGCTCATGGTGCGTATTTGAGTGGAATTCGGGAGGCAGAAAAAATCATTGCATTGCAATAATCCGCCTTTAACCCACACAATCGACTGTTTTCCAACCTTTGTATCGACACTTCGATACGAGTGTTGTATTTTTCAGCACAGTTTTACGGAATTCACCATTCAAAACACCACGACGATGAAATCACTCCCAATCCTGGCGATCTGCCTGATGCTCTGTAGCGGCTTAAGCGCTCAAACCCAAGCCGAAAACAGCAAATCTGAATTCGAGCAAATCACCGCCACCCTCATGGACTACATCGAAGGCACCGCCAATGGCGAGCCCGAACGCCTGCGCAAAGCCTTCCACCCCAACTTCAATTTATACACCGTAACTGCGGACACGCTCATGACTCGCTCCGGTGAAGCTTACATCAAAGGCTTTAAACCAGGAGAAAAAGCCAACCGCATTGGGCGCATCATTTCGATCGATTATGAAAAAGATGCTGCCACCGCCAAAGCAGAAATAGTCGTGCCCAATTGGCGGATTTTTACCGATTATTTTTTGCTGATGAAATACCAGGGTTCCTGGAAAATTGTACAAAAAAGCTACACCTGGAGGCCTTACCCCAAGGCGGAAGAGAAAAAATAGAAGACCTACTTCAACTTTTCCAAAGCCTTCACCACCCCCTCATCACTAGGATCCAACTGATTCGCCCGTTCATACGCCCGAATCGCCGCCGCCCGATCCTGCATTTTGAGGTAATAATCACCCCAGCGGGCAAACACAATCGCCGATTGAGGGTGTTGCTCCTCGGACAGTTCCAGTAACATTTTAGCCGCTGCAAAATTGCCCACCGGTTTGCGATTCAGCAATTCGTAAATTTTGTAGGTCATTTGAGACACGTTGAGTTGTTGCGTGCGGATCAGGGCTTGGGCCTCTGGTAGCCTTTCGGCATTGATCAGTTCAGTGGGCGTGAACTCGTCCTTAGCCATGCGGGGGATAGCGCTAGGTTGGTACGCTGACTGAAAGGATATGGCTCGACCTTGCGCATCGAAGCGGAAATGCGCTTTGACATTAAAATCAGTCAGCACAATGCTGTCTTTGGCAATGGGGAAACAAGGAATGGGTGAACCCGAGTTGATGACCTGAATCAGATGATCCCCTTCTCTTTGGAATGACATCACCTCATCCGGGCCCAGTCGGTAGCGCCCTACCACCCGCTCCAATTCCGCTTTCGTCCATTTGCTCGGCTGCACTGTTGGGGGTAAAAAATTGTGCCAGCCGTAAGTTTGGGCAATGGCTCGGCGAATTTCCTTGCCCAGCCCATTAAAATCGTCCCCAGTATTGAGCATGATGACTGCGCCGTAGCCCTCGGTAATGTTGCCGATCAGGTAGGCCACAAAACCCGCGTTGACCCCCGTGAACTCAAAATAACGCCCCTGAGGATCCTGATTGTCGATACGCTGGAGTAAAAATGGTCCGACGCCGATTTCTTCCCGAAACCCCCCTTCGGATACCTTCGCCACTGGCGTTACCATGGTTTGAGCACTGGCCTGGGTCAGCACTTTTCCCTTCCCACTCAAAGCCTGCTGGATTTCGATGAGGAAGCTGGCCAGATCGCTGGGCGTAGCGTACAATCCCGCGGCGGCTTGCTGCGGATACACGTAGGGCATTCCCTCGTACCAGGATGCGTAGGAGTAACCCCAGGCCGCCTGCGCCTGAAACTTGTCGGTGAGGGGCTGCGCAAAGGCACTTTGGGCCATGCCTAAGGGCTGAAACAAAACACGGTCGCATAAGGCCTCAAACCGTTCTCCACTCACATCCATCAGTGCCATTTGGGCAATCATGCTGCCGCCGCCCGAGTAGCGAAACTCCTTTTTGGGCTCGCTGTTGACCACTACGCCCCGACTTTCGGCATTGGGCTGGCCGGATAAAATATCCAGAATGCTGGGCAGATTTTTTTTGTCTGGCGTTAAACCAAAATAAGAAGTTTGGGAAGTGCCTGCGGTATGACTCAAGAGCATGCGCAGGGTAATCGGCGTTTGGCGGGTGTAGTCGTTTTCCGGGATTTTCCAGGATTTGAGGTACTGGTTGATGGGATCGTCCAGGCCGATTTTTTGCTCCTGGATCATTTGGAAGGCCGCCGCCGCCATCACCAACTTACTGATGGAACCTGCGGAGAACATCGTTTGGGGCGTAACCGGTGTTTTTTTCAAGGTATCCGCCAAGCCGTAACCCTTGGCCCATTCCACTTTAAAATTGTTGACCACCGCGATGCTGACTCCGGGCACTTTGTAGTGCTTCATCCGCTCATAAATGTTCCAAGCGGGGAAACCCTGCACGGGTACGTAGGGGATGAGGCCATTTTCAACACTTTTGATGCGGTTTTTTACCGAGGCAGCTTGGCCAAATAGTACCACTGAGCAGAGCAGCAGCAGGCTCAGGGTTTTTAATTTTTTTTGCATGTAGCTATTGAATTAAAATGATGCTCAAACCTACAATGAATGGTTTGAGTGGGCGCTTCAAATCGTGATTTGGGCGCAATAGAATAAGAACTATATTGAGTTTTAGTTTTGTTTAAACTTATTGCGCCTGCAAATTCAGGTTTATCTTTAGGGGAACAAGCCTGATTCTTACATCTGTAGGTAAACGTTTATTTATGAAATCAAAAGTACTCACGCCTATTTTCCTCTTTTTTGCCATCTCCATTGGTTTGTACCCGCTCGTTTACTTCCTATTTGACATGAGCAATGGCTTGATGGGCTCCAAATCAGCGCAGTTATTGGGCAACCGTTTGTGGCAAATTGGTTTTTATACCCACATCACTTTTGGCGGTTTGGCGCTGTTGAGTGGTTGTACGCAATTTTTGTCCAGTTTGCGGCAAAAACACTTGGCCTTGCATCGCAATTTGGGCAAGGTTTACGTCGCCTCGGTCATGTTGAGTGGAGTTGCAGGTTTGGGGATTGCCTTTGCGGCTAGTGCTGGGGTTTGGGCACAAATGGGCTTTGCTACTTTAGGCTTTTTGTGGTTGTACACCACAGCTAAGGCTTTTTTAGCCATCAAAAAACGCGACATTGCCGAGCATCAAAACTGGATGACCCGCAGTTACGCCCTGTGTTTTGGGGCGGTCACCCTGCGCTTGTGGATGCCCCTGTTTCTGGGGGCCTTGGGTATGAGTTTCGACTTCGCTTATCCGATCATTGCCTGGATCAGTTGGGTGCCTAATTTGGTCGTGGCGGAGTGGATCATCAAAAGGGCTAAACCTAGCATGGCTTAACAAACTTTTTTGCCTCTTTTTTGTATTCTTGCAAAAAGAACGACCATGTCCGCATCCGCAGAAATGCCCTATTTTATCAAACCTTCGCTCAATCTGGACGCGGAGGCCAAAAAAGCCGCTTACGAACAGGCCGTCGTAGCCATTGATGCCAATTTGGAGGGCGAAACTGACCGCATCCTCAAAATGGCGACTATTAACTCCGTGCTGAAAACTTATTTGCCGTACTATTATTGGGCTGGATTTTATGTGGTCAAAAATGGTCGGCTTTCGGTAGGCCCTTATCAAGGCACTTTGGGCTGTTTGCACATCGAGTTTGGACGGGGCGTATGTGGCAAAGCGGCTCGGGAGCAAAAAACACAGTTGGTGGGCGATGTTCACGCGCTGGCACAAGGCAGTGAGCACATCGCTTGTGATCCCAATTCGGCCTCGGAGATAGTGGTACCCGTATTTGACAGCAAAGCTGAATTGATTGCAGTATACGACGTGGATAGTACCCAAATCAACTCATTTGATGCATTAGACCAGTTCTATTTGGAAAAAATAATGGAGCGGCATTTTCGACTGGAGGCATTGGATTGAGGTTATTACAAAAAAAAGAGGGAGCAGTTGCCTACTCCCTTTCTCGGTGCATGATTACAGTTAGCCCGTATATTTTGAGGAAAACAAATCCAAAAAAATGGAGGGGCTTCCAAATCGGCAACTCCCCCCCACACACTATGAAACACTAGATCTTTAATCGGTTGAGATGTTTATCTAATATTCCAATAGCGTGCCAAACTTTGTCGATTTGGATTTTTTTTTAATGTTTTTAAAAATTTTCTGCAAAAAAGATTTTTCCGTTCCACCAACCCTCTTCAATGATGGCGTCGTTCTTGCGGTAAAAGCGCAGTGCGGGCTCATTCCAGTCCAAAACTTGCCATTTTACCATGCGGCAACCCTGATTGCGGGCTTCCTCCAAAAAGGCATCGAATAATTTTTGGCCCAAGCCATAACGGCGATGCGTTTCCTTGACCACAAAATCTTCCAAAAAAAGCATTTTGCCCTTCCAGGTAGAATAAGCTACATAATATAAAGCCATGCCCACCACCTGATTGTCCATTTCAGCTACAACGGCCTGGAAAACGCCATTGCTAAAATCGCGTTCGTACTCCTCAATGGTGGCAATGAATTCTTCTTCAGCTTTTTCATAAACGGCTAGATCGCGGACCAGATCATGGATGGCGTTCAAATCAGCGTGGGTGGCTCTGCGGATGATGATTTCCATATTTTTTTGCTTGAAATTGATTAGACTTGTGACAAACATAATCGCAATTTTTCCCTTTCCAAATCAAAACTGTAAACATGTTTGAACTGAGTAAAAAATTCACACCTTTTACACTTTTTTCCTTGCTGTTGCTAGGTGGCTTGTTTTCAGCATGCCAAAAAAAAGAAGTAGCCGATACCATTTTCACCAACGGCAACATTTACACTGTGGATGAGAAAAATCCCAATGCGGAAGCCATCGCGGTTTTGGGCGAACGGATTTTGGCGGTGGGCAGCAATGCCGAAATTGAAAAGCTGAAAGGCCCCAACACCAAAACGGTCGACCTGGGCGGCCAGTTCGTTATGCCGGGCTTCATTGAAGGGCACGGGCATTATTCAGGTTTGGGCCAAAGTTTGATCAATTTGAATTTTCTCAAATCCAAAAGTTGGGAAGAAATCGTCCAGGCCGTAGCCGAACGCGCCAAAACCGCCAAGCCCGGCGAGTGGATCATTGGTCGGGGTTGGCATCAGGAAAAATGGTCGAGCACTCCCGATCGCAATGTGCTGGGTTATCCCTACCATGATGAACTGAGCAAAGTTGCACCCAACAACCCTGTATTGCTCAGTCATGCCAGTGGCCACGGCTTATTTGCCAATGAAAAGGCAATGAGTCTTGCGGGCGTAAGCGCGGAAACACCCAGTCCTCTTGGCGGAGAAATTGTACGCGACGACCGAGGTAATGCCATCGGGGTGTTTGAAGAACGCGCCATGCGGGTGATCTACAAAGTGTATCAGGAATACCTGGAAACCTTATCTGAGGAAGACCGCAAAAAACAATGGTTAAAAGGCATTGAACTGGCGCAAAAAGAGTGCCTGGCCAAAGGAATCACCTCTTTTCAGGATGCGGGATCCAGTTTTAAAGACCTGGACTGGTACAAGGAATTGGCCGAGGCTGGCAAATTTGATGTGCGCCTCTGGGCCATGATCCGCCATTCCTCCAAGGACATGGAAGGCAAACTCAGCAGCTTTCCCTGGATCAACCTGGGTAATCATTATTTTACGGTCAATGGCATCAAGTCGGAAGTGGATGGGGCATTGGGTTCATTCGGGGCCTGGCTGTTGCGCTCGTACCAGGACAAACCCGATTTTGAGGGCCAAAACACGACCTCGGTGGAGGAGGTGAAAAAAATTGCCCAGATGGCCCGCGAGCAGAAACTCCAGCTTTGTGTACACGCCATCGGTGACCGTGCCAACCGTGTGTGCCTCGACATTATGGAGGGCGAATTGAAAAAAGACCCTAAAGGCAAAGATCTGCGCTGGCGGATCGAACACGCCCAACACCTGGACCCTGATGATATTCCCCGCTTCAAAAAACTGGGCGTGATCGCGGCCATGCAGGCGGTGCATTGTACTTCGGATGCCCCCTTTGTGGTCAAACGCCTCGGGGAAGATCGGGCCCGCAAAGGCGCCTACGCCTGGCGCTCACTCCTGGATGCAGGTGCCGTAGTGACCAATGGCACCGACGCCCCGGTAGAAGATGTAGACCCCCTACAATCTTTTTATGCGGCGGTAACCCGCAAACGTGCCGATAGTGGCCTGGTTTTTTTCCCTGAACAAAAAATCACTCGTGAAGAGGCGGTGTATTCCTACACCATGGCGAATGCATATGCGGCCTTTGAAGAAAAAGAAAAAGGCTCGCTGGAAAAAGGGAAACTGGCGGATTTTGTGGTGCTGGACAAGGACTTGATCAAGTGTGGAGACGAGGAGATTTTGGGTGCGAAGGTGTTGAAGACTGTGGTAGGGGGGAAGGAAAAGTATAGCAGTAAGTAGATTTGAGTAGCGTTTAGTATTGTAGCGTTGCGCGACCCTCCCGAAAGTTTCAAACTTTCGCCTAAAACACCACCCGATAATCCAGGCTACAAAAATATAGCGCCAACTCTGAACGTAGAGAGGGCATAAAGCAGCCTGGATTGTCGGGGTTTGGGAGGAATTACAAAACAGCCAA
>JAIYAV010000330.1 GCA_027488855.1 Saprospiraceae bacterium
TGTTTTGCTGGACAATTTCTACGTAGATGCCGAAGTAAGTGCCGATGGCCACAACTGGTCTACTTCTGCTTATGCCAACGACTATGTAGAAAAAACCTGGCCTACCAATTACGGTGGCAGGGGTGGATCTTACGAATACGAAGGCTCCAAAGAAATTGCCTGGTCGAAGGGTGGCTTTTTGTGGGACCGTTGCAAAGAAGCCGGATTAAGTTACCGCAGTTATGGCATTTGGGCCGATTATGCCCAAACGTACATGCCCAATCTAAAAGGCCATTGTTGCGCGAAATACCCGGGGTATAACTTGTCAATCCAGGATGTTTTCCGCTTTGAGCGCTGGAAAACTGATTTTGACTCTTTGTTGGCCATCAACCAGGTGCCCCGGATGAATTTTGTGCGTTTTGGCAACGATCACACTGCTGGTGCTAGGGTAGGGGTGCCTTCACCTGCCGCCATGGTAGCCGACAATGACCTAGCCGTAGGACGTTTTGTGGAGTACATTTCCAAAAGTAAAATCTGGAAAGAAGCCGCCATTTTTGTGCTCGAAGACGATGCGCAAAACGGCCCTGATCACATCGACGCACACCGTTCCCCTTGCCTGGTGGTCAGCCCTTATACCAAACGCAAACACGTAGAAAGCAGCATGTATTCTACTTCCAGTGTGGTGCGCACCATGGAATTGATCCTGGGACTGCGGCCAATGAGCCAGTACGATGCGGCTGCAAAACCAATGTATGCCTGTTTCACCAAAAAACCTGACTTTAGCGCATATGAGGCCAAAAGCAACCAAATCAGCCTGACGATGCGGAATACGATCGACGATTATTGGTCAAAACTCTCGTACTCGTTTGATTTGGAAAAAGAAGATCGGGCCCCTGATCTGGCCTTTAATGAAGTGATTTGGAAAGCGGTGCGGGGTAGAAACGCCAAAGTGCCTGCACCACGCAGAAGTGCTTTTGTCATTCCGATTCAGGGTGAAGAAGAGGAGGAGGAAGAGAAGTAATTGGTAGCATTCTGGCTCCAGACAAGGCAGCGCATCAAATGGAAGAACCATTTGATGCGCTGTCTTGTTATACAAACATTAACAATTTGTTTGTACTATTGAAAAAATTTAGTGCGTTTCTCTGTAAATTTGCAGAAGATTTTGCGTCTAAGTTTTGTATTTGTTTTACCCAAAAAATCAAAAAAATGCGGAAGATATTGTTCCTACGCGTGTTGCCACTCTTTGCAGTAGCTTCAATGCTCTCCCTAAATTCCTGCGCGGTTGTCAATCCAGTTTCTGGCAAAAAACAACTACTCGTCATGTCTGAAGAGGCTGAAATTGCCCTGGGCAAGTCTTCCGATCCGCAGGTGATTGCCGAGTTTGGAAGTTATGATGACCCAAAATTGCAGGCTTTTATCAATGAAAAAGGCCAGGAGATGGTCAAAATGTCGCACCGCCCTACTTTACCTTTCCAATTCAAAGTAGTGGATTCTGACGTGGTGAATGCTTTTGCTTTACCTGGCGGTTATGTTTATTTTACCCGAGGCATCATGGCTCACTTCAACAATGAGGCAGAATTTGCTGGGGTTTTGGGCCATGAAATTGGTCACGTTACCGCCCGGCATGGTGCTTTGCAACAAAGAAGCCAGATTTTTAGTGGGCTCGGTTTGTTGGGGATACTGATTGCGATACCTGGCGCAGCTGAATTTGCCGAACCATTGTCTCAAGGCATGCAAATGTTGCTGCTCAAAAACAGCCGCGACCACGAGAGCCAATCCGACGAACTGGGGGTGCAATACTCCACCAAAATCGGCTACGATGCCAAAGAAATGGCTGGCTTTTTCAGTACCATCGACCGTTTGAGTGGTGGCCCCGAGGGCCGGGTACCCAACTTTATGTCTACGCACCCCAATCCCCTGGATCGCTTCAAAAGGGTAGGGGAGTTGGCCGATGCTGAACAAAAAAAGACCAACAACTTCAATTTGGCGGTGAATCGCGATAAGTATTTGCGCATGATCGATGGGTTGATGTATGGACCAGATCCTAAGCAGGGATATACGCTGAACAACGTCTTTTACCATCCGGTACTCAAGTTTCAGTTTCCAATCCCCGTTGATTGGCAATTGCAAAACTCGCCCCAACAGGTCGTGATGGCACCTAAGGATGGCAAAGCAGCGATCATTTTCAACCTGGCACCTGAAAAATCCTTGCGCGAAGCGGCTAACAAAACCATCAGCCAGGATTCGTTGAAACTGATTGATTCGCAGAACTTGACGGTCAATGGTTTCCCCGCAATTGCGATGGTAGCCGAGCAAACGACCAAAACCCAACAAGGCACTCAAACCTTGCGCATCAACATTTACTGCATCCAATACGACAACAACATCTACCGCTTTTACGGCATGGCCGCAGCGGCAGATTACAATACGTACAGCCTGACCTTCCAAAACACCTTCAAAAACTTCCGCGAACTGACCGATCCAGCCCGGATCAATGTCTATCCAGAGCGGGTAAGCATCAAAACGGTGAACCGTACTGCTACGCTGGCAGATGCCCTGAAAAGCTTCGGGGTGGCTGACAAACGCCTGGAAGAACATGCCATTCTGAATGGCATGCAACAGAAAGACCAGGTTACTGCGGGTATGTTGATCAAGGTTGTGGAGAAAGGGAGTAAGTAGGTAAAATAATCTATGTGGTGTAAACATTCGTCATCCCGAATTTTGAAATTCAAAATCGGGCTAAAATCTAATCGCGGAGCGATTGAATTCATAATAGCCCCGGTCGTCCGGGGTAAATATCGGGTCTGATTGGTTGCAACCACGGCAGTGGTTGAACTCAATTGAGCAAAAAAATTCAACCGCATCCGCGGTTGTGAAACCATTTGCTACCGACTGACCCCGGACGACCGGGGCTATTATAA
>JAIYAV010000248.1 GCA_027488855.1 Saprospiraceae bacterium
AAACCAACACCGACTGTTATTATGAAAACCATCGCCACTCTGGTCGTGCTGACCTTGAGTCTTGGGCCTATTTTTGCCCAAAACCCAGGCAGCGCCGCCAAAAAACAGTACACCCTGAGCGGGTACATCAAAGACGCCGCCTCTGCGGAAGAACTGCTCTACGTCAACGTATGGGTAGAGCCCCTCAAAAGTGGGGCAACGAGCAACACCTACGGGTTTTATTCCCTGACTCTGGCCCCGGGCGCGTACCGCCTGACTTTTTCTTACCTCGGCTATCAAAACATTAGCAAGGAGGTCAATTTGGACCGCGATCTGGAATTGAACGTTGAGATGCAGGCGGATGCGCAAACCTTGCAAGAGGTGCAGATTTCGGATAAAAAGGCCGATGAAGCCGTACGTGAGGTAGCCATGAGCCGCCTGGATGTGCCCATTGCCCAGGTTAAAAAACTCCCCGCGCTGCTGGGCGAACCCGACATCATCAAAACCATTCAAACCCTGCCCGGCGTGACCAGTGCCGGGGAAGGCACCTCCAGCTTTTACGTGCGGGGTGGGGCTGCGGATCAAAATCTGATCCTGATCGACGAGGCGCCCGTGTACGATGTTTCGCACTTGTTTGGCTTGTTTTCCGTGTTCAACGCCGACATTTTAAAAAGTGCGGAATTGTACAAAGGCGGGATTCCCACCAAGTACGGCGGGCGTTTGTCCTCCCTGCTCGAAGTCAGCACCAAAGACGGCAATGCCCGACAATTGGAAGCAGCGGGCAGTGTGAGCACATTAGCGGCGAAGGCCAGTCTGGAAGGGCCGATTGTGAAAGACAAGGCCTCCTTTATCCTGGCCGCCCGCCGCTCCTACGTGGATTTGATCATGAAACAAATCCCGGATTTGAAGGGCACTGGCGTCCAGTTTTATGACCTGAACGGCAAACTCAACTGGAAAATCAACAACAACAACCGCTTCTTCCTCTCCGCTTATGCCGGGCGCGACATCTGGAAATTCAACGATGATTTTCAGATGGATTGGGGCAACAAAACCACCACTTTCCGTTGGAACCATTTGTTCAACGAGCGTTTGTTTGCCAATACTACCTTGGTGTACAGCGATTTTGACTACACGCTGGAGCAGAAGGATGCACTGGAGGGGTTCCGCTGGGATGCCAACCAAAAGGAGTATTCGGTGAAG
Organism: Saprospiraceae bacterium; assembly: GCA_027488855.1. Lineage (GTDB taxonomy): Bacteria > Bacteroidota > Bacteroidia > Chitinophagales > Saprospiraceae > Haliscomenobacter. Next base: position 1,180 of record JAIYAV010000248.1, read on the forward strand.
CAGGATTTCACCTGGTTTCCCAGTCCGAAATTTACCTTGCAGTTTGGTTATCAGGGCACTTACCGCCAGTTTCAACCCGGCGACATTCGGCCCAATGGGGGAAATACCATTTTTAAACCCACCAAATTGCAGGCTCGTTATGCCCTGGATCAGGCCTTGTATGTAGGGGCAGAACAAAAGGTTTCCGAAAGATTTTCGATGCAATACGGGGTACGTTTTTCCCTCTTCCAAAACCTGGGACCGGAAACGGTTTACACCTATGCCAATGCTTCGGACAATGTGAATTACACCATTACCGATTCAACCCGCTACAAAAAAGGGCAGGTGATTGCTTCTTTTGCCAATCCTGAGCCCCGTTTTGCGGCGCGGTATCAGTTGAATACCAGCAGTTCGTTGAAGTTTTCGTACAACCGCATGGTGCAATACATCCACTTGTTGTCCAATTCCACGGTACCGATTCCCTTCAACACCTGGTCGCCCAGTTCTCCATATTTGAAGCCTCAAAAAGCAGATCAGGTGGCGATTGGTTACTTTAAAAACTTCGACAAAAACACCTGGGAGTTTTCGGCAGAAGCCTACTACAAAGCTTCGGACAACATCACCGAATTTGCAGACAACGCCAATATTTTTTTCAACGAACACATTGCCACCGAATTCCGTCAGGGTAAGGCCACTTCTTATGGACTGGAACTGTTGTTGCGCCGCAATGTGGGCGATCTGCGGGGTTTTGCCAGCTACACCCTGAGCAAAACGGACGTAACAATCCCCACCGTGAACAATGGCCAGGCTTTTCCGGCCAATTACGATCGCCGCCACAGTTTCAACCTTTCCTTGACCTACGATTTGAGTCCCCGCTGGAGCGTTGGAGGCAATTTCACTTACGCCACGGGCCGCCCGATTACCTTGCCTACGGGTAAGTACAGTTTTGGCAACTACGAGGCGAATTTGTACTCAGGGCGTAATGGGTATCGTTTGCCTGATTTCCATCGCCTGGACATCGCGGCGACGTTTGATCCTGCCAAAAACAAGGGCCGCCGTTGGCAAAATACCTGGGTCTTTGGCATCTACAACGTGTACAATCGCCAGAATCCCTTCACCATTTACACCCGCACCAAGCAGGATGACGAAGGCAATGTCATTGGGGATGGAACGGAAAAAGAGGCGCGGCTGGTGTACTTGTTTTCGGTATTGCCGTATGTGACTTGGAGTTTCAAATTTTAGTTTTTTTGAACCATTTTTTTTTGAACCACCTTAGACACCTAAGGGCACCTAAGGCATTTGAACCACTTTTTTTGAACCATCTAAGACATCTAAGGGCCATCTAAGAAGGGGCTACTCAGAAGGTGGTGAAATGATTTTTTGACTTAAAAGCAAAATCAATATGAAAAATATCCTGTTTGCGCTTATGGCGTTATTGAGCCTTTTGGCTTGTGAAAAAACCATCCAATTGGACATCCAACAACTCGATGGCGTCCTGATTGTAGAGGGTAGTGTGAACAACCAGTACCAGCCTCAAATCGTCAAATTGAGCAAAAGTCGGTCCTTTGGCTCGACGGGTAAAGCGCCGGTGGTATCGGGGGCGATGGTGCGGGTCAAAGATGACGCCAATCGTGAATTTCGCTTTGTGGAAAAGGAACCGGGGCTGTATGTGTCGGAGCAGGCCTTTGCGGGGGTAGCGGGTCGCACTTATACTTTGCTGATCGAATCGGAAGGGAAAACCTACACGGCTTCCGATAAAATGAACAACATCGTGGACTACGACAGTTTGACCTACCGCCTTGACGAGGAGGAAATGAAAGACCCCAAAGACAGCTCGCGTTTTTACGAAGTGCTGCTCTATGTCAAAGAACCACAAGAAACCGAGGATTTTTACCTGTTCAATTTTTACCGCAATGGCAAATTGGAGAATAACGAAGGGCGGACCATTTATTTCAGTGAAGACAAATTGCTGAATGGACGCATTGATGGTTTGCCTTTTCCGATTTATTATGCAGCTCAGGACGAGGCCAAAATTGAAATTTTAAACATCTCGCGCAATGCCTTCAAGTTTTACAGTGACCTGGCGGCCAACCTGGGCAATGATGGCGGGATGTTCAGCGGCCAACCTGCGAATGTGTACACCAACCTGAGCGGTGGGGCACGAGGGTATTTTTTGGTTGCGCCCGTGGCTACGGCTACCTTGAAAGTAGACAAATAAGTTTCATACATTTGGCCAGAGGGGAGGTTGTTGTGCCCCTCTGGTTTTTTAAGTACTGCACATAAGGAACTAGAACGAAATAACTACCACCCGCTCGCCCAAGTCTTCCCCATTAATCGCCAGACTGCACCAGCGTTGTTTTTTGGGGTTAATGGGGAAGACTTGGACTAGCAGAGAATACTTGAACTAGCGGAGGATAGCGTAATCACCCTTCAGTACTACCTTGCTTCAATAGTTCCAGCACATATTGCGCTTCAACCCCCATCATTTCTGCGATATTTGATACAGGAAGCTGCATGACATCGTGAAGATAGTAAATCAATCTGTTGAGGC
>JAIYAV010000174.1 GCA_027488855.1 Saprospiraceae bacterium
AATTTGCCCCTTTGGTACCATATCAAAACCCATTCCGGTACAATCGAAACAGGTTTTACCCGTGATTCCGTGTGGCTGTGGCAACACCGGGATCAAAGTACCGCTTTTTACCACCTGAATTACCAATACCTCTGGGCTGGAGGGCTTTTTGAAAGGCATGAAGAATTTCGTCATTATCCCAAAGCCCTCTCGATTGAGGTGCAAGGCCCCGATCTAGTCATTCCTGGACAGGAAAACAGCTACAAGGTACAGGTGAAACGTGGCTCCGGGCGGCCAGCCAGAGGGGTAGACCTCAGCGCAGGAGCCATTAATGCCCAGTTTGGCGATGAAACCAGTTATAGTACACCAAACATAGGGTACCGGCGACAACCTACTCCCTTCACTTTTCCTACTTTCAGATTGTACGATACGGATAGAGACTACAAACTCCCCATGACGCGATTTTTGGCCCAAACTTTTCAGGTGCAAGACGCCCTGTATTACCAATATCGCTACACTTCACAATTCTTACTCACTCGCCGGGACTCAGCACTAAGGCAGGATACTTTTTATCAAAACATCGCTCAATTTGCGCCATTTGTGGTCAAAGGAGGAAAGATGCAGCCTGTTTTCCTCATTTATCTCAATCGCAAGTTGGTGTATTCCCACCTTACTCGGGATGCGCACCCTTACAGCTTTCTCGGAACAGAGGGGTTTCATCAAATCACCGTCCGCACCCGTGAGTACGAGTATGTTTTGGATAGCATTTTCTTAAAAAAAAAAAAAAAATTGGAGCTGGTGCTCAATGAAGATTTTTGGCTGAATGGAAGTACTCCAGATCATTTCAAACGGATACCTGTTGCTCAAAGCTTTACTTCGGTAGAAAAGGGGCTACTCCGCAACAGCATTTTTGTCATCCAAAATCTGAAAGCCAAGGACAGTATTTTCATTTGGGATGATCCACAAAACATCCATTTTATCACTTTCCATTTAAATCGGGACAATTATGTGGGACCATTCAAAGCAGGTTCAACCTTGACTTATTTGAGCATGAATCAGTTCAAAAATTCTTTTGTATTCGAACCCGGGTTCAGCTATGTCGTTGAAAAAAACCGTGAACGTTTGTACCAACATGAGTTATTCCCAGCAAGCAAAAAAGAAGTTGCCTTGCCCAGCCGTTTGCCTCATCCAGCCATAGGGCAATATGTCATTTCGCCCAAGTCGGTTCGGGCATTTTCACCAACCCAACGGCCCATCGTTTTTGATCAAACACCTGCAAAACATGAAAGGGGAGCAGGTAAATACCAGTTTTTTTACCCCACATTTAAAACACCTGCTGATTCCTTAAATCTTTCCTTCGTGATCATCCGCAACTTGAAAGCAGACAGTCAGTTGGTATTAAATCCCAGCACGAGGTTTATCCACAACTTGCCCGAAGGGACTTATGAGCTGTTGCTTTTTAACCAAAAAGAGGCCGTTTTTCGCAAAAATATCCAGGTTCGCAGGGACACATTGCTGTACGAAGATTTATCCAAGATTCAATTCCAACAAATCGACTCCCTGTTGCCGTCGTTACTGGGTGAAAAATACATACCCATTCAGCCTGTGCCAAGTACTTCCATGCGTACTGGCAGCCAATATGGCCAGACCCAACTCCTGAAAGGCCGGATTTTGGATAGCAATGGTGAGCCATTGATTGGCGCTTCGGTCTTGATCAAAGGAACCAGCGTTGGAACGGTTACAGATTTTGATGGCACTTATAACGTGTTTGCACCATTGGGCTACCAAACTATTGCAGTTAGTTATGCTGGTTACAGCACCCAAGAAATGTTGGTAAATGACCGCTATGCTTCGCAGGATATACGATTAAACGAATCTGGGTCAATGTTGAGCGAGGTGGTAGTGACAGGTTATAGTATAGGTATCACCCGTACTCAAGAGGCCAGTGTGTCACTGGCAGCAAAAGTAGCGGGAGTGATAGTTCGAGGAGCCCGAACTTCAACCGCGGACTACTATGTGGATGGCATACGTGTCCGGAGATTAGGTAGTCTAGATGAAGGGGATCAACGTTTCGATACCCTTGGTTTTTCTGGCATCCGCAAAAGTTTTCACGACCATGCTTTTTGGCAACCTCGTCTGCGCAGCAACCGCAGTGGCGAAGCAGAATTTAAGGTCAAATTCCCCGACGACATCACCAATTGGAAGGTGTTTGTATTGGGTGCAGATAAAAATCGCCGGGCCGGGCTCTACACGGGCAATATCCAGTCCTACAAACCCCTGATGGCCCAACTGTCCCTCCCTCGGTTTTTGGTACATGGAGATCAAACCACCCTGAGTGGCAAAGTGCTCAATTACACGCAGGATAGTTTCCTGCTCAAAACCTACTTCCAGGCCGCCGAACAACGTCTGTCAGAGAAACAAAGCCTCGTAAAGGAAGCTTTGCTGGAAAAAACAGAATTCCAGGCACCCGATAGTGGCGACTCCCTGAAATTTCGTTTTGCCCTCGAAACCCCGCAAGGTTACACAGACGGAGAAGAGCGCCAAATCCCCATATTGCCTATTGGCACCCTGGAGACAGATGGCCAATTCATGCTTATTGAACGCGACACCCTATTGAGTTTTGGCAACAAAAGTGGGCAAATCCAATTTCGGGCTCAGCCCTCGGCTCTCCATCTCCTCCAGGAAGACCTTCAATACCTGCGGGATTATCCCTACACCTGCAATGAACAAACGGCCAGCAAGTTGATCGGTTTATTGAGTGAAAAACAAATTTGTCAAACTCTGAATAAATCCTTTTCCGGAGAAAAAATGATCCGTAGCGCCATCGCCCGTTTGGTCAAAGCCCAAAACTCGGATGGTTCCTGGGGCTGGTGGGCCAATGGGGCGGCCAATATCTGGATGAGCAATTATGTGACCCGGGCACTCTATAGCGCCCAAACGATGGGTTATCCCAGCAAGGCCCTTGAAAATGGCCTGCGTTGGTTGACGAATCAATTCCCAGTAAAAAATGATCAGGAGTTTTTACAGACTTTACAAACCCTATTGCAGACTGGTCAAAAAATCACGGTTTCAAAGGAACTCAGTGACTCCTTGAATAAACCCCGAAAGTTGTTGCACAATCGCTTGTTGAAGTTTTGGGTTCAGCAGGAGCTCGGATTGAAGCCTTCACTGGATAGTTTGCTCAAATACCGCAAACTGGATGTATATGGCGGCGCTTTTTGGGAAGAATCGGAAACCACTCAGGTTTGGCAATATGACTGGTACAACAACCGCCTGAGCAACACTCTGCTCGCCTACAAAATTGCCCAAAAGGCGGGTTTAAAAGACGAGCTTCGTCGCATTCGAATCCACTTGATGGCCAATCGTGGCTATACCCAAAATGGCCTACGTAGCGCTTACGGTTGGCGCAATACCCTGGAAGTAGCGGCTGTACTCAAAACCATTCTACCAGATTTATTGGCCGAAAAGGCTACTCAGCTGGGAACACTCAACTTATCGGGAGCCTTAACCGGCGAAGTCAGCACTTCCGCCCTACAAGCCACTTTTGACGCCAGCCAACCCCTAACCCTTAAACTCAACGGCGCAGGCCCATTTTTCTGCACCGCCTATCAACAAAGCTGGAACCCCAACCCTCAGCCCAAGTCCGATCTTTTTGCCGTAAAAAGCCATTTGGAGCAAAACGGGGAGGAAATCAAACAACTACAATTTGGTAAGCCCGCCCAGTTGGTCGTCGAAATTGAGGTCAAACAGGAGGCGCAATACGCCATGATTGAAATCCCGATTCCCGCAGGGTGTTCCTACTTTAAAAAGCCGCAAAGCTACCGGATGCCAGAGGTACATCGGGAATATTTCGCAGAGAAAGTGAGCATTTTCTGCGAGCGATTGCCCATTGGGAAACAGCGGTTTGTAGTGGATTTGGAGCCGCGTTTTAGTGGGAATTACACTTTGAATCCGGTGCGGGTGGAGGAGATGTATTTTCCGGTGTTGTATGGGCGGAATGGAGTCGAGAAGGTGCAGATTCGGCCTTAAGTGGTATCTAAGGTGTGCTTAGGTGTCTAAGGTGGTTCAAATAAAAACACTTGCGCGCAAGCGCGAAGTGCACATTTTTTTTCACCACCTTAGACACCTAAGAGCACCTTAGAGATTCACCTCAGGCGGTTATCACAAATCCCCCACACTAATCAATTTTTTCTCCAAATATTCATGCAGTCCTTCTTCCCCACATTCATAACCCAAGCCGCTTTGTTTCCAGCCGCCAAAAGGTGCCTCTGTAGCATGTGCTGCCCATTCATTGATGCCCACAATGCCAAATTCCAGGGCTTCGGATACTTTGATGGAGGTGCGCAAGTCGTTGGTCCAGAGGTAGCTGGCTAGGCCGTATTCGGTGTCGTTGGCCAGGGCGATGGCTTCGTCGGTATTTGAAAAAGGCGTAATCCCCATCACCGGCCCAAACACCTCTTTGCGGAAAATATCTTGTTCAGGAGTAACTTCTGACAACACTGTTGGGGTGTAAAAATACCCTTTGGGCAAGTGAGCCGGGCGTTGCCCACCAGTGTTCAAACGTGCACCTTGAGCGATGCTATTGTTCACAATTTGTTCCACCTGCTCCCGTTGGCGGGCATTGATCAGCGGGCCAATTTGGGTGCCTTCCTCCTGGCTGTTGCCCACTTTGAGCTCAGCCATGTAGTGACTGACTCGGTCGACGAAGCTGGCATAAATTTCCTCGTGCACCAAAAAGCGCTGCGGCGACACACAGACCTGCCCACAATTGCGGGTTTTGGCCACTGCCGCGCTCTTCGCCACCGCTTCCACATTGACATCGGGAAAAATAAGACAGGGCGCATTACCCCCCAGTTCCAAGGACAATTTGGTATTGGTTTTTGCTGCGCCTTCCAGCAGGATTTTACCCACCCGTGTACTACCGACAAAGTGGATTTTGCGTACTTCTGGCCGGGCCAACAAGGTTTCGCCAATGGCCGCCGCGTCGCCCAACACCAGATTGGCGACTCCGGCTGGCAGTCCAGCCTCCACCAACAATTCCATCAGGGCCATTGCCGTGAGGGGCGTGTATTCGCTTGGCTTGGCCACAATGGTACAACCCGCCGCAAGCGCAGCCGCCCAGACCCTACAAAGGTTCCATACCGGAAAATTCCAAGCAGTAATGATACCTACAACGCCAATTGGCTGGCTGATGACCGACATGCGTTTGTTGTTGCGGCTAGCCGGGATAACCCGACCGTAGTTTCGCTTGGCTTCTTCAGCGTACCATTCAAAAAACTGCGCAGCCACCACCCATTCACCATTGGCTTCCAGCATGGGTTTACCTGATTCGGCAATGGTCAATTGGGCCAGTTCTTTGCTGCGAAGGCGCATCAAGTCGGCTACTTTTTTCAGGACATCGGCGCGTTGCCAGGCATTGGTGTTTTTCCAGGCGGGGAAAGCAGCTACTGCCGAGTCGATCGCTACTTGGACATCCGCCACTCCACCAAAGGGAACGCTGACAATCGTTTGTTCAGTTGCCGGATTGATGACGGGCCAGGTGCCGCCATTGAGGGCGTCGAGCCAGGTGCCGTTGATGTGGTTTTTTTGCATGGTCAAAGGTTCAGGGGTATCAAGAAATTCAAAGTAAAATTAGGTTGAAAGGACAAAAGTTGTGCTTCGAAAATAAGCAAACGGAGCGGACCAGCGGCAGAGCCGCAAAACGTCGATAGTTAGGGGAACGAAGATAGTTTTTTAAGGTGCGTAGCACCGAAACCGTAATTATGTTCCGGTGCTACGCACCTTAAATATTACCCTAGACCTAAATGCTATCGACGTTTGGCGGCTCTGCCGCTGGTCGTAAGTCTGGAATAAGTGTTTTTTATCCAAAATTCATTTCAAGCTAGGCAAGTAAAATTTAGTGCCAGTTAACAAAATTCCAGGGTTCCCTCCCGCACTTCGACTACGCTCAGTGACCGGATGGAACTCTGGAACCTTGGAACCTACCTTAACTTCAACAACTCCTCCCGCATGATTTCCAGACCCTGCTTCAACATGGGCTGGCTGATCACCAAAGGACAAAGCACCCGAATGACGTTGCCGTACACTCCGGCGCTGATCAAGAAGAGGCCACGAGCAGCACAAGCAGCAACTAGGTTTTTGGTTAAATCCGCATCGGGTAAGTTCGGATTTTGATCCTTGACCAACTCAATCGCCACCATGGCCCCCAAGCCACGTACTTCACCGATGGCCGGGCATTCTTTTTTCAGTTTGGTAAAAAAGTTAAGTAGGGTTTTCCCCACCTGTTCCCCTTTGCGGTTGATGTCGATTTGTTGCATGTATTCGATGGTCGCCAGTGCTCCAGCGCAAGCTACTGGATTGCCGGCGTAAGTACCACCGAGGGTGCCAGGCAGGGCTTTGTCCATCACTTCCGCTTTGCCCATCACCGCCGCGATGGGAATGCCTGATCCCATTGATTTGGCCCAGGTGGAAATATCGGGAATGACGCCGTAGTGTTCATAAGCTGCCCATTTGCCCGTGCGCCCAAAGCCAGATTGCACTTCGTCCAGGATGAGCAGCATGCCGTGTTGCGTACAAAGTTCTCGCAACCCTTGTAGGTACCGGGGTGGCATCACATAAAAACCTCCTTCGCCTTGCACGGGCTCTACAATAACTGCAGCCACGTTTTCGGGGGCAACTACCGTACTCAAGTATTTTTTAAAGTTCTCCAACTCTTGTTCCACAAAAGCATCGAAATTTTGCCCATGCCCATTGTGGTAATAATCCGGGAAAGGCAAGCGATATACCTCGGGGGCAAAAGGGCCACAGCCGGTTTTGTAACTCACCTTGGAGGTCAAAGTCATGCCCATGAGCGTACGCCCGTGAAAACCGCCCGTGTAACAAATGATCCCTTGCCGCCCGGTAGCCTGCCGGGCAATTTTTACGGCATTTTCCACCGCTTCGGCACCTGTGCTGACAAACATAACCTTGGTGGCATCTCCATGCGGAAGTATTTCTACCAGCTTTTCCGCCAGCAGCACGTACGGTTCGTGGGTCAGCACATTAAAGAAGGTATGCATCAAAGTCTGGGCCTGTTTGGCTATGGCTCGGCTGACTGGAGTGGGGCAATGTCCGGCATTGAGTACGCCGATGCCGCCGCTGAAATCGATGTAGACTTTTCCTTCGGCGTCGATGAAGGTGGCACCTTTGGCGGAGACCGCATTGAGCGTGGATGTGGTGTACATTGCCTTTGGCAGTACCCGGTTGCGGCGCTCCATTAATTCTTTGGATGTCATTTGGACTATAGTTGGAAAGTTGAGGAGTTGAGAAGTTGAGGAGTTGAGAAGTTGAGGCTACCGCAGCGATTTTGACAAGGACGATGACAAGTCCCTGCGGTAGCCTCAACTTCTCAACTCCTCAACGCCTCAACTCCTCAACCATTGATGTAATGCGTTTTTACCACACAAAAATCCTTAATTCCTGCCTCCGACAACTCCCGGCCATAGCCAGATTTTTTCACCCCACCAATGGGCAATCGGGAGTCGGAACGAACCACCGCATTGACAAAAACGCTACCCACTTCCAGTTGGCGGGCCAGGGTTTTAGCTTTGTCCAAATCCTGGGTCCAGATGGCGGCACTCAAACCATAGCGGGATTGATTGGCCAATTTGATCGCTTCCTCTTCGGAAGAGATGGTGGTAATGGCAGCCAAAGGGCCAAAGGTTTCTTCCCGGAAAGCCACTGAATCGGGTTGAACGTTGTCCAGCAGGGTGGGCTGAAAGTTACAGCCGTCGCGTTGGCCACCGTAAAGCAGGGTTGCTCCTTGAGCCAGGGCTTTTTGCAGTTGACGCTCCAAGGCTTCGGCTAAATCCAGTCGGGCCAGTGGGCCAAGTTGGGTGCTTGGATCAAGTGGGTCGCCCTGTTTTAGATTTTGAATCAAGTTTAAAACCTTTTCGGTAAAGGCTGCTTTCACTTCCTGGTGCACCAAAAAACGTTTGGCGGCGATACACACCTGCCCCGCATTCATCATCCTCGATTGCACTGCTGCGGCTGCGGCTTTGTCCAAATCGGCATCGGGTAGTACAATCAGGGCATCGTTACCTCCGAGTTCCAGCACTGTTTTTTTGATGTGGCTACCCGCCAATGCAGCCAAAGATGCCCCAGCGCGTTCACTCCCGGTGAGGGTGATCATGCTAATGCGGTCGTCGGCTACCAGACCTTGTATTGCGTCAACATCGGCAATCAGGGCTTGGAATACGCCTTCGGGAAAGCCCGCTGCGCGGAAAGCGGTTTCAATAGCCACGGCACAGCCAAACACATTCGGCGCATGTTTGAGCAGCGTGACATTACCCGCCATTAGGGCAGGAACTGCGTAGCGGAAAACCTGCCAGAATGGAAAATTCCAGGGCATGATGGCCAGGACGATGCCGACGGGTTCGTAGGTGACCCCACTTTCACGGGCATCGGTGGGGATGTTTTCGGCTTGCAGCAAAGACTCGGCGTGTTGGGCATAGTGGATGCATTGTGCCGCGCATTTTTCGATTTCGCCAAGGGCTTCGGGCAGGATTTTACCCATTTCCTGGGTCATGAGCTGGGCCAGTTCGGCTTTGTGCTCGCGTAGGTATTGGGCGAGGTGCTCAAAGCAGGTGGCCCGGTCGGGGAAGCTGCGGGTGGCCCAGTCGCGTTGGGCTGCCTCGGCCCATTCGAGTTTGACTTCGATCTGGATTGGGCTGGCTTCCATGTATTCCCCTACGATTTCTTGGGTGTAGGGGTTGAGAGATTTGAAGAATTTTGGCATAGGTTTACGGAGTTTTTTCCCACGGCTTTCCCACGGTTTTCCCCACGACTAAAGTCATGGGTTGGGGCGGTTTTGTGGCCTCCCACGGATAAATCCGTGGGTTGGCGGTATCTTTTGGGCGGTGGAAGGCCCACACTTTCACACATCACACTCACACTTTCACACATCACACCCGCACCCTATCTTGTGGGTTGGCGGTATCTCTTGGGCGGTGGAAGTCCAACACACCCACACTTTCACACCCTAACTCACACCCATTCTTCCCCACTTATAAACTTTGAGGTACATGTTGATCTCGTATTTGCGCACGTGGTTGATTTTGTCCATGTTGCTGCGCAGGATTTCCATGAGGTGGGAGTTGTCGCGGCACATGACGTTGATTTCCAATTGAAAATCGCCGGTACGCAGCGCTAAAAAGCTCACTTCGGGGAGGGCCATCAGTTCCTGGGCTACTCGCTCGACATTGGCTAAGGTATCCACCTGTACGTTGATGGCGGCGTAGGCGTTGAGGCCAATGCGTTCGGGTTCAACCCGGCCAATGATCGAGAGGATGCCGCAATCGACTAGGTTCATGTAGCGTTTGGAGATGGTACTGACGGCCATGCCCATTTCTTTTGCCAGATCGGAAAAAGATTTTCGACCGTCATTTTGCAGGGTTTGCAAAATCAGATGGTCAATTTCGTCTGGTTGGTAATCGTTTGTATTGGTGGTTTCCAAAGTGGGTTGTATTATTGGAGTAAAAATAGAGATTCATTTGAAACAAGGAAGAGAGAAGGGAAAAATATTTTGATTTTTTGGTCGAAAATCGAATTATTTTTGAACACTTTGCTTCTTTTAGCAAAAAATGCCTATGTCTACGCTTTGGATGTTCAGCTTGTTGTTTGGTAGTGTGGGACTTATCGTGTGGTGTACCGCACGTTGGCGGATGAATCCCTTTTTGGTGTTGTTTTTGATCGCCTTGCTACTGGGATTGGTTTCGGGGATGCCACTTGACAAAATTGTGGATACCCTCAAAGAAGGTTTTGGCGAGACCATGAAAAAAATTGGGCTGGTCATCATTCTTGGTACGGTGCTGGGCGTGTTGCTGGAACGCAGCGGGGCCACCTTGCGCATGGCGAATTACATTCTGGGAAAGGTGGGCGAAAATCGAGCACCTGCTGCACTTTCCATCACGGGTTTTTTGGTGGGTTTGCCCATCTTTTGCGATTCGGGTTTCATCATTCTCAACGGCTTGAAACAATCGCTGGTTCGGCGCACCAATTTCGGGATGCCGCTGATGACTTTGTGTTTGGCTACCTCACTATACGGGGTGCATTGCCTGGTGCCTCCTCATCCGGGGATTGCTGCCGCAGGGGCTACTCTAGGGGCAGATTTGGGTATGGTGATGTTGTTGGGCATTGGTATTTCCATTCCGCTGACCCTATTGGGCTATTTTTGGGCTTTGCGTTTTGGGCCAAAGGTGACCGAGGCAGAGTTGTCCAAAGAAGTGGACCCAGTTGCCATTGAATCGAGACAATTGCCCTCCGTGTGGCGCTCTTTTATGCCCGTAGTATTGCCCATTTTTTTGATTGGGCTCAAGTCTTTGGCGTTTTTGGGAATTGCGGCGGATGCCCCCAAAAGTGGGTGGCTGAAGTTCTTGAGTTTGATTGGTGACCCAATTATTGCCTTGTTGTGTGCGATTGGGCTGGCGGTATTGCTGCTGCCCAGAGCGAATGACCGCAAGTCAATTCAAAAGTGGTTTGGTGAGGGGGTAGAAAAGGCGGGGCCGATTCTGGCGATTATTGCAGGCGGCGGTACCTTTGGGGCCATGCTCAAAGCGACGGATGTGAGTAATGCCTTGGCTGCAAGTATTGCCGAATGGCATTTGGGCTTGTTTTTCCCATTTTTGCTGGCCTTGATTTTAAAAACGGCGCAGGGCTCATCCACGGTGGCGGCGATTACGGCGGCGAGTATTGTGGCGCCAGCTTTGCCGGGACTGGGGTTGGATAGTGAATGGGGCCGGGCTTTGGCGGTGCTTTCGCTGGGTGCGGGGTCGATGGTGATTTCACATGCGAATGATGCGTATTTTTGGGTGATTTCGACGTTTTCAAATTTGCGTACAGACGTGTTGTTCAGGTTGTATACGCCAGTGACGGCGGTGATGGGGGTCGTGGCGCAGCTGTTGATTTGGGGGCTGTTTTTGTTGGGGTAGTTGGAGGCGTGATGATGTTTTTGCATAAAAAAGAGACCAAAGCGACAACAATAGCAGCGCGGACGACACGGATTTTGGCGGATTAAAGCGGATTTTTATCCCGCCTGCGGCGTGATAGAGTAAGATTGACCACTGCATAAACCACAAATAATGAACCTCACGTATGTAACTGCATCCCTGCTAATTCTACTCTTCCTGTCCTGCACCAACCAGGGCCCTCGGCACCCCAAACCCTTTCAGCACGCCTCTACAAAAGTCCCGCTTTCCCTCTTGGTATCCCGTACGCAGAGCTACGCGGAAGCGAAAGCCCAGATGCTGGCCTTGCGCAACAAGACCCGCCAACAACTTGCCACTGGCGCTATCGACAGCACCCAAGCTGGAGCCTTATTTACGGAAGGTTTATTGACCAGCCTCATCCCGCATTGGTATGGCACGCCCTGGGATTTTAACGGCTATACCGACACGCCGAAGCAGGGAAAAATTGCCTGTGGCTACTTTGTTTCCACCACCCTACTCCATGCCGGGATTGATTTAGATCGCTATAAGCTGGCCCAACAAGGCCCTAGGGATGAGGCCATTGCACTGAGCTTACAGCAAAAATTTTGGACCTTTGCAGGCTTCCCGGCTAATGACAGGGCAAAAAACATCAATGAATCATTGAAAGAAGGTTTGTATTTCATTGGTTTAGACGAAAGCCATGTGGGTTATTTATTGAAGCAAGAAGGAGAATTGTACCTCATTCATGCCAACTACACCGGGGACGCGGTGGTCACCATTCAACCGCTGATGCAGTCGGTTTTTAAACACTTCATGACTTGGCATATCGCGGAGATCACTTACAATCGAGCCTTGTTGGGGTATTGGTTGAGTGGGAAAAAGTGTGCGCTGCCGTATCCGAATTTGGCGGCTCAATCAAAAAAATAAACGCCAAACCCGGATTATCAGACTTGCTTTAAATTCCTAAATCCTCCCCCATTCCTTTGCGCATTGATTTTTTTTTCGGAAGTTGCACGCCTTATGTTTGCAGTAAAACACTATCCGGAGCGCATCAAGGGGAAAGAATTGGATGACTATCTGGCCAATGGTTGGTACCGGATGGGGCAAACGATATTTACTACCCACTTTTTGTGCTTTGGCGAAACCTTTTACTCCGCCATTTGGGTGCGGCTTGATTTGCAAGCACACCAGTTCAGCAAGAGCCTACGTAAGATCATCAAGCGCAACAATGGACGATTTCAGTTCCATTTTGGCAAGGCGGTGATCGACGTGCCGCGTGAAAATCTTTACCAGCGCTACCGGGCCATTTTCCCCGGCATGATTGCCCCTTCTATCTTGGACTCCCTACAGGATGGCGATCATTTCAATGTGTACAATACTTATGAATTTACGGTGTACGATGGCGCCAAGCTGATTGCCGTGAGTTATTTCGACCTAGGTGAGAATAGCATTGCCAGTATTTTGGGCTTTTATGATCCCGAATACAAACCCTTTAGTCTGGGCCTATACACCATGCTTATGGAGGTAGAATACGGTAAAATTCAAGGGTTCAAATACTTCTATCCGGGGTATGTGGTGCCGGGTTACGATCGTTTTGAATACAAATTGCGCATTGGCCCGGTGGATTATTACGACTTGCGATCGGGAGACTGGTTGCCTTATGCTGCTTTTACCAAGGAAGAAATTCCGATTTACCGCATGCGGGTCAAATTGGAGGTTTTGCGTCAGACCGCGCAAAAGATGAGGCTGAATCTGCCCCTCAAATTTTACCCCCTGTTTGAAGCCAACTTATTTGGTTACCCTTCGTTGCCTTTTTTTGATTACCCACTGATTGTATACGGAGGGGCGACGCAAGAAGAAGATGGACATTACATTCTGGTATTTGACCCGCGTACCAGCCAGTATCAATTGTTGCTGTGTTCCAATTTTGATTATTCCCTGTTTTATTTCAATGATGCTTACATGAGCATGTTCAATGCTGAGCGTCATTTTTTACAGCTGATTCTGATGGAGCAGGTACTGGAAAGCACTACGAGTCCGGAGCAGATACTCCATGCACTACAAACGGAACAAGTAAAAGGTAAGGTAAAGTAGAATTGCTAATTTTTATCCAATCTATTGAGTGATGCGTATCTTCCTGTTTTGTCTTTGTTGGTGTTGTACAAATTTGGTGGCTGCCCAAACGACAATTTATGCGTCAACCCGCGCTATCGAGCGACAAAAGCTTGAGGGGGATTTACGCCAAAAAATTGATCATATTCTCCAATCTCCACTCGATGCCCAAACGGAAAGCGCCTGGCTGGAAGCCTTATGGGCGATGGAACTGATGCAAATCAAAAGCCGAAAAATTGCCAAAGCCCTCTACAAACAGGTTTTATTCCATTATCCACACCTGAGCCTGGAAGCCCAACGTCAGAGCCTGGAAACGATTTATGGTTTGTACCCGCGTGCTTTTCAAAAAAGTATCGCCGAGCTAGTCAAAGTGGAAAAAAATCCCAAGCTTTTTGCCATGATGGTTCATTATTTAAACCGTACCAAAGAGCAGCAATCAATCCAAGCACAAGCACAGGAATTATTACAAAAAAACC
Source organism: Saprospiraceae bacterium (assembly GCA_027488855.1). Lineage (GTDB taxonomy): Bacteria > Bacteroidota > Bacteroidia > Chitinophagales > Saprospiraceae > Haliscomenobacter. The sequence continues at coordinate 13,532 of JAIYAV010000174.1, forward strand.
TATCCAACTACAGCAATCACCCCATCATTCATTGCCTCAAACAAGACCTGGAAAAAACCCGCCAACAACGTTTGAAACAAAGGCCGCCGCTCCATGATCTTTTACAACACCCTTTTCCCGAAAAACCCTGGGTGTTTTTTTCTTTTCAACGGTTAAACCGCGATTTTCCAGGATTGACCATCATCCGGCATCCTGATGGACAATTTGAACGCGATTCAAATGGGCAATTGTTTCAGGTTCCTCAGTTGGCCAGAGCAGTCAGTAACCTGCCTGGCTACATCACCAACGGCAATACGCCCCAAGGGATACTTTCTATTTTGGAAATTACCGCCACCGACAACCAGTACATTGGGCCAACTGAAATGCTCAACATGGTTTTGCCTTATGAGGTCGCCTTGGGTACTTTTTATCACCAGGCCTCAGTAGCGCCCAATGAAGAGAATGCTTACCGCCAACTTTTGCCTTTGTCCTGGCAATCCTATTTTCCGATTTGGGAAGCTTATTATGCCGGAAAAGCTGGACGCACCGAGATTTTTGCGCATGGTACGACCATCAACCCTCAGTTTTACGCTGGAGCGCCTTACTTTCCAAACACCCCCTCTCTGGGCTGTTTAACAGCGAGTGAAGTTTGGAATCCCCAAAATGGTCAATTGGAAAAAAGCGATCAACAGCGCTTGATCGAAAAAATGAAAAAATTAGGGATTACTCGAGGTTATTTTGTTGTGGTGGAAATAGACGATCAAAACAAAGCGGTCAGTTTGGAAGAAATTGAAAATTTGATCAAATAACTAATGCATAAACCAAGCTTCACACAAATCCCAGCACCTTCGCCACCTCACTCTTGTAACTCCGCCCAATGGGCAATTCCTGGCTATTGATTTCTACGTGATTGGGTGAAAAAGCCTGAATTTTGTTCAATGCGACCAGAAAGGAACGGTGGATGCGCAAGAATTTTCCGTCGGGTAATTTTTGTTCCAAATAACTAATTTTCTGCTTGGTCACAATCCGGCGCCCTCCCACATGGATGATCACGTAATCTTTCAGGCTTTCAATGTACTGGATGTCTTCCAGCGGCACCTTGATCATTTTTTTATCCGCCCGCACGATTATGCTGTCCGCAGTTTGCATCGGCATATTGTCTTCGCTAATGGCTGGAATATTGGAAATGCCGGGAGCAATGATGATGGATGAACCCAGGCCAGAGGCACTCGGCGTTTCGCCAGTGCTGCTGGCCGCCTGTTGAAACTGCGAATACGCCTTACTCAAGGCTTTAAGAAAACGACTAAAGGGTATGGGCTTCAACAAGTAATCTACGGCATCCATTTCAAAAGCTTCGATGGCGTAGTCACGATAGGCAGTGGTGAAGATAATTTTGGGTCTTTGTTGCAAGGTTTTTAGGAATTCAATGCCATCCAACTTGGGCATTTGAATGTCCAAAAACAATAGATCAACCGTTTGCTCCTGCATGAGGGCAAAAGCTTGCAGGGCATTTTCACAACGCCCGATCAACTCCAGGCCTTCGATGCGGTTGATGTAAGCACTCAACACATCCAGAGCCAATGGTTCATCATCGACAATTAGACATCTTATCTTCATATTTCCTGTTCTAAGCACGCTAAATTGTGGGGCAAAATGAACACTTATTTTTTTGTCGCCCCCCAAATCCCAGCGCTAAAGTCGCACATTGATTCTTACTACCTTGATTCGTTTGAGGTCAACTCCACTTGCCGTAGAAACAATTTCTTTTTCACCAAGTAGTGATTCTGGGGTACTCTTCCGGCTATCATTTAAAACCAGCATCAACCCAGCGTCAATTTTCCCGCCATTCCAATTGCTGATCGCGCCGCCATAATCCCAGCCGAAGCCCCAAAAGGTGACGGGTTTGCCGTTTATTTTAACCAGTTCTTCCAGTGTGGTGCCAATCGTAATGCCTTCGGGCGATTTCCAATCGGTTCCTACCTCAGTGATGCGCAACAACGCGGGACGATCTTTTACAAGGCTGGTGTCGTAATACACTTCAACGGCATTGCGGGTATCCCCAAAAATGACAAAACCAGGTGCCGTAGCGCCTTCACCCAGGTAAATCTCCTGGCGTTTTACATTTTGCACCCCGAAAGTTTGTACCAAATCATTCTCCAAACTGTGCTCCGCGTAAAGAGGCCCGATTCGTTGACCAGGCACCAACATAAAATCCCCACCTGCGGCCTGTGGTCCATTGTCTGCTGCTTCTGCTTGAGGTTTTTTGCCAGCAGGTTGACAAGCCAAAACGAATAGGAGACCTAATCCAAGCAAAAGATGACGTGTTTTCATTCAATCAGGTGTTTAAACAATAAATTTAGAAAAGTTTGGCTAAAGGTTAGTGTTGGCACGGGTTTAAATTTTTTTACTCCACTTCCAGCGCTCTTCAATTTGCCGAAAGGTTTGTAATTTTTCAGCACTGCCCATAAATTCGGCAATGGTATCTAGGTGTTCAAACATCGGTTTGTCCGCCCAACCGTGCCCACCGTCGGTACCACTCACCAGCATGTAGGGCTTGTTGAGTGCTTTCAGGCGTTGAGCAATGGCGCCAGCGCCAAAAAGGGGCAAGTAGCCCGGTTGATCTGGTTTGCACAAATGGTGAGATGCTGCTCCATAGGGTACCAATGGGTCAGTTTCACCATGAAACAGGAGTGAGGGCAAAGCATTTTCGGCCGTAATCCAGTTGATGTCCAGCAAAGCACCCGCCATCACCAAAAGCCCAGCATAACGAAATCCAGCGGGTAAGCCACGCTGTTCCAGTCCCAGCTCGCCTTCTTTCCAATAAGCTGCATTGACGATTGCTTCCGCTCCTGCGCTACTGCCCGCCAGGATGATTCGCTCCGGGTGGATGCCCCAGGCTTCGGCGTGTTCCAGCACAAAACGGGTAGCCGACCACACATCTTCCGCCGCACTGCGAAAAGCAGCGATTTTGACGGATTGCTGTTGGTCACAACTCATCGAACGGCCCCGCATGCTCAAGTGATAGGAACAAGGGATGGCCACGAGCCCCAGTCGGGCTAGTTTTTCGGCGAATTGTACATAGCGGATTTCGCTGCGGCTGCCTTCCGAAAAGCCGCCACCGTGGAAATACAATACGGCAATCCGCTCTTTCTGCTCATTTTCATTGCTCCGCTGATAAACATCCAATCCTAGCTGTTGACCATTTTTTTCAGCATAAACATGGCTTGTTTTTTGCAAAACAGACTGCCCGGCTGCTACATCGCTGCGTTTTTTTCCGCCCAAGAGTTTAGAAATACGGTATAAGGTTTGATTGATCCAGCTCGGCTTGGCCATTGGTAGATTAAATGTTTGCTTGGCTGCGAAGGTAGGAAAAGGTGAAGGATAAAACAAAAAGAGCGCTTTTTTGCCACTGGTGATAAATTTAATATCCCCGCCCAATTGTTGTTTTTTCCTTAAACTCAACCTAAACCGCACTTAATCTAGCGCCTCTATTTTCGTCAGCAGAATTATTACATTCACTCAATACCCAAACATGAATCGTTCTTACACTTGCTTTTGGGCAGTGCTTGCACTGTCTTTGGCTTTGCCATGTCTCCTGTGGAGCCAGGCTACCAATGCCTCCTTTAAAGGATTGATTTCCGATGCAAAAGGGGAAGTTTTAATCGGAGCCACCGTCCAAATTCGCAATGAATCCACGGGCTTTTACACGGGTACCACTACCCAATTGGATGGCCGTTACCAATTGTTGCAACTACCATTGGGTGGGCCTTATACCATTAGTGTTTCCTACACTGGGTATGCCGACCAGCAGCTCAAAGGTTACAACCTCAATCAGGGCGATGTTGTACAAGTCAATGTAAAAATGCAAGAGCAAACTACTGAATTGAGCACAGTAGAAATTACGGCCAACAAGCTGATTGACGATGTCAACAGTTTCGGTGCAGGTACAGCAGTTTCCTCCGACCAAATCAAGGCTCTGCCATTGGAAGGCCGCAACTTTAGCGGTTTGGTCGCCCTTTCGCCCCTGCAAGGTAATGGTGCCGCAAACCTGGGCGGACATCGCTCCGGTTCCACCAACATCACCATCGATGGTGGCAACTTTCGTAGCCCACTCTGGGCGGGTTCAAGTGGTGGTGGCCCACAACAGATTTCACAGGAAGCCATCCGCGAGTTTCAGGTATCGACCAACGACTACGACGTTGCGCAAGGCCGTCAAGGTGGTGGTGCAGTCAATGCCGTTACAAAAAATGGCACCAACGAGCTAAAAGGAACCCTCTTTTTCTACAATCGTGCTGATGAATTTTCGAGCCAATACGACATTCGTGGGGTAAAACGAAACATTGACTTTACGACCAACCAATGGGGTATGAGTTTGGGTGGCCCAATCATCAAAGACAAATTGCATTTCTTCGTCGCTTTTGACCGTCAGGATCAAAAAGAGCCAGTTAACAATGCGGACATCCAATCCGCTGATGATGAGCTCCGCTTGGGCATTCGGAAAGATACTTTGAACAAGTTCATCGACATCGCCCGCCGCGTATACGGCGTAGGTTCTGGCCCTCAGGTGGGTGTTTTTGAACGAAAAACCACTTCTAATGTCATTTTTGCTCGTTTTGATTACACCCTCAACGCTAAGCACAAACTGACCTTCCGCAACAACATCACGACCTGGAACAACCCCTTGAATTCCAACGACAACTCCAATATTAACCTACGTGAAGTATGGAACAAACAAGAGGCACGCTCCTATACAGGGTTGGTGTCCTTGCGTTCCAATTTCAGCCCAAGCTTTTTGAACGAATTGAAGGTGCAGTTCCAGTCTGAGTACACTGCTCAGGTGCCCAGCGATGAACTACCAGCCCTGAACATTCCTCGCGCCATTGTAAACGTGCGTTCGCCGATACCAACGGCCAGCAATCCCAATGCAATATCTACGCGTACGGTACAAATTGGGGGTCAGCGCTTCACCCCAGAAAAAACCATTTACAACCAAATCCATTTGGTCAACACCGCTTACCTCACCAAGGGCAAATACAACCTTACCCTCGGTACTGACAACTTCTTCACCGCGCTCGAAGATGTATTTACCTCCGAATTGAATGGCCGCTTCTTCTTCAACTCGCTGCAAGATTTCGAGTTGCAAAAACCTTCTCGTTACGTACGTGAAGTATACCTGGGCGAAGGTGAGCCTTGGGTACGTTACAATGTATTGGATGTATCTGCATTTGCACAAGTGGATTTTGAATTGGCCAAACACTTGGATGCTGTCGTGGGCGTTCGTTGGGATGGAACAGCGTTTTTGACAAAGCCTACACCTAATGCTGATCTGGCCGAAAGTTTGAAAGTTTTCACCAATACCGCGCCAGTCGATTTTGACAACTTTCAGCCTCGGGTACAACTGACCTGGAATGTTGGTGGCAAAAACAAGGACATCCTCAAGTTTGGTGCGGGTGGCTTTTCCAACATGGCCATGTACTACAACCTGGCCAACAACATGCTTTTTGATGGCAACAAAGTAGCCTCGATTGACGTGTCGACCAATGTACCTTTCCCTAATTTCAAAGCCTACCGCGAAGACCCAAGTACCGCTCCTGGTGTTACGCCTGGTCAACCGTATGTGTCGACCATCAATGCGATTGGGCCAGACTTTGAAATTCCTTTTACCTGGAAAGCCAACCTGAGCTACAACCGTTTGTTGCTGAAAGACAAGTTGCGGGTAGGTGTCAACTTGATTGCTTCACACACCACCGACAACTACGTATACCAAGAGACCAACCTGGTAGACGAGCCTTATTTCCGCCTGGCCAATGAAGACAACCGGGGCGTGTTTGTGCCTGCCGACAAAATTGCCCCCAACGGGACTCTAAAATGGCAAGACAGCCGCAAAGATCCCAACCTGGGTCGGGTATTGGAATTGAATCCTGACGGTATTTTGGATCAAACTGCGCTCATCATTGACGCCGAATTGCGCCTGGGCAACAAAGGTGGTTTCGTAGCCGCCAGTTACACTAATAACAATGCCAAGGACAACTCTTCATACAACTGTTGTGTAGCCAATACCTCTACCTTCTTGCCAGTCAAAGACGATCCACGGGCACTGAATTACGGTTATTCCGATGCACAGTTCCGCCACAAAGTTTTGGTGAGTGGTGCTACTCCCGAAATTGCTGGTTTCCAGTTGGGTGCGACGTTCAATGGCCAGGGTGGCTATCCATTCGCTTTCCACGCCTACCGGGCAGGAACCAGTTTGAACGGCGACTTCAATGAGCAAAATGACCTGGCCTTTTTGTTTGATCCCAACGATCCCAAGACCGATCCGACCCTGGCGGCATCCATCAAGGCATGGTTGGCCAATCCTCAGGTAGCCGAGGCGGCCAAAGATTATTACCGGGAAAACGTGGGCAAAATTGCACCCCGTAATGGTGGCAGCAACCCATTCTTTTCTACCATCGACCTGCGTTTGACCAAAAAGTTCAACACATTTGGCAAACAGTCACTGGAATTAAGTGCAGACTTGTTCAACTTTGTGAACTTGTTGGACAAAAACAAGGGCCGCAATACCAATCTGGGCCGCGAATCGCGTTTGCTCAACATTTCCGGTTTTGATAAAACCCTGCAGCAATACAAATATACCCTCAACTCCAATACAGGTGTAGATCCGGTGGGGGGCACACCCTGGCGTTTGCAGTTGGGTTTGCGTTACAATTTCTAATTAGCTGTTTCATACATTATACTTTCTGCCCAGTTGACTTGCTTGTCAACTGGGCATTTTTATTCGACATGTAATTGTTTTCAGAAATTACAACGTGTATTTTTGTCCAAAATATGGTTTGCTTGTTAATACCTATTCCCTCTGATTCAATTTAAACCCAACCCCTAAACTCGTTGTCTTGGTCAGCTCTCTGGCGAAAAACAGATTAAGCGGATAGAGTGGGATGTAATGCTGAAAAGAAAAATAGACCCGCTTTTTGCCCCATTTCAAATTGTACAGCAGTCCCAATTCAGGGCGCAACTTAGCGGTAATCAATTCGGGCTTGAGTTCCTCATCTACATAGGTATGCGAACGGTAATAATTCCCTCCAGCCATCAAAAACAGGTTATTGTTGAGGCTTTTGCGCCCAAAAGTGCCACCAATACCTACTGTTTCACGCCACCAAAAGTTGTTTAGTACCAGGTATTTTTGATCGGGATCGGTGTTAAAAATGGACTTGGCAATTTCTGAGTAGAATACCACAGACAAGTGCTTCGCGATGTTCTTTTGGTACAAAACATTCACATTCGGAGTGACCGGAACTTGCAGTAATCCGTTCTTTCCTACTTTAAATTCCAGGCTACTAAAACCTTTGTCAATGTAGCTTGGAGCTGTGTTTTGAGCACTGGCCAGCGTAGCAATCGCCAATACCAGAATGGCCAATGAGATGTGCTTATTCATGTGAAAAGGGATTATTGGTGTTGGTAATAAAAATCAAGAGCCCGCTCCAGGTCCTCTGAGGCAGAAGATATGTGTCCGGTATTGGGGATTTTGTAAAAAGAAGTGGTGCAGTTGGGGTAGTATTTTTTCATGCGCAGGTACCACTCTTCGGCTAGAATGGCTATTCCTTCTTCAAATTCGCCACAACCGACATATACCAGGCATTTTTTTAAAGCATTGCTAGACCTGTTTTCCAATTCATACTTAAGCCCAATGCCATCATCCCACCAATATGCTGGACTCAACATCAGGTAATTGCTGAAAACGCCATGGTGTTTGGCAAACATATACCCGGATACACTACCGCCCAAAGAGTGGCCTGAAATGGTACGCTTTGAAGCACTGGTGTCTACCGAAAATTCTTCTTCAATCCTCGGAATGAGCTCATGCTGAAGGAATTTTGCGTAATTCTCCGTTCCGCCTCCTTGATTTCCGAACTGCTTTAATACTGTTGGTGCATAATCCCGGATGCGGTCTTCGGTGGAACCAATGGCTACGATAATTACATTTTGCTTTCGGTACTTTGCACTGATTTCCTGGCTCATTTTTCCAACCAAGTCATACACTTTGCTGCCACCAGATTCGTCATCGCCATCCAACACATAAATGGTCGCGTACTTTATCCCCGGCTGGTAGTCTGCGGGGAGTACGACATAAACAGGATAGGTTGTCCCGGTGTAAGTCGATTTAATGGAAAGAGGTTTTACCCTGGAGGCATCCAGCGGCTCTTCTTTGGTGCAGGAACCGAACCAGAACAGACCTAGCATGAGGAAGATCAAGCTCGCCTTTAATTTGATGTTTTGCATAACAGTCGTTTTTTCTTCAAAACTATGCCTGCAAAACGGCGCTCCTGTTCTATCTTATAAAATCAAACCAAAAACCTGTGCAGAAGGGGGTCAATATTATAAAACAGAACTGCGGCTTTTGTATTCACTGGGTGATAAACCTGTGATCTTCTTGAAGGTAGTGTTAAACACCGTTTTTGAGTTGAATCCTGCATCAAATGCAATGCCGAGGATGCTTAAATGGGCGACTTGAGGATCATCCAATAATTTTTTTGCCTCTTCCACCCGGTATCGGTTCACATACTGGGCGAAATTTTCTCCATAGCCCTCATTGATGACGTAAGAGAGGGTGTGAATGGTGATTTGCATGCGTGCTGCCAATTTTAGCAAATTCAATTCATTGTCCAGGAAAGGCTTTTCTGACTGCATCAATGCATCTAATTGTTGCTTCAACCCTTGCAATTGTGCTGGCTCAAGTTGTGGTTTTTTAGGCAATTCCGGTTTTCCTTCTGTCAGTTGTTGGATGGCTTCTTTTTCATTTGGGTTAAAATTGTACACCTCCCTTTGGTGCAAAGCGTACTAGGCGAGAAAAAAAACCAATACGAAATAAGTGGTAGTGACTATATAGTTCAGCAAATCACTTTGCACCAAGACATAGATGGCCCACACCGCTGCCAGGATCAATACACAGATCAGGAAATATTTGAACCAACTCAAATCAATTCCTTCGCTGGAGGAATGGATTTGTGCTACATTTTTTTGGTGGCGATTGATCTTGAGCAAGGACAAGATACAGTACACTAGCGTATACACCAAGATGATGCCAGAGGCAATATAATCGTCCGCTTGCATCGGCTCCTCGGTCAACATCATCTTTAGTTTACTTGGTCCATCCTGCATCAACAATGCGGGAAGGTTCAAAATGCAGTAAGTGATGAAAAAAAAGAAATGGAGCGGATCTGTCCATCGATACTTTCTTTGTGGCGAAACAAAATACAGGGCGGCAAAATAAATTGAGGGGGGCACTAAAAAAAACAACAGGTCGGAGATGCCGATCAAATGAGGTAAAGTAGGGTAAACTTTATGGGTAATCAACAAAGCATCCAAATTGAGCATGGCCAAACTGAACATAAAAATGCTTAGCCAAAAGTTTGCTTGTTTGTTCACCCCCTTTGGATTGGTAAATATGAGAAAGGATAAAAGAAGGGTTGAACCTGCGGTTAAAGCTTCTAATAATTGTAACATTTGAAAAGGCTTTATAGGGTGAGGACATATTCAAGTCCCAACCGCAACGCAAGTTACTTTATTTCCATTCCTTATTTCCCTTCCCCAAATAAGCAGCTCCTATAATCACTACATCCTGCAAAAAATGAATTGCCCAAGCCCAAAAAAACCCTTGGGTTTCATCCACCGACTTGGCTAGCACATAGCCCAAAATCCCGGCCAAAAACGCGCCAATAACCCCACTCGGCATACCCCAGTAATGCGGAATACCAAACAAAACGGCAGAGACACCATATATGACAACTGGAGCCAACAGCCCCTTCAAAGGCACCACAATGCCCACGCGAAAGATGAGTTCTTCACCCAAAGCATTGGTCAGCGCAAACAACAAAATCCATCCCATACCTGAAAAAAGCAAATTCCACTTGACTTGTTGCCGTTTCACCTGAAAATACATGAATATGGCCGTGACCAACGTAATCACGACCGAAAGGGAAAGCCCGGTTTGCATCCAGCGATCTCCTTGCTGGATGCCAAACAGCGCCATTTTTTCAGCAACAGCATTGATGTCGCCAATGGCCAGATAAGGCCAAAAATCACTTCCGGTGCACAATGCGTTGATGAGCAAAAGCAATAAAGCGCTAAACAGCAACACCAACTGGTATTTGATTTGGAAATCGATGTAGTCGTTGCCGGACAAACGAATTTTGATTTTGTCGATGGCCTTGCCTACACTCAACAATACAAGGGTGGCAAGAATGACGAGAAGGATACTGATGATCATAAGGCAATTGATTATTTGTACCATTTTTTCCGCGAAGGATACCATACCGCTTGAATGACATTGTATTCCAACTGATTCATGGAATGAATTTCGCCATTTATGCGGATTTTTTGAAACGGAACCCAGCGCAAATTGGTGCGCAGCACAAATGCTTGTTCGGTCTTGCCGGGCAAAATATCCCAACCAAAAGTGATGCCAGGACTTACCTGAGTCTTTTCGGCCACCAAAGCCTCATTTTCTTTGACTTGAATCTTGTCAAGCCCAACGTTGAGGCCAATGTATGGTGTAAAACCATGGTAATCCAGCAAATAGTAATAGGTTTCAAAAAGCAGGGAGTTTTTAATCGTGTTTTGGGTAAAACCGTACCCTTTTTCTTTGAAAGGGATGTGGCGATAGGCCAAAGCAGTTGCTATTCTGGCACGGTTGAAATGATAGCCTAAAGACAAATCGAGGTAGGTTTTAGAGATACTGCGCTGGTTGACAAAAGCATGATTTTGTTGATTGTAAGCTGAACCTTCCAATACAAAGGATGTAGAAGGGCCAATGCCGAAAAACCAGTCTCCACGGTGGCTTGGAGCCGCATCGGGCTTTGAAAAACCAGCATAAGCATTCAATTGATTGGCTATTGCGGGATTCATCCCTTTCCCTGTTGTTTCAAAACTGTAAATGATGCCCAGATTTGCGGATAAGGCAGGGGTTTGGATGGTTTGGAAATGCGTTGCATCGATTGGGTAATCAAATTGATGCTTTGGATAAACATTTATACCCAAGCGGAACAACCAATCTTGCTTCCCGTACAAAAAACCTCCGTCAAACCTCAGGTCGTTTTTATTGAACAGAGGGTTGTCTGCCTGATCCACTTTTTGCCTGAAGTTGGAAACGACCCAGGCAGCGCCGAGATAAGGGGTCAATTGTTCACTTTTTAAAGCCCAGGGCATCCAGCGCATCCCTGTTACCACCGATTCACTGAGTTCAGCTTTTACCTGATCGCTGCTGGATGTTGAAAAACTAGCCAAAGGAATGGAAATGTAAAAATCGCCCCTTCCCCAGAAATGGATGCCGCCGATGTTGAGGTTTGGGGAAAACGAAAGAGGATGTGTGCGGTCTACACTTCCATCACTTGCGTTCCATATCCGCCCCGTAAAAGATGGATAGATATTGGAGCCCAGTTCCAGGTAAGTCTTGGCAAAATTCAATCGAACTTTGGTGCTGTCTTGTGCCTGCAGGGTATAGACGAATGCGATAAACAAAACTACGGACAGGAGATTTTTCATCATCTTGGACTTCAAATGGGTGAATACGATGATGCAAACCTAGGCCGCCTTGAATTCAAAAAAATTGATCTATGGTAAGAAAGACTTGTTTCTACAGGTTTTTTTTGCGGATACGGCTCAAACTTTCAGGGGTAATTCCCAAATAAGAAGCCAAATGAATCTGGGCTGTGCGCAGAATGACATTGGGGTTTTCGATCAACAACTTGCGGTAGCGTTGTTCGGCAGTGAGCAACAACAAATCAGTTTGCTGATGCTGTTTGTGGATGAACAAGCTTTCAGCTACCAGGATTTTGATTTTTTCACCGAAAGGGGTGCTGTACAATTGGTTCAGATTGAGGTAATCAATGGCCAAAGCTTGGGTGTTTTCCAGTGCTTTGGTGTACAAGGGACTAGGAGCTTGGGTGAGTAAGGACATGTAATCGCTGACAAAATCCTTTTCATAAGCCAGGTCAATACACACATCGTGGTTTTCTTTGTACAAAAAAATTCCGATTGAACCTTCCTGAATGAGCAGCAATTGCCGTTCAGTGGTGCCAGATGCCTTGATCACTTCGTGTTTGTCAAAACTGGCCACTTTGAGGTATTGGGCAAAATTTTCCCAGGCCTGTAATGGCGCCTCGAAGTACGGATCGAAGAAGGATTTGACTTGCCGGGCGAGACTCATGGTTTTATTGACGATTTTTGTTCGTTTGGACCTAAAATTAGCTTTTTAAAAGTACAGTGTGTATATTTGTCTAAAAAAAGGTGTATACATGAGAACAAATATTGTTATTGACGATGCCTTAATGACTCAAGCCATGAGTCTAAGTGGTCTAGAAACCAAAAAGGCCGTTGTTGAAGAAGCATTGAAGATATTCATCCAAATTCAACAACAGCTGTTGATCCGCAACTTCAGGGGAAAATTGAAATGGGAAGGTGATTTAGAACAAATGCGCTTAGATCAATGACCATAATTGATTCTTCAGTCTGGATTGATTACTTCAACGGTAATATCACTCGCGAAACAGAGTTACTCGATCAGTTGTTGGGACGCGTACAGCTTGGAGTTGGAGATCTAATTTTCACTGAGGTTTTGCAGGGATTCTCCGTTGACGCTGACTACTACACGGCCAAATCCTTGCTAGAAACTTTATCGTTTTTTAATTTTGGCGGTAAAACCATTGCTATAAAAAGCGCTGAAAACTATCGATTTTTGAGAAAAAAAGGGGTTACTGTCAGGAAAACTATTGATGTTATCATTGCCACTGCTTGTTTAGAGTACGACTTCACCCTTTTGCATGCAGATCGTGACTTTATCCCGTTTGTCAATCATTTCGGCTTAAAAATGCTGTAGCTACCCGCACCGGACTCTGCGACCAATCTCACATGAAAAACACCATCTACTGCATTTTTTTGATCCTTTGCAGCGTGTATTGCTTCGCCGCCGACGTCCCCTTGATCCTCAATTTTCCCGCAAAAACCTACCAGGCCTCCAATCAAATTTGGTCAATCACCCAGGATCAACATGGGATCATCTATGCTGGTAACAAAGATGGCTTGTTAGAGTTTGACGGCGCCAATTGGGAGCTGCACCCCTTGCCCAATGGCCAAACCGCCCGAGCCGTGGCAAGCGATCAAAGCGGGAAAATCTACTGTGGCAGTTATGGCGAATTTGGCTTTTGGCAACGCAATCAGCTTGGCAACCTATACTATACTTCGCTCAGCAAAAAGGTGCCACATGAGGACATTCGCAAGGAAGAGTTTTGGCACATTCTGGTGGATAAAAATGTGGTCTATTTTCAGTCTTTTGGAGTGATGTACCAATATGCGGACAAAAAAGTAACCAGGGTTCCGGCGTATTTTCCCTTCATGTTCATCAAGGAATGCAATGGCCGTTTGTTGATTCCAGCCATCCGCGCACCGATTTATGAATTGGGGGCAAAACAAAAAGTAACCGAGTTAAAAGGCAGTGATTTTTTTGCCAATCAAACCATTACTGCACTTATCGCTGATCCTGCTGGCTTGTTGGTAGGTACCAGCAATGGAGGTATGTTCCGGCAAAAAGGCAATACGTTCGTTCCCTGGGAACATCCTGTGAATGCCGAATTAAAGCGCTATCAACTGAACAAAGCGATCCGGCTGCGCGATGGTCGATTGGCCTTGGGTACCATTCTGAATGGGGTTTTTATTGTCAAAGGCGCTCAAATCCAGTACCACCTCAACCAGAACAATGGTTTGCAAAACAATACCATTCTGAGTCTGTTTGAGGACAAAAAGCAAAACTTGTGGTTGGGTTTGGACAAAGGTTTGGACCTGGTTGCGCTTCACGATCCCATGTTGTACTACACCGATCGGGAGGGCGAGATTGGGGCCATTTATACTGCGGCGATCCACCAAAAGCGGCTTTTTATTGGCAGCAATCAAGGTGTATTTTACCGGAGTTGGCCACTCCTCAAGAATGAAAGGTATCAGCTTTTACCAGGGTCACAAGGTCAAGTTTGGCAATTGGCCGTGTTTGATGGTCAGTTGCTTTGTGGGCACAATGAAGGCACTTTTGTTATAGCTGGCAATCAGTTTCGGCGCATTTCCAGCGTGACTGGGGGGTGGTGGTTTGTACGGCCGCCTCAAAATTCGCAATATTTACTCCAGGGCACCTACACCGGTTTGGTCGTTTTTCGGCAGGATGCCGCCGGGCAATGGCAATTCAGTCATCACGTTGAAGGGCTGAAAGAGCCACTACAAAAACTGGTCTTTCAAGCCTCCAATGAATGTTGGGCTGTCAACCCTTATGAAAGCATCTACCACTTGACCCTCGATTCCAGTTACCAAAAAATCACGGCCATTGATACGATCAATACAGCAGATGGTTTGCCCGCCAATTCCAATCTGGATGTTTCTGTACAAGGTGAGGAGCTGTGGATTTGGTCTAGGGGGCGGCAATTCATTTATCAGCCCAAGACAAAAAAATGCCTTCCCGCTCCACTTACGGGCGAAACCCAATCCAAGTTCTTCCGCTCTACTGCTGCTGAGGTATTCGAAATTATGCCCCAACAAGTGCGGATCAAAAAAAACAAACAGCTCAAAAGCATCATCAATACCTCCCTTGCGACTCACTACAACCCCATTGTTGAGCTACAAAAAGGAACTTACCTGTTTTGCATCGACAATGGTTATGCCTTGCTCAATCGGTTGGATGCTTTGGAAAAAAATGCCGAATCGACCTTACGCATCAAAAAAATCGAATCCTTAAACCCTAAAAACAAGCATAAAATCTACCGAAAGGAGGGGGTGATTTATTTTCCAGCAGGCACCCATACTTTGCGTTTTGTTTTTTCCCTGGATGAATACACCCGCACGACCCTATTCCGCTATCGGCTGAAGGAAGAGCAAAAAGAGTGGTCCGGTTGGAGCCGCTTTTCGGAAAGAGAGTTCAGCAGTTTGTCGCCAGGACGGTACACCCTGGAATTGCAGCGTGACCTCAATGAACAGACCGCCAGTTGCAGTTTTGTCATTGCACCACACTGGTACCAAACCTCCTGGATGTACCTTTTGTATTTTCTGGGCTTAGCCGGTTTGTATGCTTTATTGAATCGGGTACATCAACGGCGACTCCAAATCCAACGCCGCAAGCTGCTCCTAGAAAAAGACCGCGAACTGCACCAGCAACGCATCCAAAGCCGCAACATTCAGCTGCAAAATGATGTGCTCAACAAGTCCAAAGAATTGGCCAGTTCCACTTTTCACCTGATCCGCAAAAATGAAGCATTATTGCAAATCAAGGAAGAACTGATCCGTTTTAAAGCCGAAAGTGGGGATCGAACTGCTGCCAAGCACTACCAAAAAATGCTGCGCCTGGTGGACGAGCACCTGGGAAATGAGCAGGATTGGCAGGTTTTTGAAGACAATTTCAACCAGGTACACGACGAGTTTTTCAAAAAGCTCAAATCCATGTTTCCAACAATCACCCCGGGTGACTTGCGTCTGGCTGCTTACCTGCGCATGAATTTGAGTTCAAAAGAAATTGCCCCGCTCCTGCACCTCTCCATTCGGGGCATCGAAAACAAACGTTATCGGCTCCGCCGAAAACTTGAACTGGAAGGGGACGACAACCTGGTAGAATTTTTGATGGGTTTGTAAAATAATTCTTGGAACTTACATCTGCTCAACAACAGACAATCCTGCATTTTTTAGTTATGAAAACTTTCTAAGTAAACTATTGATTATCAATTTTAAAAAAATCTACTATTCGATGATTTTTCATCGTGGCGTAGTAATGGTGAGGTCAAAAACTAGCTAATGTTGTTTAAATAGGATAAGATTGCACTTACAATTATTTGATCGCAAGCATGAAGCAACACTACTTACATTTTTTCAGCTTTCTATTCCTCTCTTTACAGGCATGCGTGCCAACTTATAGTCAGGAAGTTTACTTTTTTAGTGACAGCAACAACCCTGGCTATTACGATACTGGCTTGGCTTTTAAGTCTGGAACCAGTTTTTTGGAACAAACCGGTAGCAGTGGTGACAAACTCCCTACTGATGGCACTGCATTTCAGGGCCGCAACAGTTTGCGCTTGCGCTGGAATTCGCGCAGCGGTGGCGATTGGTCAGCATTGGTGATCGCTCCAGGTTTCCCCTTTCAAGACATCAGCAATACCGATACCCTGGCTTTTTGGGCTTATGCCCCCAATGGCCTCAACAAAGCAGATTGGCCCAATATCTTTCTGGAAGGTGCCCCAGGTGCCACCAAATCACGCAAGTACAACATCGGCAACTATGCTTCCAGCTTAAACGCCAAAATTTGGACTCAGGTCAAAATTCCCCTCAGTGTAATGACCAGTGATCCCAACCAGACCGGGATCA
Organism: Saprospiraceae bacterium; assembly: GCA_027488855.1. Taxonomy (GTDB): domain Bacteria; phylum Bacteroidota; class Bacteroidia; order Chitinophagales; family Saprospiraceae; genus Haliscomenobacter. Next base: position 29,891 of record JAIYAV010000174.1, read on the forward strand.
ATTTTAAACAAATCAAGGCCATCATTTTTGGACAAAATGCCGCTGATGCCCAGGAGCATACCCTCTTGATTGATGAAGTGCGGACTTATCGAGCTTCTGCTACAGTAAATCTACTTGTGCCCGAGCAGTTTCGCGCCAAAGGTTACGATAGCCACATCGAACTGCGCTGGAAAAATACCGGGAACTCAGGCGGAACCGCTTTTCGGGTTTACCGCTCCCTCGACGAGGGTCAAACCTTTAATCTCATTGGGCAAGTGGGCAAATCCGATAGCATTTACCTAGATTTTGTACGTCCACTGGGACTCAATGTAAAGGCGAGCTATCGGATCACCAGTGCCAGCGGCAGTGGCAAGGAAAGCCAGCCCAGCGCCAGTGCCAGCGCCAGCAGTGCCCCCAAAAGTGACGATCAGTTGCTCGATATGGTGCAAGAGTATACCTTCCGCTATTTCTGGGATTTTGCCCACCCTCAGTCAGGCCTTAGTCGCGAACGAAATACTTCAGGAGACATTGTCACCATCGGAGGAACTGGTTTTGGCGTTATGGCCCTAATGGTCGGAATTGAAAGGGGCTTCATTACCAGGGAACAAGGGCGGGATCGTTTGTTAAAAATGCTCAGTTTTCTCGAAAAAGCCGATCGTTTCAAGGGCGCGTTTCCCCACTGGATGAATGGAGTAAGTGGTAAAACCATCCCATTCAGCACCCGTGACGATGGCGGCGACTTGGTAGAAACCTCCTTCCTCTTCGAAGGTTTGTTGGCCGCAAGGGACTATTTTAAGGGAAGTACAGCCGAAGAACAGCAGATTCGCAGCAAAATCACCGGATTGTGGGAAGCCATCGAGTGGGATTGGTACCGCCAATATTTCCAGAATTTCATTTACTGGCACTGGTCGCCCAACTACCAATTCGCCATGAATTTTCCGGTGCGCGGCTGGAATGAAGGCATGATCGTTTACCTATTGGGCATTGCCGCACCTACCCACGGCGTACCCGAAGGTTTGTATGAAAAAGGCTGGGCTGGCAACAGCAACTACGTCAATAAGAATCAGTATTACAGTGTTCTATTACCTTTAGGGCCCGCCTTGGGTGGGCCCCTTTTCTTCGCTCATTATTCGTTCATGGGGTTTGACCCACGCAACATCAAGGATAAGTACACCAACTATTTTACCCAAAACCGCAATCACACCCTGATCAATCGGGCGTATTGCATTGCCAATCCTAAGAAATTCAAGGGTTATGGCGAAAACTGCTGGGGCTTAACCGCCAGTGATGACCCCATCCAAGGCTACCTGGCGCACGAGCCCAACAGCGGGCCTCAAGACAATGGCACCATCGCCCCCACTGCCGCACTTGGCTCTTTTCCATACACCCCGGTAGAATCTTTGGGGGCACTCAAACATTTTTACCGCGAATACGGTGCCGAACTGTTTGGCCCCATGGGATTTTACGACGCCTTCAACCCTCAACTCAATTGGACTGCGGACAGTTACCTGGCCATTGACCAGGGCCCCATCATCAACATGATCGAAAACCACCGCAGTGGTTTGTTGTGGAAACACTTCATGGCCAATCCTGAAATTCAGACGGCGCTCAAAAAAATTGGCTTTACCGCCGACGTAACCAAAGTCGCGGCCCTCCCAGCTGCCGACCTGCAACTCAAAATATACCCAAATCCTGTCAAAAAAAATCTCGACCTTTCCTTTGTACAACCTTCAAGCGAAACGGTCAAGATTGAATTGTGCGATACGGCAGGCCGGGTTGTACACCGTTTACTTGGAGCTACACGACTCAATACCGGACTACAGCGACAACAATTTACCTTACCCGCGCTAGCCAAAGGAACTTACTTCTTGCACATCAGTTCACCCACGTATACAAGCACTTATCCACTGGTCATTTCGCAATAGGTTCAATACACGAACCCAAAATCTAACAACATGAAAAAACATCTGCTCTTTTTCACAATGCTTCTGCTACCCTTGCTGGGTATGACACAAGTAGTACTCGAAGACTTCGAGGGCGGCGCCAAGTTGCCCTGGAATGCGATCGAAGGTACCTACTCAACTGTAGACAATGCCGCAGGAGGCAACACCTTGGGCCTCAACAGCAGCGCCAAGGTTGGTTCTTACACCAAAAAAGCGGGCTCGGGATACAGCCTTTTCCTGGCTGAATTGCCCACTGCGCTGGACCTCAGCACCAACAACCAATTCAAAATCCAGATCAAGGCTGCCGTAGCTTCGGCATTTATCCTGAAGCTGGAAGGTGCCAGCGGTTTTATCGAAGGCAACAAAAACATTGCTGTAAGCGGCGAATGGATTGAGTATTCTTTCGATTTTAGCAAAGCGGCAGCTACGCCCAACCTGAAAAAAATCATTCTGTTTTTTGATCCAGGGGTGGATGCAAGCTCCGACACTTACCTGTTTGACAACCTGACTGCAGGCCCTGCTGGCCCTTGTGCCGGAACCGCGCCCAGCGCCAAAATTCTGGACGATTTTGAGTGCCAGCGCAATATCGCTTACGGCAATCCAGGTTTTGCCGACATCAGTTCCATAGACAACCCTGATAAAACCGGGGCCAACACCAGCGCTAAAGTTGGCCGCTACAAAGACACAGGTAGTGAATGGCACGCGATGGTACTGGACTGGGGCGGTGCAATGCCACTGAAAGACCGCAACATTGTCAAATTTAAACTCTGGGCACCCAAAGCGGGTCGGCTGTTGGTTAAACTGGAAGCGGGTACTTCTCCACAAAAAGAGGTTTTTCTTGATGTCACCGAACTGAATAAGTGGGTAGAATATACCGTCAATATGACCAGCGAGGCCAATGCCAACCATACCAAACTGGTCTTCTTCTTCAATGCGGGAGTGCTGCCAGGTGCCAACGACGTATATTACATCGATGATATTTCACTGGATCCTGCCCCAACCTCTTTCGTATATGAAGACTTTGAAGGTGGTGCCAAATTGAAATGGAACCCCGTCGAAGGATCATTTGCGGTTGTGCCTAACCCTCCAGGTGGCGACACCTTGAAGCTAAACGGCAGTACTAAGGTGGGTGCCTATACCAAAAAAGCTGGTGCGGGTTACAGTCTTTTTTTGACTGAATTGACAACACCGCTGGATTTGTCCATTTACAACGTGTTCAAAATTCAGGTAAAAGCAGCAGTAGCCAGTTCTTTCTTGCTCAAATTGGAAGGCCCAGGCGTTGCGGTAGAAGAAGTCAAAAACATTGCGGTCAAAGACCAATGGGTAGAATATACCTTCAATTTCAGCAAATCTGCAGGGGTCAAAACCTTCAACAAGATCATCTTATTCTTTGATCCAGGGGTTGACGCCAGTTCGGATACGTATCTGTTTGACAACCTGATTGCCGTTACAGCAGGGGCTTGTGCTGGCGTAGAAAAGGATCCAAATGTATTGGATGACTTTGAATGCCAACGCAATGCAGCCTACGGCCAACCTGGTTTTGATGACATTACTGCGGTAGACAACCCTGATAAATTTGGGGCAAACCTGAGTGCCAAAGTAGGTCGTTACAAAGATGTAGGCGGTGAATTCCACGCATTGGTCATCGATTGGGGAGGAAGCATTCCACTGAAAGACCGCAACCAATTGAAATTGAAATTGTGGGCACCTGTTGCTGGCAACCTTTTATTGAAATTAGAAGGCGGAACTTCCGGCGCGGAAGAAAAACCCATTGCCGTTACTCAATTGAACAAGTGGGTAGAATACACCGCCGATTTTAGCAACCAAGAAAATGCCAATCACACCAAGATCGTCATCTTCTTCAATGCCGGTAAACTGCCAGGAGCAAATGACATTTACTACATAGATGACATCAGCCTGGTTGCCAAAGAAAAGAGTAGTGCCTTGGAAGATTTTGAAGGTGGCGCGAAATTGGGTTGGGAATCTTTGGGTGCAGAAGCGGTTTTTGGCAAATTCAATGGTGCTATTGCCAACCCTGATAAAACCATCAATACTTCCGCTACGGTAGGTTCTTACACCAAAGGAAGCTCCAAGTTGGGTGGGTTGAAAGCATTGTTGCCACAAGGCTTTACTTTAGCCGCTTTGCCACAAGTCAACCTGCAAGTGTGGGCTCCAGCTGGTGCCAAAAACCTGACCTTGCGTTTGGTTTCTGCCACTCAGGGGCAAAAAGAGATCATTCGCCCGATTGCGCTAACCGGCAAATGGGTTGACTTGAACTTCAACTTTAGCAACTTCAAAACCATTACCGACTTCGAGCGGGTTGAAATTGTATTTGATGCCGACCTTACTTCCACTGCAACCTGGTACTTCGACAACCTGACGCAAACCGTTTCTACCGTAAACCTTTGTGAAGGTGTAGTAGCCGTGGCAGGTCAAGTTGATGACTTTGAATGCCAACGCAATTTCACCAAAGTATCTACTACGGGTGGTGATTTCCTTAAAGTGATCAATAACCCAGATCCAAGTGGCATCAACTCTTCAGCCAGTGATAAAGTGGGTGAATACAGCGATCCAAAGGATGAATGGTCTGCCATCGTTTACGAATTCCCCAAAGCCATTGATCTTTCGGTATTGAATCAGTTGCAAGTCAAAATCTGGTCGCCTAAAGCAGTGCCAATTTTGTTCAAACTCGAAGGTGGTACTGGTCCGGCGCCTGAGGTATTCTCAGAAGTAACCGCTGCCAATACCCGCAAGTGGGTACAATACTCCATCGACTTCAGTGCTGCCGCTGGCAAAGGCCATACCAAACTGGTACTCTTCTTCAACGCTGGCAAATTGCCAACTGCTGACGACGTATACTACATCGACGACATCGAATTGCGCAGAGCACCTTACACTTCTTGCGTGTCCAACTTTGAAACTGCACTGGATGACTTGGGCCGCTGGCAGTACTTTGCCAATGGCAGCCTCGATGGACAAAAGGTAAACATCATCGTGGACAATCCCAAGAAGAGTGGCATCAACACCAGCAACAAGGTAGCCGAATTCATTGAGCGCCCAGGCGGAGAAGTTTTTGCCGGGTATTTCAATGATGCGATTCCTGCGGCCATCTCGATGGGCAAGAACAAAAAGATCACCATGAAAGTGTTGATGGATCGCGAAGCTGATGTAGTTTTCAAGTTGGAGCGCAGCAGCAATGGTGCCCCCAATACGGGTGACACAAAGGTTAAGTACACTACGCCAAACGAATGGCAGGAACTGACCTGGGATTTCACTACGCTGAACATTCCAGACGGCGCCCTGTACTCCACTTTGGCCATGATCATGGACTTCGGCACCGTACCGACGACTGAAAAACGTTACTATTTCGACGACATCGCGATTGGTGACAAGTCTTGTTCCGGTACCGTTGGTGTACGTGATTTTGCTTTGAACAACCTCAAAGTTTACCCTAACCCGGTAAGCACCGAGTTGATCATCGAAAATGGTCAAGATTTGTACGGCTATGACGTGTTCAATGCTTTGGGACAAAAGGTTTACTCCATCCGTTCCAGTGGTCAGAACTACGTTAACCTGAATACTGCCGAACTCGAACGCGGCATGTACATTCTGGCTGCTTACGATAAGAATGGCTTGATGAAAGCCAAGACGAAGTTTATTAAGCAATAGCTGGTTTAGTTGAAAAGTTGAAATGTTGAAATGTTGAGGAGTATCCGGCGGCCTTAGGCTTCTCGGTCTCTTCAACTTTTCAACTTTTCAACTTTTAACTAAAATTCAGCCCCAAATAAGACCGACATGCGATCTTTATACACTCTGCTCCTATTGGGCGCGACTGGTTTTTTTTCGCAGTTGCAAGCCCAGGTTACCATCACCGGGAAGGTAACGGATGAAAAAAAAGAGGCGCTGATCGGCGTCAATATTCAGGTTAAAAACACGACCCTTGGCGGGGTCACCGATCTTGAAGGCAATTACAGCCTGGAAGTTCCCGATGGCCAAGCCATCCTGATTTTCACCTACACGGGTTTCCAAACCCAAGAAATATCTGTCAAAGGCCGCACGAGTGTCGATGCAATCATGGGTGAAGCCACCCTGATGATCAACGAGGTGGTCGTAGTGGGTTATGGCACCCAGCGCAAAAGTGACCTGACCGGCTCGGTAGGTTCCATCAAATCCAGTGAATTACAAAAAGTAGCGGCCTCCAACGTAACCCAGGCCCTGCAAGGCAAAATTGCCGGGGTCAACGTCAGTTCGGCTTCCGGTCGGCCTGGTGAAGGGCCCGTCATTCGTATTAGGGGTACCGGGACTTTGAACAATGCCAATCCCATCTACGTGGTCGATGGCCTCATCCTCGACAACATCGACTTCCTCAACCCCAGCGACATCGAAAGTATGGAAGTGCTCAAAGATGCTTCCGCTGCCGCCATCTACGGTACCCGTGGCTCCAATGGGGTTGTACTCATCACGACCAAAAAAGGGATTCGTGGCCAAAAAGCCCAGTTTAACTTCAGCGCTTACAACGGCATTCAACAAGTGGGCAAAAGATTGGATCTGGCCACCGGATCCGAATACGCCAGTTTGGTGAATGAATTTTACCGCAATGCGGGCGGCGCAGCGCCTTACCCGAATCCTGAATCTTTTGGGGCAGGCACCGATTGGCAGGACGTCATCTTCCGCGATGCCTCCATCCAAAACTACAACCTCAGCATCCGGGGTGGCTCCGAAGCCATGACTTACAGCATCAGCGGCGATGCCTTCCTCCAGAACGGGATCATCCGCAGCTCGTATTTCAACCGCTATTCCTTGCGGGTCAACAACGAATACAACCTCATCAAAGGGGTAAAACTGGGGCACAACCTGGCCTTTATTTCCAGTGCCAACAACCGCGAACCCGGTGGCATCGTGTTCAATTCCTACGCTGCCGACCCCACCGTGGTGGCCATCAACGAAGCGGGGAAATACGGCAGTACCTCCACCAACTCCAATGTGAGTAACCCCGCAGCGCAATTGGAGTACAACAGCTACAACCGTGGCTATGGCCAGCAGCTCAATGGCAATGCTTACCTAGAAATATATCCAATCAAAAACCTGACTGCCCGCAGTAGCTTTGGGTTCAACAGCATCAACAGCCGGGGCAAAGGTTACGAGCCCCAGTTTGAAGTGGACGACAAACAACGCAACCCCCAAAGTCGCATCAACGCCGAATTTTCGCGCTACAACGATTGGCAATGGGAAAACACGCTAAATTATTCGCGCGAAATTGGCATTCACCGCTTCAGCATTCTGGCGGGTTACACCCAACAAGCCCGCAGTGGAGAACGCATCGGCGGCTCCCGTCAACGGCTGATTGGCGACACTGAAGAGTTCTTTTACCTGGATGCAGGCGATGTTGAAACCGCCACCAACTACAACATTGGCAACAATCCTGAGCGTTACCAATCACTCTTGTTCCGTGCCAATTACAACCTGAAAGAACGTTACCTTTTTACGGCTACTTTCCGTCGTGACGGCTCATCCAAGTTTGGTTCTGAGCGCCGTTACGGCAATTTCCCCGCTTTCGCAGTAGCCTGGCGGGTGACGGAAGAGCCGTTTATGAAAGGTCAAAAAATAATCGACAACTTGAAGCTACGGGCCAGTTGGGGGCGTTTGGGCAATGATAAATTCCCTTCCGACGCCGCCATCCCAACCGTTACCAATAACCTGAGTGCGGTATTTGGTGGTACAGAAAGCCTGAATTTTGGGGCTTCGCTCATCTCCCTGGCTAACCCATTTTTGCAATGGGAAGAAACCAACAGTACCGACATCGGTGCAGAATTGGGCTTTCTGGACAATCGCCTGACCCTGGAAGTGGAATATTACCAGCGCAATACCAACAAGATTCTGGTGCCTGTGCCCATCCCTGACTACGTTGGCTCGGCCTCCAACCCCTTCGTCAACGCGGCGGATGTGCGCAACTCGGGTTTTGATTTCACCCTGAATTACCGCAATTCGGTAGGAAAACTCAACTACCGCTTTGGCGCATTGGCTTCTACCCTGAAAAATGAAGTGCTTTCCCTGGGTACGGGCAACGAAGCATTGTTCGCCTTCGCGACCCGCACCATCGTTGGTCAATCCATCGGTTCTTTTTATGGATACAAAGTCGTTGGGGTGTACCAAAACGCCGAAGAAATTGCCGCAAACCCAGCGCGTGAAGCAGTGAAGCCTGGCGATCTGCGTTTTGAAGATACCAATGGCGATGGCATCGTAGACTCACAAGACCGTACTTACTTGGGTAGCCCCATTCCCAAGTTGATTTATGGTTTCAATTTTGGATTTGACGCCTACGGATTTGATTTCTCCGTAGATTTCAATGGGGTGAGTGGCAACAAAATCTACAACAGCAAGCGGGCTGCCCGTGGTTTTGGGATTCCCAACTACGAAGCGTCCTTCCTGGAGCGCTGGACGGGACCTGGCACTTCCAATTTTGAACCTCGCATCACCAATGGTGGTTATAATTATCAGGTATCGGAGCGCTTTTTGGAAGATGGTTCGTTCTTCCGTTTGCGCAGTGCGGTTTTGGGCTACAACCTGCCCAAAAGCTTGCTGGAACGCATCAAGTTGAACAGCTTGCGGGTGTATGTCAGTGGGAACAACATTTTTACCCAAACAAAATACTCTGGTTTTACACCCGAAATATCCAGTGAGAACGTATTACAAGTAGGCATCGATGGTGGAGTGTATCCATTGTCGCGTACCTGGTTGGCTGGTGTGAACATTTCATTTTAAAGGCCTCCTAATTTGTTATAAAATCGAAACTCATGCGCAAACAGTATTTATTTCGAATAACGACAAGTGCCATGCTGGTTTTGCTGCTGGCACCCGCTTGTCAAAATGGAGACTTTTTGGAGGTAAAACCACAAGGCGTGATCAACGCCAACAATTACTTCCAGACTGCTCAGCACGCCATTTGGTCGGTCAACGCCACGTACAATTCCTTACGGGATTGGAATCTGACGTCCTTCCCCTGGCTGGCCATGACGGATATTGTTACCGACGATGCGGTCAAAGGGAGCTTCCCTGCTGACGCACAGCGCCTCACTGCATTTGATGATTTCAGTTGGGATCCCGGTTTCCCGGAAGACATTCGCGGGTCTTGGCGTGGCCATTACCAAGGCATTTTCCGCGCCAATGTAGCCATTGCAGGCATTCCCAAGGTGCCCGCGATGGATGAAACCTTGCGTAAAAGATTGATCGGGGAAGCCAAATTCCTCCGTGCCCATTTTTACTTCAATCTGGTACGCTGGTTTGGCGATTTACCCCTGATCACACGGCCACTGACTCAGGACGAGTTTTATACCCAAACCCGCGCAGCAACTGCGGAGATTTACAAGTTGATTGCTGCTGACCTTACCGAAGCCATTGCCAGTTTGCCGGAAAAATCAGCCTATGCGCCTGAAGATTTGGGGCGGGTGACCAAAGGTGCCGCCCGGGGTTTGTTGGCAAAAGTCTATTTGACCACCAAGGATTATGTCAATGCAGAAAAGTACGCGTTGGAGGTGATCAATTCCAATGAGTACAAACTGCTGGCGGATTACCCCAAAATTTTCCTGCCCGAGGGTGAAAACTCCAGCGAGTCGGTTTTTGAAGTACAAGCCACCGCACTCGAAGCCTCCTATGCAGGCTCAACACCTTGGAACATGGTGCAGGGAGTACGGGGTACGCCCAATCTGGGTTGGGGCTTCAATTTGCCTTCGGATGACCTGATGAAAGCCTTTGAATTTGGCGATCCGCGCCGCGATGCCACCGCTCTTTTGGTAGGCGAAGCCTTACCGGATGGATCGGCACTGGTGGAGGACAATCCACAAATGGAAAATGAGCGCTACAACCAAAAAGCCTGGACGCCAGCGCACGCTCTGCTGCAAGACAACGGGCCGAGCAACATCCGCATATTGCGCTACGCCGACGTTTTGCTCATTGCTGCTGAAGCCCTGAATGAAAACAACAAATCTCAACAAGCGCTGATCCACCTCAATGCGGTGCGCATCCGGGCCCGAGGCACCCGCAGAAATATCCTGCCCGATGTTACCATCACAGAAAAGGCTGCCCTGCGCCAAAGAATCTGGCAAGAACGCCGGGTGGAATTAGCTATGGAGCAACAACGCTGGTTTGACCTGGTGCGAACGGGGCAAGTTGAAGCGAGAATGAAAGCCGTGGGCAAAAATTTTGTCAAAGGCAAACACGAGCTGTTCCCGATTCCACAAACGGAGATCGATTTGGCGGGGGGGAATATTGCGCAGAATCCAGGGTACTGATTCCTAGGATTCAAGGTAAAAGGCCTGACTCCCTCCGGGGAGGGTCGATTGGTTCTATTTTTAAACCACTTTGGATTGGGCTGCGCCCAATCGTTTTTAATAACCGCGACGACGCGACGGCGCGACGATTCATTTGGCTGTGCCAAATGCGCGACGTAAGACGACGAAAAGGTGTGCGAAGCACACTTTCCGTCGCGCCGTCGCGTCGTCGCGGTTATTAAAAACGAGCAGCGAAGCTGCTTCAACAAATAAAAATTAGAACCAATCGACCCTGCCCTCCGGGAAGCTAGGCCTTTTATTTATCCAGAAAAAGGTACTGAGTCCAAAAACTGTGAGTCTGGTAGGCCATATTGGATGATTTGTGGCGTCTGATTGGGGCTGCGAAGCTGAACATCCTTCAGAATAGCCTGATAAAACGCCCTGTGATCCCCTATAAATCTCCCCCCATTCCAAATTTTCAACAACGAATAAGAAAATTCACTGTGTTGTAAATTTTTATTCTCTAGTGCTTTTTGGTTGCTTTTACACGCAGTAAGGGTAATCAATGAGACCTCCATTGGCTTTGACCGAGCACTACGGGTGTTTTTCATCAATTGATCATAGAAGACCTGATTGTTGATGTAGGTTTGCATCTTTTTTTCCATTGTGAACAATTCTGTCTGGCTATTGTCCATGGGGGCAGACTCGCCATCTCTGCCAATGGTGCCACTGTTGCAGGAATCAGAGACAAGCAAGATTCGAACTCCTTTTTTAAACTGGCACCAGGCCGCCCACAATTCATCGTCGAGGAACAAGCCATCGTACAAGCACCAGGCTTCATCCAATTTATCAACTTCCAATCTTTGTTTATCCTGCTCTTGTTGGCCATGTCCCGCATAATACACCACCACTAAATCACCAGGAGCGGCATCATTGGCAAGTGTATTTAGTTTTTGCTGCACATTGAGGCGGGTAGCCTGAGCGCGAAGCAAAATATGGGGAGTGTTGAATCCGCGCAACGCGATGATTTCACCATTTACTTTTTTTACCCCATCTTCCGCATAACGCAAAGCCCCCGTCCAGCCCATATAATGCTGCTTGTTGACTTCATTTAACCCAATGAGGAGTGCGTGCTTTTTTCCCATGATTATTGTTATTTTATTATTTCTTTCAGTTCTTCAAACGGTACAAATACCTTCAACTCTCCCGCTGCATAAGACCCAATTTCATAAGGTACATAGTTAAAGCAGATGCCTTTTCCCGTGAGGAAAAAATTGCCATTGGGTTCAACTTTGTCTACAAAAAGTATTTCACTCAAATCCTGCGTGTTGAATTTTTTCTTGGCGCTTTCAGTCAGCGCTTGGGTAAGCACCGTTTCATAACCCGGTTTGAAGACGTCTTCCAAATTGATTTTTTTCTTTTTGACCAAATCAAAACTCGCACAAGCGGAGCCGTAGTTGCCATGCGCTCCCCCCGCGTAGCTGTAATCCATTACCGCGATACTGAGCAAATTGTCCTGATTAAAAAGGACTTCCATTGTTTTATCCGCGTCGTAATTCAGGTACAGGTCATCCTCTCCTTCTTCCAACATTCCCGCTATTTCTTCGTGGTAATCTTTAAAAAACTGTTGCTGTTCCGCATCAAAAGCTTTTTGGGGATTTTTGTACACCTGCGCCAGAGAATCACCAACCATTTCTTGTAAAAGTGCGTCTTTCAACCAGTTTTCACTAGGAATAAAATACTCATAGCCAAAGTGGCCTTTGGGTGAATCTTTGCGGTCTTTATCGGCTGCTTCGGTTTTTTCGAGGCGCATGGCAGCGAATTCCTGGGTTCCTTCGGGGAAAGTGAGCTTGAGCTCAAAGGAGGATTTTTTTCCACTAGCACTGGTGTATTCTCCACTATAGACCCCTTTTTCGAGTTTGCCTATGAAGCTTCCAAAAGGTTCGTCGCCAAGGGAATGTTCGGTCAAAATCAGTTGACCTTGTCCGGTGGAATCGGTGGAGGAATAAAAGCCGATGGGCTCTTGTGTATTTTCGTAGTGGTAATACCCATTGTACCAGGGATTGTCGTCGAAGTCCAGGTCTTGGAGCAAGTTCATCCGAATCGGCTCATTCCCAATGGTTCCTACAAAATGCAAATAAGCAAAGTCCTTTGAATCAGGTATTTGTTTGGTAGAATCGTTCCCCTTGGGGGTACAGGCAAAAGCTATTGAGGCTAAAAACAAAGCAAAAAACAGTTTTTTCATAAATGCTTATTTAGGTGTTTAACAGTTATACGACCAAAATAAAGGAATAATTGCCTTATTTTTCGGCCGAATTTGTTCAACAGTTGAGTACACAAAGCCTTTTTACTGGCTTTCAACTAAAACAACGCACGATGATACAAAGAATCACAAGCTTTATGTTGCTCTTGAGTTTGATCATGTTCAATGCATGTATCAACCTGACCTCCAAAGAAGAAGAAAGATTTGAAGAGCAGCAGGCCATTATTGAAAAGTACCTGAGCGATAAGGGCCTCACCGCTCAAAAAGATCCTTCCGGAATGTACTACATCAATACCCTGGAAGGGACTGGTAAATCCATTCGTTTCGACTCCACGGATTTGGTAACCTTCAACTACCGGGGCTACCTGATCGATGGCACCGAGTTTGACAAATCTGAAGCGGGCAAACCGATTACGGCTTCCTTACGGGGCCTCATTTCTGGCTTTCAGGTAGGCATTGCCAAAATGAAAAAGGGAGGCAAAGCAACCTTTATCATCCCTTCGGATTTGGCATATGGCTCAAATCCACCGCAGGGCATTCCTTCCAACGCGATCGTTATCTTCGACGTTGAGTTGGTAGGCTTTGGTACGCAGGCGGAAAACGATGATGAAATCATCCGCAAGTACCTGACTGACAATAGCCTGACCGCTGAAAAGCACTCTTCGGGCATGTACTACATCATCAGTGAGCCAGGTACTGGCGACAATGCCAGTGCAAACTCCGTGGTTACGGTCAAATACAAGGGGTATTTCACCGACAAAAAGGTGTTCGATGAGACCAAAAACGGTGCAGTAGCGCAATTCCCTTTGAGCGGTGTGATTTCTGGCTGGAGAATTGCAGTGCCACTCCTGAAAAAAGGGGGTAAAGGGACTTTTTTATTCCCCTCCCGATTGGCTTATGGCCCAACAGGTAGCGGAAACGTTATCCCCGCAAATGCGGTGCTTATTTTTGATATTGAGTTGGTGAGTTTTTAGAATTGAAGTACCATAAGCGTTTAAAAATTCGCCATCTTCAAAGTGTAAGGTGGCGAATTTTTATTTTTTATGACATTCTTCTTTATTGCTTTCCAAATAAATTCAAGCTATTTTTGTAAAAATCATCTACCATGATTAGTGCCAAGCCTAATGCAACGGACACCATCTCCAGCACGCTCAAAGTAAAATTCCGCAATGGAATGCCTTTGCACTGGGACGGGCATGACATGAGCAGAGAAGAATTTTATGAATTTTGTGTAGAAAATCATCAATTGCGGATCGAGCGCAATGCCAACGGTCAACTCATCATTATGCCGCCCACTACTTCCGAAACTGGACATCGCAATTTTGAAATCAGTATTGAAATTGGCATTTGGAACAGGCGTTGTAAACTTGGCGTAGCCTTCGATTCTTCCACAGGTTTTACTTTGCCCAATGGCGCAGAACGATCACCAGATACCGCCTGGATTCGACAAGATCGGTGGGACGCATTGCCAAAAAGTGAGCAAAAAAAGTTTGCAAAAATTACGCCCGATTTTGTAGTCGAGCTGCGTTCAGAAAATCAAAGTTTGAGTGAGTTACGCGAAAAAATGGACGAATATATGGAGGCTGGTTGCCGATTAGGCTGGTTAGTTGATCCTCAGAAACGTCTCACTTATGTTTATGCGGAGAATGGGGAGATTAAAACGGTCAAATTTGAGGAGGTGTTGAGTGGTGGAGAAGTCTGTTCGGGCTTGGAGATAGTTATGGGTGAGGTAATTTAGTGATCAACTCTATTTTATTGGAGCTTCGTAACTTACAGATAAACCAATGTTTTTCCGCTATTAGTAGCTTCCATTTTGAACAAATTCAAATTTAGTAAACCTCCAAAACATTTAAAATGGAATATTTAATTGTGTCTTTTTTCACATTTTTAACCATAATCGTAATATCCTATTTTTCTATAGTATATCGAAAAAGAGATAGAGCTATGCTAAAAAAGCCGATAATCTTGATCGATGAAGAAATGAATAAAGTAAGCTTCATAATAAATCAAGTTTCTAAATCTGTTGACCTTTCAAAGGTAATCGAAGTGTTATTAATTACTGAAAAAGAAATAAAAATTGTTAAATCGGACTTTTTAGGTTTCAATCTAATATTAATGTGCATAATAGGCGGAATAATTGGATTGTTAATCGATAGTAATACTCCCACTCTGATATTTATAGGAATTGTTGGGGGCTCAATACTTGGCTATCTTTTTACTCCCAGTCAACAAAAAGGCTTAATCAAAAAATTGGACTTAGCTTAAAAATTCAAGATACAGATATGCCGACTGTCATTCCTATTTCTGACTTAAATACGGCCAAACATTGGGAAGAAAAAATTAGGGTGGCTATCACTAATAGCCATGACAAGCTAGAAAGAGAAAAAAATACAAACTTAATTGCTGATGAATTAACTAAGCTACATCAGTTAATGTTAGAAGGAGTTATTTCTGCGGACGAATTTCAAACTCAAAAAAACAAATTAATTTCATAAATCCAATGTTCACAATACCTAGCACTTTCCCAGCTACGCCGCCGCATAATCCGTATACTTCCGCATCTCCGGTGCATGAAACGCCAATACAATATCTGATTTAGGCACTCCTTTAGCCTCAATGTCTTCGACAATATCGTAGTCAGAAGCATTACGCTGCAGCCAAATTTTCCCATCGATAATGTCAAAATGAAAAACAACCAAGAAGACCTGCCTTCCCTCTTCCCAACCAGCATGCAATGCTTGATAATGATCATGTTGAGTATCAATTAACACTTTGACCTGTACATCATCAGGAGATTGTGGTTGCCATGAACCACGGTTGGTTGCATACTCAGTTAGTACCTCCTGCAAGATTTGACGATATTCTGCTACTTTGTCCATAGCAACAAATTTAAGGCATTATCGCCTATAAACCCACCCAATCATCCACTCATTTCCCCCATCCGTCGAATTCTCTTTGTCAGAAATTTGTAAAAATCCTCCTTCTTCCCTATCATTGTGTAACTTTTACACAAAGGATTCCTTGTAATAAAATCTACATCATGCACCCAACTATTCAGTCCCTCCTGCAACGGATCATTGTACTGCTTACACTGTTCTTAATTGGAGGATTAATCCAGGCACAAACACCACGGATTCTGGTGTTTAGCAAAACGGCGAGTTTCCGTCACACTTCCATCGAACCAGGCAAACCAGCCCTCATCAAGATGGGTCAAAGCCAGGGTTTTGCGGTGGACACCACCGAAGACGCCAGCAAATTCAACGAAACCAACCTGAAGCGCTACGCTGCGGTGGTCTTCCTGTGCACCACAGGCGATGTACTCGACGCCCTGCAACAAAACGCCTTTGAACGATTCATTCAGGCGGGTGGTGGTTATGTGGGCATCCATTCCGCTACCGATACCGAATACGACTGGCCCTGGTACGGCAAGTTGGCTGGAGGTTACTTCACCAGCCATCCCAGCACACCGAGCAACGTACAAAAGGGGACGTTCCACGTTGAGGACAAAACGCACCCAAGTACCAACTTCCTCCCCGATCCATGGGAACGCACCGATGAATTTTACGATTTCCGCGACATCAACCCGAACGTAAAAGTATTGGTGAGCATCGATGAAAAATCGTACTTCGGCGCCAAAATGGGCGTACCCAAACACCCCATGAGCTGGTACCATGATTACGATGGTGGCCGTGCTTTTTACACCGCGATGGGCCACACAAATGAGAGTTTTTCCGAAGACCTTTTCTTGCGCCACCTCGCTGCGGGTTTGAAATACGCCATCGGCAACAAGCCCCTGGACTACTCCAAAGCACGCAGCAAACAAATGCCTGAAGAAAACCGCTTTACCAAAGTGGTGTTGGAAGAAAAACTGGAAGAACCCGTTGAGCTGACCATGCTCGACAACAACCGCGTGCTCTACATCCAGCGCCGGGGTGCCGTGAAAATCTACGACCCTAAAGCAGGCAAATCCAAAACCATTGCGACCATCCCCGTAAGCACCAAGTATCTTCCCGATGCTAAAGGCAATCAGGCGGAAGCGGAAGATGGCTTGTTGGGCATGGCCAAAGACCCTAATTTTGCCCAAAACAACTGGATTTACCTGTACTACTCCCCAGCCGGGAATGACCCCAAAAACATCCTGACCCGCTACGAATTGCGCGGTGAAGAACTGGTTTTGGATTCCAAAAAAGTACTGCTCGAAATCCCAGTTCAACGCGACCAATGCTGCCACACGGGTGGTTCGATCGCTTTTGATGCCAAGGGCAATCTGTTCTTGTCTACGGGTGACAATACCAACCCCCATGGTTCTGATGGCATGAACCCCATCGATGAACGTCCAGGACGTGGGCCTTGGGATGCTCAGAAGTCTTCTGGCAACACCAACGACCTGCGGGGCAAAATCATCCGCATCAAGCCCCAGCCCGACGGCACTTACACCATTCCCGAAGGCAACTTGTTCCCTCCCGGAACGGCCAAAACCCGTCCGGAAATTTACACCATGGGCCACCGCAACCCTTACCGCATTTCCGTTGACCAAAAAACTGGATATGTGTATTGGGGCGACGTTGGTCCTGATGGCAACAATCCGATGCCAAACCGCGGGCCACAAGGTTTTGATGAAGTTGGTCAGGCGCGTAAAGCGGGCAACTTCGGGTGGCCATATTTCATTGGCGACAACAAGCCTTATTACTACTACGATTTTGAGAAAAAACAGTCGGGGCCGATGTACGATGTGAATGCACCGATCAATAAATCGCCGAACAATACCGGTTTGACCACCCTCCCACCTGCCCAAAAAGCATTTGTGTGGTATCCCTACGCCGAGTCCAAGGACTTCCCACTGGTGGGCACAGGTGGTCGCAACGCCATGGCTGGACCCGTTTATTACGCCAGCGATTTCAAAAATGCCAAGCGGGCTTTCCCGGATTATTACGACGGCAAGTTCCTGGAATACGAGTGGATGCGCGGCTGGATCATGGCCGTGACCATGGATGCGGAGGGGAACTTCGTATCGATGGAGCGCTTTATGCCCAGCCACAAGTTCAGCAACCCGATCGACATGGAGTTCAACTCCGACGGCGACTTGTACATGCTGGAGTACGGCACCGGCTGGTTCCAGGGCAACGACGACGCCCGCCTGATCCGCATCGAATACAATGGCGGCAACCGCAAACCAGTGATCGAAGTAGCTGCCGACAAACCTGCCGGAGCAAAACCGCTCACAGTGCAATTGTCTTCCGCAGGTACCAAGGATTACGACAGCGACCCGCTGACCTACGAATGGGTGATTGCCCCCAAAACCGGTGCGGCCAAACCTTTGACCTTTACCGTCGCCAATCCTAAACTGACCCTGAGCACAGCCGGGGTGTACAACGCTACTTTGACGGTAAAAGACGGCAAAGGTGAAAGTGCCACTCGCTCCCTGGAGCTGATCGTGGGCAACGAACCTCCCAAACTCGATTTCACCTTGACCAAAGGGAACAAGACCTTCTTTTTCCCCAATAAAGACATTGCTTACAAAGTAGCTGTTACCGACAAAGAAGATGGCACTATTGCCAATGGCAAAATTGATCCAGCAGAGGTAGCCGTCAACATCGATTACCTACCCGAAGGTTATGACAAGATCGCCATTGCCCAGGGACACCGCAGCGCGGATCAATCCACCCGTTTTGCGCGGGCGACCAAACTGATCGACGGTACCGACTGTAAGGCTTGCCACAAATCGGCTGACAAGTCGATCGGGCCAAGCTTCCGCGACATTGCCTTGCGTTACCGTGGTCAGGCTGATGCTGTCGCCACCCTCGCAGGCCGGGTCATCAACGGCAGCAGCGGCGTATGGGGACAAACGGCCATGGCGGCCCACCCTGCCCTGAGCAAAGACGATGCGGAAGTGATCGTACGCTACATCCTGCGCCACGAAGATGCTTCTGCGGTAGAATTGACTTTGCCCGCCGAAGGTACTTTTAATACCACCGTTCCTACCCGTGGTGACAAAGGCATCGGTGTGTACCTCTTGCGTGCAGCTTACAAAGACCGTGGGGTAAAAGGTATTCCAGCCCTGAGCTCGGAGCAAACTTACGTGCTCCGCAACTCAAACGTAGACATGGCTGAAATTGACTACCTGAAGGACTTCAACAAGATGAAATTCGGTGGCAATCATTTGGCCATTGCTGGTGGTAGCGGCAGCTACATTGGGTACAAACAAATTGACTTGACTGGAGTGGCTGAAATTGGGCTCCGCGCTATGGCGCCCCCCCAAATGAATGCCGCAGGAGGCATTGTGGAAATCCGTTTGGATAGTCCTACCGGTACTTTAATTGGTAGTTCAGCTAAAATTGAACCCAGTGCGCCAAGTGCGGGTTTTGCCCCGCCGCCACCTGTGCTAGTCACCATCAAACCAACGACGGGTGTACACGACATTTATTACGTGGCCAAAAACGATCAG
This sequence comes from Saprospiraceae bacterium, assembly GCA_027488855.1. Classification (GTDB taxonomy): domain Bacteria; phylum Bacteroidota; class Bacteroidia; order Chitinophagales; family Saprospiraceae; genus Haliscomenobacter. The sequence goes on from JAIYAV010000174.1 coordinate 48,788, forward strand.
GCAGAAGCGGGTCGAGGGCTATTTGTGATCATGGGGTTGATGTACAATGCGGATGTAACACCGAGTACTGGTGCCAGTAACGGTGCGGCACCTGCTACAGCGCCAGCCGCTGAGAAGTTTGAGCAATACGCTGGAAAATACAAAATGACGGGTTTGCCTTTTGAGAGCATTGAAATCAGTGTAAAAGAGGGTAAACTAATGGTTATGGCGGGAACGCAAGGCGGGGAATTGACCCCACTGGCCCAGCCCGATAAGTTTGACGCTGGTGGTCAGGCTACTTTTGAATTTGTACGCGATGGCCAAGGAAAAGTGGTTTCCATTAAACTTGGGGCAATGGGTGCAAGTTTTGAAGGGCAGAAGATGATGCCGTAAGGCGATTCAGATTCAATAGATTTAAAAAAATTGGTTATCAAGAATTTGTGCACAAATCTAAAACCCCTCCCCGAAGGTTCAAAACCTTCGGGGAGGTAAAGCAGCGAAACCGTGCTTTGCTCAACCTCCCCGAAGGTTTTGAACCTTCGCCTAAAACACCACCCGATAATCCAGGCTACAAAAATATAGCGCCAACTCTGAACGTAGAGAGGGCATAAAGCAGCCTGGATTGTCGGGGTTTGG
>JAIYAV010000068.1 GCA_027488855.1 Saprospiraceae bacterium
GAATCCCATCCAAGCCCCCCCTAAACACAAGCGTTATGGCAGCTCCTCGAATTATCTCCATCATCATGCTGAGCCTTTTCTGCTTGCCGAGCATCATCTGGAGCCAAAAAACCATTACTGGCACAGTGAAAGATGAACGGGGTCAGCCCATTTTTGCAGCCAACGTATTCCTCAAAAACAATCAGGAAATCGGGGCTACTACGGAGTTGGATGGCAGCTTTCAGTTGCAGGTTCCTCAACTTACGGACACGCTGGTAGTATCCTATCTTGGCTTCGAGGATGTGTTCATTCCCTTACATGAGAAAATCTTGGCCCTGGAGGTCAAACTACAGGAAAGCGCCAATGTATTGACCACCCTGCAAATTGAGGCCAAACGCCCCGTTGCCCAGGAGTTCGCTTTGGTGGAATTGAGCAAACTTGATGTGTACACTATTCCCTTCTCGTTTGCAGATCCACTCAAAGCCACCAGTATTCTACCCAGCTCGACCAATACCGACGAATCGGCCAATGTCTCTTTGCGAGGCTCCAGTAGCGAACGTGGCATAGTTGTATTGAATGGCGTACCCATTGCCAATCCTGTACGCGCTACCAACCTGGATGGCAACGGCTTTTTTAGTATTTTCAACCCTGAAATTGCTGAAAAAGTCAGTGTCTACGCCAGCAACCCATCCCTGGCTTACGGCAATGCGACCTCGGGCATGGTTGAAATTGAAACCGCAGAACAAGTCGAGGAAAATTTCACGCAAGCTTCTTTGGGCTTAGCCAACTTCGGCTTGTTCCACGGTCGTAAATTGGGCAAAAAAAACCATGTATTCGCCTACACCAACAATCAGTATTCGGATGTCTTTTTGCAAGTCAATACAGGTAGCTTTCCACAATTGCGCAGCTTCCGAGTCAACGATGCGGGCATTTTGTGGAATGCCCAGCTCAAACCCAACATGAACTTGAGCTGGTATGCTTACGGATTAAGGGAAAACAATGCCTTGCAACTCAATCTTTTTGGCCAGCAAGACGATGCTGAATCGCTGGCCCGAAGACATTTTCAAGTCGCGAAACTGCATTGGTACAATACCGCTTGGTCGTTTACCGTCAATGCCGCAGGGGATTTCAGTCGGAATGAGTTTCGCTTTGGTAACCTGGACAATCGGGAGCGAAGCCAGCGTTGGTATGGTTCCTTCAATGCCCGTTACAATGTGATCAACAATTGGTACTTGCAAGGAGGAGTGACTTCTGAGCACACCCATTTGCGCCTTCAGGGACAAGTAGCGGAGCGGCCCTTTAACTTTGCGGCAGATGCTCCCACCCGTTCCCTGAATCAAGAACGCAGCAACAACAATACCGAGCTTTACCTGATCAGTAGAAGCAAGTGGTTTGATAAAAAATTCTCATTTATTACAGGTCTACGCAAGAACATTCCTACTTCAGCCCTACAAAATTCATATTTCTCGCGGCAATACATCGCGAAGTACAATTTCCCCAGCAAACACGCCATTGCTGCCACCTTTGGCAACTACAATGGCTACTTTAATCCAGATTTATTCAATCCAGAATTCGTTCAGGTGAGTGCCCGCCAAGGGGCGCTGGAGTACGAATACCGCAGTAAGAAGCTGGAGATCAATGCAGCGGTGTTTGGCAAAACCGAAACAGGTGGATTCAACCAGCTCCTACAATTGGCTAACTTTGCTGAACAACGCATCCAAGGTCTGGAGTTGCTGTGGAAGTACCGCTGGAGTCCACGCTTTGAATGCTGGCTTTCCAGTGCTTACCTCAACGTAGAAAACCGCAATGCCGAGGGGCTGGACTTTCGCGGCAGCAACGATCTGGATTATTTCCTCCGCCTCTTCTTGACCTATCAGGATGAACAAGGCTGGAATGCCTCAGTCGCCTGGGTTCATCGGCAGGGCTTGTGGTATACCCCTATTTTGGGCGGTAGCAGCGATCCTGCTTCGGGAATCAATCGCCCTGTTTTTGGTGACGCCAATAGTGCACAGTTCAACAACTACCACAACATCAGTCTAAATTTGAGCAAAATGATCAAAACCAAGGCGGGGTCTTTGCTCTGCTACGCCACCTTGAACAATGCGTTTAACTTTCTCAACGAGCAAGCTCAACTCTTGAATGCGGCTTTTACGCCCATTGGGTTTGAATATTTGCAGCAGCGTTCTGTGTATTTTGGAGCGGTTTACAAATGGTGATCGGGTCTGGCTGTGGATTTTTTGTGGAGCAGATGGTTTGACTGTACATTAATTAAGCCTTATCTTAGTCCCATGAAAAATCTTCCGCTCGGCATCCAGCATTTTGATGAATTGATTACGCGTGGAGCAATCTATGTGGACAAGACTGCTTTGATTTGCCAGTTATTAGAGCAGTATAAATCCGTATTCCTGGCTCGTCCACGTAGGTTTGGCAAATCCCTATTGTTGTCTACCATTGCACAATTGTTTGCTGGTCGAAAAGACTTATTCACTGGCTTGTGGGCAGAAGAAAACTGGGACTGGAATCGGGTACACCCCGTGATTCATTTTTACATGGATAAAACGGGGTTTGCTGATTGGGGGCTAAAAACCGGGTTGATTAAGCATTTGGACGACGTGGCTTCCGATCACGGACTAACACTACAAGAGGATGTTCCAGGGCTTCGTTTACAAGAGTTAATCGAAAAATTAGTCCAAAAATATGGCAAACGGGTCGTGGTATTGATCGACGAATACGACAAACCCATACTCGACGTGCTGCACAACCCCGAAGAAGCTGAAGAAAATCGAAAAATTCTCGGAGATTTTTATGGCATCCTCAAACCCATTGGCGACAAAATCGAGTTTTTGATGCTCACGGGTATCTCCAAATTCAGCCAGGTCAGTGTATTTTCCAAACTGAATCAATTGGAGGACATTTCCATGATCCGCCAGTTTTCAACCTTGCTGGGGTACACCGAACCGGAACTTGGGCTTAACTTTAAAGATTATTTAGACCTGGCTCAAACAGAACTGGAATACGCCGAAGATGCATTTATGGCTGAAATCAAACGTTGGTACAATGGTTATTCCTGGGATGCAAAAAACCACGTGTACAATCCCGTTTCCTTCATGCGGTTTTTGCGCGACCGGAAATTCAGCAATTACTGGTTTGCTACGGGCACCCCTACTTTTTTGGTGAAACAACTCCACCAAAAAGCATTTTACGCCATTGAAGAGATCGAAGTTTCTGAAGAAATTTTTGAGAGTTATAACCTCGAAAACCTTGACATCCGTATCCTCCTGTTTCAAGCGGGTTACCTAACCATAAAAAAAATCCTACCGCACAACATCTATGTCCTGGGATACCCCAATTACGAGGTTCAATCATCGCTCACCCGCCACCTGATGAGTGCCGTTGGCAACCTGGATGCTACGATTCCAGGGCCAAACGTGTGGCGTTTGCGTGAGGCTTTTTTCCTCAATGACCTGGAAGAAGCCATCTCCATCATCAATACTCTCTTTGAAAACATTCCCGGCACCCTCAACCGCAAGAAGGTCGAAGCCGATTATCACGCCATGCTTTATCTGGTGTTTCGCTACATGGGGTTAGAGGCGGAAGCGGAAGTATCGGGCCTGCGAGGCCGCTCGGACGCAGTGCTCAAAACGCCTACCCAGGTGTACGTGATCGAATTCAAGCTGGATCAAAGCGCTCGGGCAGCACTGGATTATATTCGGGAAAAAGGTTACGCGGAGAAACATCGGCACGATGGGCGGCCGGTGTTGTTGTTGGGGATTAATTTTAGCAGGAAGAAAAAAGTGGTGGATGATTGGGGGGTGGAGGCCTTGTGAGGAGGCTAACAGAGTATAGAATTTATCTCAAATCGATTTCACCTTCTTCCCAAACATCCCCCTGGCATATTTCAACTTCCGAATCTGCGCCGGTGCCTCCTCCCCCAGCAAAAATCCGTACAAGCGCAGTTGCTCCACGTTGTCACAAATGACCTTGAAGATGCCTGCGGTGGGAATGGCAAAAACCATACCCGGAAGCCCCCAAATCAAGCCGCCCGCAAGCAAGGCCAGCAAAGAACTAAGTGGATTAAGGTTGACGCTGGAGCCGACAATTTTGGGGGTAATGAAATTATTGTCCAAAAACTGCACCAGGATACACACCCCAAAAGCGCCCACTGCGTACATCGGCGATTCTTTGGTCACCAGGGCAATGGCTACGGGAATCAGGCTGCCAATCATGACGCCCACATAAGGAATAACGTTAAGCACTGCCGCAATAAAGGCCAGCAAAATGGCGAATTTCAAGCCCAGGAGCAAAAAGCCAATCGAGCCCAACACACTGAGGATCAATATCATCGTCAACATTCCTTGGAGGTACTGTTGGGATACATGCGAAACTTTACGAATGACATCCAGTACTTTTTGATGGCTTTCGGGGGCAAGGAACTCAATTGACTTTTTGAATTTTTCCCGGTACAGCAACATAAAAAACATAAAAAGCGGGATTAGCGCCAGCCCGGCTACTGCCGCACCCGTTGCGGTGAATATGTTCATGGCACTATTTGCGCCTCCGTCAATGATCGCATCCGTTTTTTTGCGCAGCCAGTCGGACTGCGTTTGGCGGCTCACGTTAAAACGCTCTTCTACATATGTTGAGATGGAGGATCCTTTTTCTTCCAGGGCACTTTGCATCATGGGCATATCGCTGGCAAACGACAAAATTTGCCAGGATAAAAAGCCAAACATAGCAATCCCCATTGCAAGCACTGCCAATACGCCCACCAGCCCCGCAAACCAGGTAGGGAGCCGCCAACGTTCTAGTTTCCGCACTATCGGCAAAACCAAAAAAGCCAAGAGTAGAGCCGACAACAGGGGGATCAGGATGGACTGTGCCCAGTACAATCCGCACAGCAACAAGGCTATGGAAAGCAAATAGCAGGTTACACGCAAATAAGTTGGGAATGCTCCAATCATGATGAGCGCATTAAGCACTAGTTAAAGAAAAAAGCCGCCCGGCTCCGGCAGGGTCGATTGGTTCTGGTTTTTCCCGCAACGGGAGCCCCGCTAGGGGCGTGATATGGGTAGTAACGGTCCAGATGTTTCTCAAAGTCCCGTAGGGACGCGATGTGGGTATCCTTCGAGACAAAATACCCACATTTCGTCCCTACGGGACTCGGAAAATCCTGGATATCGCAATATACTACCCATATTTCGCCCCTAGCGGGGCTTATCGCCATGTGCAAAACTAGAACCAATC
>JAIYAV010000277.1 GCA_027488855.1 Saprospiraceae bacterium
ATAGGCCCGATCGTTAGGGATAAATTGGCCAAACAGCGGCTTGATGATGTCTGAAGTGACAGTCGTCGACAGTGCCTGAATCAAGGCCTCCAAAGTGGACAATCCCGCACTCAATAAACCCAAAATCACAATCAACCCCGCCCATACCGGGAACTCCCGCACCACATAAGCCGACATGATGGCGTCCATTTTGATGGGTTGCCCATCCACCTGTAAATCAGGAAACATCAGGCGGGCATAAAACCCCGCAAAAACCACCAGGAAAAAAGTCATTTGCGCCAGTGAACCCACCCAGAGGTAACGGTTTACATCTTTGTCGTCGCGCAACAGTAGGGATTTGGTGATGAGGTGCGGTTGACAAACGATGGCCACCCCGATCACAAAATTACAGATGACGATCTCAAAAAAATCGCGGTAAAGGGGGCTGCTGGCATTGGGAAACTGGGCCAAAGCAGGTGAAATCGCCCCCAACTGTTCCCAAAATACATTTACTCCTTTGGACAGGTGATCATACCCCGAAAACAACAACATCACCGCCACCAACAACTTGATCAAAGCCTGTAAGGTATTGGTGTACACCATCGAATTGGCGCCACCAAACATCATGTAACTGAACACAAAAACCACCATGCCCACCAGCACCTGAAATTCACCCATCCCCAGTGCCTGAGACAGGACTTTGGTGAGCCCCACACAAATGAGTACAATGAAGCTGAGCAACAACAAAGACAAAAAAGCAAAAAACAGCGCAAAGCCCTTGCTTTCATACCGTTGGCCGATCCATTGCGCCATGGTCAAAGCATTTACGGTTTTACCATAGCGTCGAAAACTTTTGGTCAAAATGATTTGGGACAAAAACAAACCTGCCGGCATACACAGTCCAAAGGCCACAAAAGCACTCCAGCCGTACAAAGAAATAAACCCCGGATTGATGATAAAAGTAGCCGCACTGGTCGTAGCAGTGGCCAAGGATAACCCAACAGCATAAGGAGAAAAACCTTGACCCACAGCATAATCAGCCATGGATTTGGTGCGCATGGCCCCACGGACCACAAAGAACAAAATGACTGCGGTGTAGGCGAGCAACAGGCCAACGGTGGCCATAAACCAGGAACTATTGTGCATAATGGCAATTATTTTAGGTCAAGTCGTACAAAGCCTAAATTTTATTGGGCTGATTGCCGACTTTTCCAAATCAAAGAAAGGTAAGCGTGAAGGTATTCAATAGCGAGCGCAAAAAATCACTGCCCTTGACTTAAACTTTTATTGGGAATAATTAGCAGCTTAAGTTTTGGTAATTAATGACTTATGATGAAATCATCAGTATAAGACCGAACTTTTTAGAGACGAGGATTAACATTAGGTTTCGAACAATTGGTGAATAATTTTTACTTTTAGTCAAACACTCCTTAAAACCTGCGTCATGTTCATCATTGAAACCTATCCAATTGCAGTATTTTTCTGCATCATTACCATGTTGTGCTGGGGTTCCTGGGCGAATACCCAAAAATTAGCCGCGGCCAACTGGCGTTTCGAACTCTTTTATTGGGATTATGTGTTGGGCATTTTGCTCTTGTCGCTCCTGTTTGCCTTCACTTTAGGCAGTATCGGCAGTGAGGGCCGTTCGTTTATGGCTGATGTACAACAGGCTGATACGGCCAGCATTCGTTCAGCCATTTGGGGTGGAATCCTGTTCAACGCGGCCAACATTTTGCTCGGTGCGGCCATTGCCATTGCTGGTATGTCGGTTGCTTTTCCTGTGGGGATCGGATTGGCTCTGGTAGTGGGTGTGATCGTCAATTACCTGGATGCTCCAGTGGGTAACGCATTGATGTTGTTCGGTGGAGTAGGACTGATTGCGGTGGCTATTTTACTCAATGCCAGTGCCTATCGCAAGTTGTCGAGCAGTACTGGGGGCGTTTCAACCAAAGGTTTAGTGCTCTCGGTGATCGCTGGTGCCTTGATGGGACTGTTTTACAAATACGTGGCCAATTCCATGTTTCCTGATTTTACCCAGCCGCTTCCCGGCAAATTGAGTCCTTATTCCGCAGTAGTCCTTTTTTCAGTCGGCATCCTACTGAGCAATGTGTTGTTCAATAGCTTATTGATGTGGCGTCCCTTTGTAGGCACTCCGGTTACTTACGCTGATTATTTTCGGGGCAACCTCAAAAATCACCTCACTGGAGTGCTGGGCGGGGTGATTTGGTGCATTGGTATGTCGTTCAGCATCATTGCTTCGGATAAGGCTGGGCCAGCCATTTCTTATGGCCTGGGACAGGGGGCTACCATCGTGGCAGCCTTGTGGGGCATTTACATTTGGAAGGAGTTCAAAGGGGCACCCGCAGGTACCAACACTCTGTTGAATAGCATGCTTTTGTGTTACATCATTGGTCTGGGGCTGATTATCGCGGCTCGTTAAAATTGAAATCACATGCCCAAAATACTTGTTATTGGCAGTTCGAACACCGACATGGTGGTCAAAACCAGCCGCTTTCCTCAGCCCGGAGAAACCATTATCGGTGGGGAGTTTTTCCTCTTTCCGGGTGGCAAAGGAGCCAATCAGGCCGTAGCTGCAGCGCGGATGGGTGGCCAGGTGGACCTTATTGCCAAGGTTGGTCAGGACATTTTTGGCCAGCAAGCCATTGAAGGATTTGCCCGCGAAGGCATCAATGTGGCTTATGTGATGAGCGATCCCAAACTAGCTTCCGGTGTGGCCCTCATTACGGTAGATGCAGCGGGTGAAAACGAAATCGTGGTTGCGCCTGGGGCCAATGCTGCCCTAATGCCAAGTGACCTCAACCGTGACGACGCAGCGTTTGCAGAAGCTGACTTGGTCTTGATGCAATTGGAAACACCCCTTGAAACGCTGTTGCATGCGGCTCAAAAGGCTCATGCTTTGGATAAGAAATTTGTGCTCAACCCGGCGCCGGCTCAGGATTTACCTGCCGAGTTGTACCCCTTGCTCTTTTTAATCACGCCCAATGAAACTGAAGCTAGCTTGCTGACCGGGATCGAGTTGGATAACGAAGCTGCATTGCCAAGGATCGCAGACGCTTTGTTGAACAAGGGCGTAGCCAACGTCATCATTACCCTGGGCGCAAAAGGAGCTTATTTTCACAATGCCACGCAGCAATTCAAAATCCCAGCTACCAAGGTACAAGCGGTGGACACTACCGCAGCTGGCGACGTGTTCAATGGTGCGTTGGCCGTGGCCCTCGCTGAGGGTATGGACTGGCCTCAGGCCATCGAAATGGCTTGCCGGGCAGGAGCGATTGCGGTGACCCGGATGGGGGCGCAAGCTTCGGCACCTTTTAGAGAGGAGTTGGCCCACTACTAAAGTGCCCCTTAGGTGTCTAAGGTTTCTTAGGTGGTAAAAAAATGGTTTCTTTCACCACCTAAGAAACCTAAGGCACTTAAGAAACACCTTAGTCATGGCCTCACCACAACTCCAATAATTCAATATTGCGGCCTTGAAAAGGGATTTTGTCACCCACCTTTTTTCCCAAAAGAACCTGTCCGAGTGGGGCGGCGGCAGATAAAACGTAGACGGCTTTGCCCTCGTGTATGATTTTGCCCAAACTTACTGCCAGGTAGTAGTAGCCTTCATTGCTGCGCAATAAAGAACCTAATTGAATGGTAGGATGGCTAACTAAAGGATTCAAATGCTCCAATTGCAAGCGAAGCTCTTGGGATTGCCCCAATTGCTGGGCGAATTTATCTTTTTCCAATTGCATCATGGCTCGCCCTGTCTCGTATTTATCCCCTACGCTGCTTTTGGTTTCCTGGTTGGCGGAGTTTTGGGCATCCTCCATAGCCTGCGTGGCGGCAGCAATGCTTTGATCGATGCGCGCCAGGCAGGCTTGATGCAAGGTTATTTTGAATGTGGACATAGCCGTAGGTAGTGGGGCAAAATGAACACTTATTTTTTTATCGCCCCTAAAGTGCAATTATATCTTCAGGCCCCGGCGTTTGATCTCATCCGCCACCAAGCGGTACTCACGGCTCATGTCGCCCGTTACCGAACTGTTTTCCTGAGCCCGACGGATCAGGTAAGGAACCACCTCGCGCACGGAACCGTACACTACATATTTGGCAGCGTTAAAACCAGAAGCAGCCAGGTTGAAGGTCAGGTTGTCGCTCATGCCGTACAGTTGGCAAAAGTACAGGTTGGGGTGATTGCGTGGAATGCCGCGCTCTACGATTAATTGTGCTTGCAAATAGGCGCTTTCTGCATTGTGGGAAGCGTTGCAAGACGCAATGCGGTCGTAGTGTTCGATACAAAAGCGCAAGGCTGTATTGTAGCCCTCGTCGCTCGCTTCTTTGGTAGGATGAATAGGGGAGACATAGCCCATTTCTTCGGCGCGGTCGCGTTCTTTTTCCATGTAGGCACCTCTGACGAGTTTAACGCCCAAAAAGTAACCTTCTTTTTGCGCCCGTTCTGCCAAGTCGTACAAGTATTGCAAACGATCGTGGCGGTACATTTGGCAAGTGGTATACACAACTGCGCGTTCGCCGTTGTAACGCTTCATCATCATTTCTGCCAGATGATCGATGGTTTCTTGAATCCAGGACTCTTCGGCATCGATAAAAACAGCCATTCCTTTGCTGGAAGCTGCATGGCAGATGGCGTCCAAGCGGCGGAGGATACTTTTGTACTCAGTTTTGGTTTCGTCCGTAAAAGCGATTCCAGCCTGGATGCTCTCCAGTAGTTCAAAGCGCCCCAAGCCACTAACTTTGATACTGATGATGGGAACGGCATCCTGCGTCGCTGAAAATTCAATGCTGCGCAGGTTTTCGTTCATGGTATGGTTCAGTTCAGCTTCTTCCTCCTTGGCTTCGGCACCATAGTCCAGGATCGACTTGATGTTGGAGCGTTTGAGTCGGTCGATGGTTTTTTGTACTTCGAGTAGGGTAGTACCACCACAAAACTGTTCAAAAATGGTGTTTTTGATGGCACCCGTTACAAAAGGCAGGTGGAGTTTGATGGCCGCCAATCCAATCTTGGAGCCAATTCCCACCAGCCATTGTTTGTTCATCAGGCCAAACAACCAGGCGGTTTTATTCAATTCTTTGTCGGTACGGTCGGCAAAGGCAATTTCGGTATTGGAGAAATCCAACTGTAAGTCCTTGGTTAGGTTGAGCATATCTTTTATAAAATTTGGCATTTGGTCTATTGATTTGCGGACTGGTCCGCTGGAGTGTTCCATATTTCCCAAGCTTTTTCGGCCTGACCGTAGAGCATTTCTAGTCCATTTTTGACTGGAAGGCCTCGGGCCAGTCCGCGTTGCATAAATTCAGTCGTTTCAGGATTGTACACCAAATCGTACAATAAATGCCCCGCTTTCATTTGATCGTAGGGCAAATCCGGGCAGCTCTCCACTTTAGGGGCCATTCCTAATGGGGTAGTATTGATGATGAGCGGAAATCGCTCAATGTGTGCATGCACTTCTTCATAACTCACTTGCCCATCCTGCGGTTGGCGGGAAGCGATGGAATAAGGTATATTTAACTTTTGCAGGACAAAAACAACCGCTTTGGCTGCGCCCCCTGTCCCCAAGATCAATGCATGCTAAGGTGTTGACAGAAATTATAAAAAAAAAGACAACAGTGAAGATTCAAAACCAAAAACATCCGAGTTGTAACCGATGAGTTGAGTACCTGAAAACTTAATAACGTTTACTGCCCCCACTGCCGCTGCGCTCTCATCCAAAGAATCTAAAAAAGGAATGATTTGTTGCTTGTAGGGTATGGTTACATTCAGCCCTTGCAGATTGGGAAATGCGGCCAACAACTCCGGTAATCGCTCGATGGTTTCGATGGGAAACAACTCATATTGGGAGTCAGGAATGCCCTCCCGGACAAATTTTTCAGAAAAATACTTGCGGGAAAAAGAATGACTCAATGGATGCCCAATTAAGCCATACAGCTTGGGTATGCTGCGGAGATTTGGATCGGTTTGCCAGTGCATATTTGTTTGGAATACGGGCTAAAGGTAGTGTTTTTTTGGAAATATGCAATTTTAGGTACACTGGATCCCAAGCTTTAAATAAAGACAAGGCTTGTTTTTTTAACAAAGAAATGGTAGTTTTATTGAAAATTATTATGAATATGAAATTTCAGGCAATTATTACTTTGTGTTGCTTAAATTTAGCAATTCAAAATGTTAACAGTCAAGCTCCTGCCGAAGTCTACATAAGTGGAACAGCCTCACCTTCAATAGGAGTGATCGAATATTCCATACCAATAAAAGGGGCTTATCATGAAGGGTTTGCGTCTAAAGCGAGGATATCCCCACATGGCCGCTTTCTCATTAAATTGGCATGTAGCCAAACCTCCATCATTTTTTTTAAAATTGATGACCAGCAAAAACACCTGATGGTCATTGAGCCAGGTGATCGGTTTGAACTCAACATTGTAGGGGAAGGCAACAAGTGTAATTTCGAATTGGAAGGGCCCAATGAAGCTGGGCAAGTTTTGTACAATCAATTGCCCAAGACGGGACAACTTGCCTTGGGTTTGTACCAAGACGATACCTCTAGGGTGTCACTACAACTAAAGATGAACAGCGCAAAGCGCAATGAACTTAGTCAATTTGAAAAACTGCTGAACAGCAAAAAGATCACCAAAACCTTTTATAACTATGTGAAGGCCGATCTGGATTGTTATTATGCTACGCTACAAACCCAATTGTTGTTGCGTAGACTCTTGGAAGCAGATTACACGAACTTGGCTACAATTGCGCCATCTTTTCGGCAGGTGCTGCAGAAAACAGTGAGCGAATATCCCTTTACTCAAAGCAAGTTTTTGTCATCCCGGTGGTGGTATGATTACGCTGATGCTTATTTAGGGCTTGAAGTATTGTTGGACAAAGATTTTCAACCAGCAGTAATGGGAAATGTCATTTCATATGGACTCGATCATACCCTCAGACTGAACAGGGCTAAACAGCATTTTCAAGGCCAATACCTAGAGTTTTATTTGGCTGCCTATTTGCATGAAGCAGGTTTGGCCGATCAAAACAATGAATACCTGATGACTGCATTTTCTCAATTCAAACGCTCCTTTAAACAAAGTGATTACCTTCAATTTATCACGCCGATTTATGAGTCATTGGCGCTTAAGCAGCAATTGGAGCAGGAAGGGTTTTCGGATCAAATCAAAATGGTCGATGGTTTTGAACGGTTCAATAATTTGCAGGAAGTGCTAAAGCCGTTTAAGGGAAAAAAACTGTACATCGATGTATGGGCTACCTGGTGCTATCCCTGTATGGTTGAATTTCAATACATTGAACAGACTAGAAAAATACTGCAAAAAGAAGGTGTAGAAATGTTGTTTATTTCTCTGGACAGCGAAGCTAACCACGAGCGTTGGAAAGCCATGATCAAGGAATACAATCTGGAGGGGACTCACATTCGGGCCAACGAAGCCTTGAAAAGTGACTTGGCAAATACCTTCAATCGCCAGGGCCGCATTTTTATTCCCTGGTACTTGATGGTCAATGAAAGAGGCGAGATCGTTCGCTCTTTTGCCAATAAGCCATCAGATTTTTCTGGGTTGGAGCGGCAATTGAGCGCGATCCAGTTGAAAAAGTAAATGAGCTACCTAAACAAAATGGTCACTTATTTTTGCCCCACTACAAAAGATCTTCTTCGAGCTGACGAATGGGGGATTTTTGACTATTGATGTGAAAAGGACAGGTTTTGATGGAGATTTCGGCTCTAGCCTCAGCCTTCCAAACCGGCGTATTGTAGAAATAATTGGGTGTCAAGACCTCATTGTCCCATTCGCGGTGAAAGACGGTCATGCTTGAACCCGACATCGGCGGCACAATCCAGGCCCAATCCGCGTGGACGGCTCGCCCTTCCTGCTCTTCCTGTTCTGTAAAACGGATGAATTGTTCTGCTGCAGTATGGTGATCAACCAAACTGACCCCAGCGCTTTTGAAGGAATGCAAAACGGCGATGTTTAACTCCAACATGGCTCGGTCTTTCCACAAATGCTGATTGGAGTGGGTATCCAGCTTCAGTTTTTCTGCAATGATAGGAAGCAAATTGTACCGTTGGGTGTCCCCGAGGTTGCGAGAGGCTATTTCAGTGAGCATGTACCAACCGTTGAAGGGCGCACAGGTGTAGTGCAAGCCTCCAATCTCCAGCACCATGTCGGCGACGAGCGGTACAGCATACCATTTAAAGCCTAGATGGGCAAACCAGGTATATTCGGGATGCGTCAGTTCGACTTCAAGAATGGCCTTGCGCGGAATTTCAAATAGTTTGGGTTTTCGCTCATTCACTTGAATGACCAAAGGCAGGACATCAAAGGCACTACCTGACCCTTGCCAACCCAATTCCTGGCAGATTTTGGTGAATTCAATTTCGGCGGGATCACCGATTACTTTTCCATTTTGCTCATAACCGGCATAATGGACGATTTTGGAATTCCACAAACGGATAGACTTACCGAGCAGGGGTTGCTCAGCTCTGAAAATACTGATGTAAGGCCGGATTTTACCCTGATTGTTAGCCAGGTGCAGGTGTTCTACAATGGCTTCAGAAATGTCTTGTTCACCATTGAGGTGCCGTAAGTCCCGGACTTTCAGAGATTTCCAAAACAGGCGGCCAATGCAACGATTGCTATTGCGCCAGGCCATTTTGGCACCGTATTCCAGTTCGGTGGTCGTTTGCCAATAAGTTCCCTTGCTGTCAATTTCGGCTTTAATTTGGCGGAGGCGAAACCCAGGATCACCCAGGCCTCTTTCAAGGTAGTAATCACGGTAAAAACTTTGCGCTTTTGCCCACAGGTTGTCCAGGTATTCTACCATTGTTCTTTAGCTACTTGATTCAATAGCTTTGCATAACGGAACTTGGGCATAGATTGTTTGGCGAATCAGTCTAGATTATTTAGGAATGGAAATAAAAGAACGTAAACACTGATTCCTGTCCTGCTACTTCGCACAAAAAATTATTGCACTAGAAAATATAACATGTACTTTTACGGCCTAAATTCATTAAAAAATAAAACGGAATACCCATGGAGTGGTTCGAACAGTTGATTGGGCATGATTTTCAATCTGCTATCTTAATTATTCTTAATTTAATCCTTATCGAAAGCCTTCTTTCTGTTGACAACGCAGCTGTTTTGGCTACGATGGTGATGGATTTACCTAAAGATCAGAGAAATGCAGCCCTGAAATATGGAATTTTTGGAGCTTATTTTTTCAGAGGCTTATGCCTGCTTTTTGCAGCCTGGCTCATCACAATTTGGTGGCTCAAACCATTGGGCGGGATTTATTTGCTTTATTTGACCTATAGCTATTTTAAAGGGAAATCTACTCCTGATGATCCGACTGATGACTACGTCGACAAAAAAGCGAACTGGCTATATCGTGCTACC
Organism: Saprospiraceae bacterium; assembly: GCA_027488855.1. GTDB lineage: Bacteria > Bacteroidota > Bacteroidia > Chitinophagales > Saprospiraceae > Haliscomenobacter. Next base: position 9,391 of record JAIYAV010000277.1, read on the forward strand.
GTTGGAAGCATGGGCAGCTTTTGGGCCACTGTTGCACTGGTTGAATTAATGGATCTCGCATTCTCCATCGACAATGTATTTGCAGCTGTGGCATTTACCGATAATATTTACTTGATCTGTACCGGGGTATTTATTGGCATTTTGGCGATGCGATTTGTTGCTCAAGCATTTGTAAAACTGATGGAACGTTTTTCTTTTTTGGAGAACATTGCTTTTCTGGTCATTGGCATTCTTGGGCTTAAATTGACTGCTTCGCTGTATACCCATTTTCAACCAGAAACTGGCATAGGCAAGTTTTTGGAGAGTGAGATGGCAGACCTATTCATTTCCATTTTGACCGTTGGAATGTTTGTGGTCCCAATTTTAAGCTCTTATCTATTTAATTTCCCGGCTCGAACGGCCAATGAGGAACTTGAATAGGGCTCGATACTACTAAAACAGACTATGTTTCAATGGCTCAACTACACTTGGTTGGCCATTGAAACATAGATCAGTCTTCCACCATCTTCTTTCGACAAAAGTATTTTTTTGCCATCACTCAATTCTACCATACTCCCAACCGAGATGTCAATGCCTTCACTTACATCTTTCAAGGAATTGAGTTTTTGATTGACCAGCATCCATTTTCCCTCGTGAAAGGTAAAATATCCGACTGGTACTTTTTCCTCCGCACTCAAACGTTCATTGCGTACAACATTGCGATTCACATGCCACTGAAAGAGGTATTGGTTGTGGTAAACCATCAAGCGATGGTTCTCTGGTTTCCATACGGTGGGTTTGAATTCAAAGTACAAATCGAGGACAGGTAAAAGCCCCTGGTGTTTGGTTCCACAAAACGGACACATGGGCGACAGGGTGTTGTCAAATACATACCATTTCTCTTGGCAAGTGGGATTTCGGCAGGGCTGCATCAAATCGGTGGTTTTGAGCAGTGCTTGTTCCCATAAATCTGCGGGAGGGCGCAAGATCGGATTGTGCAAGCCAGTGATAAAGGCTTGATCAAACAAATTTTTCAAATAGGGCCCAGTGATGCCGTAAGGCAGTTTATCGATGTCTGCCCAAGGTAAATCCCATTTGGAAACCTGATTCAGTTTCGGCCGGTTGCTCGGATCACTAGGATTTTCAATGAACAAGGCTTTTTCACCCATCGAGAGTAAATCGTCTTTCTCGGTATCCAAATCGTGTACCTTACCACCTTTCAAAGGGTGCCTCCGCAGCAAATACATGTAAATCAATACGGCCAAAGCATGGAGGTCAGTCTCCCTTTTGGGCAGTTTTCGATTTGGATCCGTTTTGCCAAGGTGTTTGGTGGCCAGTACTTCGGGCGCAATAAAATCGGCAGTACCTACTACTTCGGGTGGGTAAACTCCGTGTACGACCAATCCGTCCAGGTCAATGATGTTGGCAGCTTTGGTTACGGGGTCTACCAGGACATTATTGTAAGAAAGGTCTGAATGGGCCAAACCCATTTGGTGCATCTTTTTGACGCCACGGGTAATGTTCACACAGATCTGAAAATAGCTGAGCCAGTCGCCTAACTCTGAAGCGTCGAGCTTGAGGGGAAACTGGTTGTTTCGGAACTTAGATGTTGCAAACCATTTCCCATTTTTTTCATTGCCTTTGATCAGTTCATTGCTGGAGTAGCCTTTTTTGAAGAAAAACTTTTCATTGTAAATCGGAACGATCACCCCGGTACGGCCATTGATTTCGATGATGTCGGTTGGCCAGCGGTAAATTTCGTTGAGGTAGTAGTCTCCAGCGTCTTTTTGTTTGATTTGGTTGAGGTAGTCGGTGGTAATTTTTTTTAACCGTTCTTTTTGATTGAAGTCAAGTTTGTCCCTAAAGATGGCAACCACGTATTTTCGGTCGGGGCTAAAGTACACATCTTTAACACCTCCTCGTTTGGGCTCACCATCGTCAATGTATTGATAGGTGGCCGTTGAGTTGGGGTGGATTGATTTAACCGTTACTATAGGATGGTTCATAAGTTCGAGGTGTTTAAAAAACGATGGCTAAAGTCCGATCATCGTGGTTTCCAATGCTCCAAAAATCCATCCACTTGGACAATTGAGGGGCAATGTCTGCATTATTGGGCGATAAATTCACAGCACAGTTGTCTTGGTTGGCTCCCTGTAGGTCTTGAACGAAATTTTGCCACATTTCAATCTTTTCTAAATTGGCTTCTACCATGAATTTTGGGTCATAAATTCCATCAGTAAAAAGCATCAAGTAAGAAAAATCTTCCATCATCTTAAAGGAAAATCGACTGTGGAATTTTTCAGAAGAAAAAATCTCGGGCATGGTAATAAATCTGGTTCCGCCACCAAACTCCCCAACATCCAACCAATTCAATAGGGTTACTTTGTTTAAATCTGAACTAAGCACGGCCATTGGACAATCACCCACTCCAAATGAAAGCAACACGAATTTTTCTTCAATTTTTTTAAAAAGGGTAAAACTCAAGGTGGCATGCAAGTCTTTGAGGTCACAATTCAATTCTTTGGTAAGGGCCACCAACTGATTGTGGGCGTACAAAGCTGCTTTGGAAAGGTGATGGTACACCCAGTGGTTTAATTTTCGGACAGTATCTTCGCCAGTTTCTAATAAATAATGGAAGATCAGCGCATTAAACGCTTCATTGTCCGCTGCGGTAAACAGCTCCTCGAAATAAGTTACAATAGCACTGCACACTACTTGAGCGCCTTTGCGGGAGAATTTAGCAGACCCAGCGCCATCCGAGATTACAACTACACTCCAGCCTGTAGATTCGAGAAATTTGAAGGCAAAATCGTCATCGCGAAAGCTTCCAACGTTTGCATGTGATCGGCCGCGTTTGGAGGCAACTACAATGTGTTTGCCATTTCCAATCGTAGCAAATTCCGCAGTATTGTCTTTTTTCCAAAATGGATCCTGAGGGTCACTGTCTATGTTTTTCCAGAGCGATTTGGGGTCTGGGTTGATCACCAGGGCTATCTTTTTTTCATTGAGTACAGAACTTTCTGCTTCGCCCTCGACTCGAAACTTCAAAATTATTTTTGAATCACCAGCTTTTTCGGGAATCCCTTTGATCGTTTCGGATTCATTGTCATAAAACAAACCGTATTCGCTTAGTCCTTCAAATTCAGTGTACACCAAATCATTCATAGCCAGCTGTACAAAATCGAGTTTTGCTTCATACATTTTGCCCACGGTACCATTGGGAATGACGATGCTCCGATGAATGATTTCTTCAATCCGACTTTTTATTTGCCATTTATTGGTCAGCATCTTTTGTGTATTGAGGATAAGGTGAACACTTTCAATGATGTAGGGGTCGGAACAGAATTCTTCCAGCAGATTAGAAACACTTGAGCCCTTTGAAAGATTTCGTGCTTCGATTAACTTTTGGATATAGGTTTTTACGTCACTCATTGCCTAGCCTTGAGTACGATCCACATTAAATCCGCCTTCTCCAACGCCATAACGGCCCTGATTGCCACACCAGGGACAGGTGTTGACCGAGTGAATGTCAATGCAATGAATGCCTCCACATTGGCAGAGCGCAAAAGCAATTTGATTCCCGCAGCAGGGGCAAGTTGGAGACCCGATCAGCTTGTCGGTATGAATGGAATGGGTTGTCCGGGTTTCATCGGATAATTCATAATAGGATTGATCTACTTGAAAGGCACCGACGAGTTTGTACATGGTATTTTGCCCCCACATTAGGGTGGACTGATCTTTGGTTTTACGGTATTTCATCAAATAGGGCCGTTTGGTATTTTGGCACTTGGCGGCAATGACCACGTAGTGATCATCTACATAAGTCTTATTGGTAGGCTCTTTTTTTAAATCTACTTTAGAAAGTGTGCCTCCTTCCATATCCAGCAAATCAAAATGATTGGGATTTTGTTCTACGGCAATGCTGTTGGTTTTAATGGAAGCGGTTACCCACTTGAAAAATTCTTTGTATGAGCTGCTTTTGTTGTCATTAAAAAAGAGCACATTCTCGGTGAGCTGCCCAAGCAGGCCTACATCGGTTTGGTCTCCCAAGGCGACTGCTACCATATTGACCGACCCTTTCCAGTTTTTTTGCCATTCGGCGATAGCCCCTCGGGTATCGTCAGTGGGGACACCATCGGTGAAGAGAAAAACGATCGGCTTCCAATCCCCTTTTTGTTCCATCGTCGTTTTTACGATGTTTCTTCTCAATTCAAACATGAGCTGCCCCAAGCCATGACTAAGCGATGTGCCACTCCCGATCGGAAATTTGGGCGGATAAAAGCTGACAATCTCTTGAAGGGGGACCAGTGTTTTTGCACTGCCCGCAAAGATAATGATAGACACCCAGACCGTTTCGAGCGCAAATGGATCCATTTTAAGCTCTTTGATGATATTGGCCAAACCTTCTTCAACTTGTTGAATCGGTTCGCCAATCATCGACTCAGAAATATCGATCAGGAAATACACTGGAAATCGCCTAGACATAACTGAAAGGTATAATGATTAATCAATGATGGTTTGAATCAGATCACCACAATTACTTCACTGGGGGGATCAGGTAGGGCTACACGTTCTCCGGTACCTTGACTTTTGTTGCCTTGTTCAATGGTGTCAGAAACCCATTTGAAAAAGGTTTTAAGGGTGGTACTGTCGCATGAGTCCAAATGGACTACAGTATCAGTGAGTTCTTTTAACAATGTATCGTCGGCTAAATGGCCTGCTGCACATCCGACTAAAGCTCCTAAATCCAGACTTTTGATTTTAGGTACCATATCACGGTACAGCTGAATATCGGAGGGTTTGCCATCGGTGAATAAAAACACCAAAGGTTTCCAATCCCCTTTTTGGGTTTCATTGCCTCTGCGTATTTCTACTTTGATCTTTTCGTGGAGCGCCTCCAGGCATTTCCCCGTATGGGTGGGCCCACTTTGCGGACAAATAATTTCGGGCAACTGGAAATGAACCAATTCAGTCAAGGGCATCAATTCCTTTACTTCCCGATCAAAAGTGAGGATGCTAATCCACAGAGAGTCCAATGCCTGGGCATCGGCTCTCAGTGTATTAATCATACCACTTAAGGCATTATTCAACGCTTGAATGGGTTCTCCGTGCATTGAGCCAGAGGTATCCAATAAAAAATAAACAGGTAAACGCCTCATCTTGGGATGTTGTAGTTGCTGCTGGAGGGATTGGGGTTTTGGTTTTGATTGGGGTTTTGGTTTGGAATATTGTACCCACTATTGGATTGGTTGCTCGAGTTATTGCCACTGTTGTTTGGCAAATTGTAAGGGTTAGCTGGATTGCTTCCTCCTGGTTGGCGCGTTCCGTGAGTGGCGGCAATTTGATCCATAATTTCGAAGGTCACATCCTTGCCTCCCGACAAATTGGTATACAGTGCGCCAATGGTGTAGATTGGCCCCCAGGGTATGCCCCACCAACCCATGACCAGGGAAAGAAGGGTGAATCCGATATGTTTACCAAAAGTACTTTCGTCGGGACGAATAAAATAAATTGAAGATGATTGTCGGAATGACACCACCAAAAGGGAAATTGAATATTGGAAAATAACAAATTTTGCACCTTGATCAACCAGATCACGGACATTGTCGATACTAAGGCCTTCGATGTTTTTAATTTCAGCCATTTTGATAGATTAAAAGTTAGATAACTAGGTTTAATTCGGATGGAGGTGGCGGCAAGTCTTTGATCCCCGTAACTTCGTGACCACTTTCTTCCACCTTGCTGGAACTGATGCCGATAGAAGCACTTACCCACTGAAAAAATTGGGAAATGCTGTGGCTGTCGGCCGTGTCCAAACTGATCACAGTGTCGGTGATAGAACGCAGAATGTTGGCATCGGCACCAGCACCGGCTGCGCAGGCAATGGTCAATGCTGGTTTGCATTTTTTGAATTCAATCAAACCCGCTTGCCAGTCATCCGTTGGAACTCCATCGGTCATGATAAAAACCAGCGGCTTCCAGTCTCCTTTTTTTTCTAAAGTGGTTTTTTGTACTTCAGTTTGTAGTTTGTTGCTCAATAGCTTGAGTGCCTCTCCCAATGAAGTGGTTCCACTTGCTTTTAGATCGACCATCTGAAAAGTAGCCAGATCCGTAAGCGGCAGCAATTGTTGGGCGCTGCTGTCAAAGGTTATGATGCTGATGAAAGCGCTTTCAATGGCTTGGGGGTTTTGCCGCAAACTGCTGATCATTACCTGCACTCCATTTTTAACTGCTTCAATGGGCTCACCCATCATTGACCCCGACGTATCGAGTAAAAGGTATACTGGAAGTCTACGCATGGTTGGGTTGTTATTTGTAATTTTGCATAATGCGGTGAATGGTTTGGCCCAGAAAAGAATCCTCCGTTGGGTCTCCAATGGCGTTGAACTTCCACTCAGTGTCCTTTTTGTACAACTTGCCGAGGATCAGGGCCTTTCTGCCTGCAAACTGAGGCTCAGCAGCTACGTTGTAAGAAGCGAATACTTCTTTGACATGCGTAGGTGTACCTTCGTACATGCGGATTTTGGCATAAGGAATCTGTGCAAAATCCTCAGCTCCAGCATTGTTCACGAAGAAGAAAATTTGAGTCACTTGGGCATTGATCAAATTCAAATCCACCGTAATGATTTCATTGTCGAGTCCATCGTCACCGCCATGATCACCGGCCAGGTCGTCACCAGAGTGTTTGAGTGCGCCATCACCCGTAATCAATTTGCCAGCAGGCAAACCAAATTTTTGAAGCACATCTACCCGATACAATGGGGAATAAATGTGGTCACAAGGTTCTCCATTGGCATTGAGCAGAATACAGCTCAAGTCAAGGTCTACATTTTGTACTTTTTTTGATAGTCCCCATAGTGCTTTAGTCTCAATTGAGCCCCAGTTTACGCCAACACAGAAGTTGGTCAGGGTTGCACCATTCGTTTTTCGAAGATCAATTCTTTGACCTTTTGTTAGATTGATTGCCATGGTTTAAATGATTTAGCTGTATCTGTTAATATAGTCTTCAAGACCACCTTTCATACCCATTCCAACTGCTTCGAATTTCCAGACATCCTCACGTTTGTAAATTCGTCCGAATTCTACGGCTGTTTCAATAGAAAAATCCTCTTCTAATTCATACTTCAGCAATTCGGTATTGGAACCGGCCTCAATAACACGGATGAATGAATTCCTGACCTGGCCAAAATTTTGCCGACGAGTCTCTGCGTCGTGGATCGTAACTACAATACAAATTTCACCAACTTGGGCATTGACTTTGCTCAAGTCGATAATGATTTGTTCATCGTCGCCATCGCCGTCTCCGGTGCGGTTATCCCCGGTATGCTCTACCGAACCATCTGGCGATTTTAGATTGTTGTAGAATACGAAATACTCGTCTGCGACCAGCTTTTTATTTTCATTCAGGATGAAAATAGAGGCATCGAGGTCAAAATCGGTACCGGTACTGTTGGCATTGGTATCCCAACCCAGTCCAATGATGAACTTTGGGGCATTGATGTTTTGACGTTGTCCTTTTTGGAGGTTAATTGCCATAATGCAGTTGTTTATGTAGATTGGAAAGCAAATGTTCGCGTATGAAATTGAGATTGGTTTGATAAGCCTCAATGGTGTGGTAACTATTTCCTAAAGCAAGATCATAAAGCTCGTTAATAAAGGCGCTGGATTGTTTTTTTAAAAAAAAGGAACAAGGAGCGTGATCGTAGTTGAGGATGTATTTAACTACTCTGGTATTGAACACAAAAGATCCGCTTGCAACAATATCGTCTAGGTCGGAGATGCTACTTACGTAATGATAGTTGAGGAAATTTTCAATTTTTGGGTGAACGTCCTTATTGACCAATTCAGCAAAATAGATCATGAAATAATCATTGTCTAAGGCGTAATCTTCGATCATCCGCAAAATCATTCTTTCATGCATGCCCGTGATTTTGATGTCATCCAGGAAAAGAATGGTTTTGTCTTTTAAAAACAATCGATCGATGTGGAAGCGATCATTTCCAATGAGTTTTAAACGATCCTCAGCGCTTAATTCGCCGTAATCTTCTTTGTAAGTAATGTCGCGATGAATTTTGGCTTCCTGTACAACTGGGAATTGGTGGGCTGCCAACCAGCGATTCAAAGTGGATACAAAGTGATTTTTAAGACAAAAAGTGGCGGTGGGGATGAAAGCGTAAGGGCTTGAAACGACTACGATTTGTTGTTGGATGGGATGTTTTGACAAATGGGCTTGGATAAATCCATTGGCCAGCTCTTCTCCAAAAGCTTTCGCTATTTCGTTATCACCAAATTTAAAACGACTATAATCATCTGGATTAAAACTAATTAGGCCGTAATTTTCAATTTTGTGTTGGGCGTAAGTTTTGATCATTAATTAAGTAATTTATTGATGGTTAGGTGGTTAGAGTTGATGAGCAGGCTTTGTATCCCCATTTGTTGAGCACCAACGACATCTGCAACCGGGTTATCTCCGACGTGGATAATGTCATCAAGGGTGATATTGGTTCCCGGTTTTTTGACTTTATCCAACATGAGTTGAAAAAAAAACGGGTTGGGCTTCGAAAATCCGACTTCATCGGAATACAATTGAAAATCAAGAAAGGCATCCAATTCTAAGATATGGAGTACTCTACGCAAAGTTTGGCCCTTAATAAACCCTGTATTGCTCAGCAAACTAATGGTACTACATTCACTCTGTTTTAGAGATTGGAGCACTTTTATAGTATCCGAGCTGTAATGAACGGGCAGGTGGCGCATCAACAATGCGTCCATCTCAAGGTACAAAGCATCAATGTTTACGGTTGCTACAGCCTCTGGGTCATTATCGTTAATTGCCGAAATGACCATTAAATACATCTCCTCAGCGTCAATATTTTTACCTGTTTTTTCATTAATGGCATTGCACATCAAATCAACGCGGCGAAATTCTTTCTCTACTTCTTCTAGCGTTTTTTTGGAAAAATTAAAGGTTGAAAAAAAGAATTTAGCTCTTTCAAGTTTGAAGTTTGGATTGGATCGAATCAACGTCATCCACAAATCAAAGGAATAGTGTTTGAATTGTTTCACTAGAGTTTGTTTTGACCGTACAAAATGGGATCACTTAATGATCTGCCCTGTGTAATACTTCGATAAGAAAAAGGCTAAATCTTCCTTATAACCAATACCAGAAGCTTCAAATTTCCATTTTCCATCTTTCCGGTACAACCTCCCAAATTCTACCCCTGTTTCAATGGAAAAATCTTCATCCAATTCGTATTTGGCCACCTCATTGTTCGTAAGGTCATCCACAATACGGATGTAGGAATTTCTGACTTGTCCAAAGTTTTGTTTGCGTGGGATGGCATCGTGGATCGTCACCACGAAGAGTATTTCCTGTATTCGGGCGTCAACACTATTGAGGTCAACTTGGATTGTTTCGTCATCCCCGTCTGCACTATTGCCTCCTGTGGGGTCGTCGCCCGTATGGTGCAGGGCCTGATCGGGGGAATCCGTGTTGCCATAGAAAACAAAATAATTTTCTTCTGGTATGGATCGATTGGCGTTGATCATAAACGCGGAGGCATCCAAATCAAAATCTTGACCTGTTCCTTCATTGGGGTTCCATCCTAAACCAACACTTAATTTTGAAAGACCGATATCAATTTTTTGTCCTTTTTGTAAATTGATGGCCATAGGTGCAGCAAATTTTGAGTAAGGAAATTTAGAATTACGATGTAAATTTAGGAAATGAGCCTAAATTATTTTCAATTGAGCGTAATTTTTATTTTGTCTACACTTTACTGGGAAATTTTGCGAATTGGGGTCAACATAACCTTGCGGAATTCCACTTCGGAGCCTTCGGCCTGGAGCGCAATCTGCCCTTTGGTGGCAGTGGAATTGAAGCCGTGATTGACCAAATCACCATTGAGCCATACTTTTACCTCTGCACTTAGGCATTCGATGGTCATGCTGTTCCATTCACCCAACGGTTTTTCGGAACCATCGGTGAGGTTCACAATACGGCGTTCCTTGCCTTCGGTGATGCCCCATTTTTCTTTGGGCCCACGTCTTTTTTCCATTTCGGGTACACTGATGTCTTCTACAATACACCAGAAGTCTCCGGCATTTTGGTGCATCATTTGCACTTCGATGGATTTGGGAAACATGCTGTACAAGGCGCGTGGGGTAGAGGCGTGCACAAGTGCACCACAGTTACCGGGTTTGCCCGCAAAGCGGTATTCTATCTCTAGTCGATAATTTTGATGAATGGCATCGGTAATGAGGTGCCCACCCGGAGTACCCATACTCACCAGCAGTCCATTGCGTACCAGAAAGGGGCTTTTGAGATTGGGATTCTTGTCCATGTCAGGCACATCGGCGTGCCAACCACTGAGGTCTTTACCGTTGAACAGGCTTTGCGCCTTGGAATGAGAAGTATTGGTTGATTTGCAACAAAACAAACCAAATGCCAGGGCGATGATGATGAAAGGTTTCATAGTGTGATGTACAATGGTTAAGCAGGCTATTTTCGGATGAAAAGTAGCACTTTACTTGCCAATGAACAAGTCTCCGAAAGTAATACTTATGGTGACGTTGGGATAATATTCCTTGTTGGGTTTAAAGGTGATTTTTTTGATGCCCGTGTCCTTCATTTCCAGGAGTTTGAATTTGAGCTCGTTGGGGTAGTCTACCCGCCCATTTTGCACGCTGAGGTTATACGAAAAGGCACCCGGTTGGAGGGTATGGATAAACACATTTGATTTGTCTGCCCTGAGGTTGAAATCTCGAAGTTGTTCAGTGGCAAAAAAATTGAGAATGCCGTACTGTGCATCGATGTCATAGCGGCCTCGCATGTGTTTGAAGGTCAAGTCTGAGCGCCGAGAAATAACTTTGATATTGCCGTCTAGGTTATCTGCAAAAAGATCTCCAAAAGAGGTATTGATGTCGATATCTCCCATGATATCGTCCAGGCCAATTCGGCTGAAACGAGTATTCAGTTTGACACTACTTCTCAACGCTTTGGCATCGATCAGGCCATAGCTGTTTTTGATGTAAATGTCGCATTCCTCTGGCATCGTGATGATGTAAATGGCTTTCATTTGTGATTGTGTCTCGGGGCTGCCTTCGGGCACATCGAGGTAGTTGCGCAGATAAATTTTATTCTTTTCCTTGTTGGTGACGTAGCGCATTTTTTCCAGGTCTTTTTCGGCCTGTTCTTTTTTGCTGTGTTTGGCACTGAGCTCGATTTGCACCTTGATTTCGGGTTTGCTCCAGGTTTCAACGCGTACTTCGGCCCGCTCACCTTCTATATTCAAGGAGTAACCTTCTCGGTAACTGAAAGTTTTGTCGATGCGTTTGGTAACCACTTGCTGGGTTGCGTTACTTTGGGCCATCACCAAATGTAAAATGCTCCAGAAGCCAAGACTCAGAAAAATACGGAATTTCATAAACTGCATATTTTTTACCTTCGGTTTAGACAAGCTCTTAGGAGGTTTGAATTTTTTCGACCATGGCTTTTACCACCCTGCTGCGATCCTGCTCCAGCTCGCTGAGTTGGCGGATCAAATCGGCGTCTTCACCATAACGGGCCATTGCGTCCTTGAGTTCGGCTTTGGCGGCGTTGAGTTCTTTCAGTTCATTCTCGAGGGCACAATCTTCCTCGTTTTGCGCCTGGTATTTGCAGAAATTGGCAAAAAGGGTTTGCACCTCCTGTACATCAGCCTCGGCATCATCCCAATCGCGAGGAGAATTGATGGGCGTAACTTTTTCTTCACTGTAAGCGTAGCTGACTTGGCCGCGGGTCTGATTCCATTGGTAAAGCCCCAGGGCCGCAGTGACCACAATGGCCACTCCTGCCGCTACACTCCAACCCCAAGTGGACATACGGCGAATTTTGCCACCGCGTGCCAATTCAGCCTCAATGCGCTCCCAAATGGCATCGGGCGCAGTATACGTAGGCAACTCCGCGATGGCCTGATGAAGGTACCCATCCTGCTCGAGGTGTTGCTCGATGCGGTCCCAGATGAATTCTGGTGCCCGGTGTTCAGGCAAGCGCCGCAAAGCGTCTTTTAGGTTTTTTTCATTCAAATGTTCCATCGTTATTCAGATTTACCCAAGGTTTCCCGTAGGCGTTTTTTGGCATAAAACAATTGTGATTTGGAGGTACCCACCGTGATGCCCAACAAATCGGCAACATCCTGGTGGCCATAACCTTCTACTTCGATGAGGACGAATACGGTGCGGTAGCCAGTCGGCAGAGCCAAAATGGCTTTTTCTAGGTATTCGGCATCCAGGCGATGGCTCCAACTGATGCTGATATCGGGTGGGACTTGATCCAGTGAGGCAGTGTGTTGCTCTTTTTTGATCTTACTCAAGGCGGTGCGTACCACAATGGTTTTGATCCAGGCCCCCAAGGTTGATTCTTGCCGGAACCCACTGAGGTGCCGAAAAACCTTAATGAAGGCGTCCTGAAGTACATCTTCCGCGAGATCGGAATCACCCGTTACGCGATAGGCCACCGTGTACATTGCGTTTTTGTAACGTTCGTACAGTGTTTTCTGCGCGAGGCGATTCTGTTCCAGGCATCCTTGAATGAGGTCGGCTTCCGTCATACTGATTGTGTAGGGCATCGGCTCGGTTTCCTTTTGTTTTGTGGTTAAAGAGTCGACCGTTGCAATTATGGTTGTATCATGAGGGCTAAAAATAGCGAGATTTTGCTTCCCTTTGATACTGCGGCTTTATTCTATACGTTCATTTGCCATCTTCCTTCCCAAATTTCCCCTTTTCTATCCCGCAATAAATTTTGTATAAGCTGTTTATTTAACTACCTTTACTGTACAAAATTTGATAAACTGCGTTAGGACCTGCACACAATTCATGATGGAAAACCTTTGAGAAAGAGTTTACAGGGTTTACTTAATTTTATCGCTATGCAACGCAAGGTTTTGGCAGTATGGTTCAGCGCGCTGGCGTTGATGATCACGACGACCGCACTATCCGCTCAAGAGCGCTTGAACAATGCCTCCATGAGTGCCCGTTGGGCAACAATTTCTACGGAAAAACTACCACGCTTCTCGCTTAACAAAACGCTGAAAGAAGATCGACTCAAGCCAGGCAATCGCTTCGCAGCACCCTTATCCGTTGATTTGGGTTTGGAAAATGCAGGAACTTGGGAAAGCAATCCTGATGGCACCAGCGTATGGCGCATGAAGGTGCAATCCAAAACAGCACTCGGTTTGATGCTGCTGTTTGACCAGTTTTTTATCCCGCCCGGAGCGCTACTCCACGTTTACCACGCCGACGGGCAACTGATGCAAACCTACAATGGATTGGACAATCAAGCCAATGGCAAATTCCTCATTGGTTTGGTGCGCGGGGAATCTGCGCAGTTGGAATACATCGAACCGCCAGCGTTCAAAGGCCAGGGGCGCTTGCACCTGTTTCGGGTAGATCATGCTTACCATCAGGATAACCTGGAAGCGGCTAATTTTGACGTTGCTGGAAAATTGAGCATTGAGTTGGGTTTTGGAGCCTCTGCGCCTTGCAACGTCAACGTCAACTGCGAAGAAGGTACAAACTATGCGACTGAAAAACGTGGCGTTTGTCGCATTGTGGTGATTGTCAAGGAAGGAACCGGGGTTTGTACCGGCAACTTGATGAACAATACCAAGCAGGATGGACGGCCCTTGTTGCTGACCGCTTTTCACTGTCAGGATGGCTACACCCCCCTTTACGACCTGTGGCGTTTTGATTTCAATTACGAAAGCAAAACCTGTGAGAACCCCAGCAAAGAACCACAATGGCAAACCCTCTTGGGGGCGAAATTGCTGGCAGGGCGGCAAATGAGCGATTTTCTTTTGCTCGAATTGTCCAACAGTATCCCACAATCCTTCAAAGCTTATTTTTTAGGCTGGGATCGTCAAAGGGAAGCTCCGAGTTCCGCCGCGTTTATCCATCATCCACAAGGAGACATCAAAAAAATCTCAATTGATAAAGGGCCACTCATCGTGAACCCTACGGTCATCAAGTGGAACAATGATGTTACCACTCCTGCTAATTTCCATCTACGTATGGACATCGATAAAGGTGCCTTCAAAGTTGGATCCTCGGGGAGTGGATTGCTGAATGAGAAAAAAAGGGTAGTGGGCCAATTGCACGGCGGTAAAGATACTTGTGATCAGCCGATCGGTTATTTTGGTCGTTTGTTCGTATCCTGGGATGGATCAGATCAGGCCAATGCCCGCTTAAAAGAATGGTTAGACCCTAGCAATCTCGGCGCTAATACCCTGGATGGCATCGAAAACCCCGTCAAAGGGGGCGGCACCATCAGCGGCACCGTGAAAACGGAAAAGGGCATTGCCATTGCCAATGCGCGGGTTCAAATCTTGGGCTCCAGTGGAGTGAACATCACCACCTTAACCGACGACTTGGGCAATTTTTCCATCGATAATATTCCAATGGGGGAAACCTATGAAATCGGTGCAGGCAAAGCCGATGAGTACGACAACGGATTGTCGACCCTGGATATGATTCGAGTGCAAAAACACATTTTAAATCTGGAACCCTTGTCTACGCCCTTTCAAATGATTGCGGCTGATGTCAACAACTCCAGGAGCATCAGCACACTTGACTTGATTCAAATGCGCAAGGTGATTTTGAATTTAGACGATAAGTTCCCCTCTCCAACCTGGCTCTTTGTACCCGCCACCAAAAACTTTGTGGATGACAAAGACCCCTTCAAAGGACTTGCCTCCGGCATTTATACCATTCCTGCCTTGGTCAATAAAAACACCACTTTTGACATCATTGGTATCAAGTTTGGGGACATCAATGGGAATGTGGATGGAACGTATTAAATGAAAAATGAAAAGTGAAAAATGAAAAACGGGTACGCCATTTTGTATATTTTTTTCACTTTTCACTTTTCACTTTTCACTTTTCACTTTTCACTTTATTGTTTCACCACACTCACCACCTTACTACTTCCTTCCGTACTTTGTACTTGCACCCAATATTGACCTTTGGGCAGGTTTTCTCCGATTTGGATCTGGCCATTACCCGGCAGGAGTTGATGCTTTTCGACGACCTTACCAAGGGAGTTGTATACTTGGAGTACAGCCGCATGCCCTTCATTTTGCCAATTGTAATTCAAGCGCAGAGACTGATAAAATGGATTGGGGCTAGCGCTCAGCTGTAAAGGCAATTGGTTGATGTCGTTCAGGCCAGTGGTAAAGCCATTGGGGCGCAACTTTACATTTTGAATGCTGACTTTTCCGTTGGCAAAAATGACGGAGATGGTATCCGGTTGGTATCCTTCTTTGTAATACACCACCTTGTAAGTACCACTTTGCGCAATACCGGTCGCATATTCACCCGAAGTTTTGGACTGTTCAAGGTTCACTTGCGGCGCCAATATTTTTACTTCTACTGCTGTCACCGGTTTGTTGGTGCGGGCGTCGGTGATCAAGCCTTCTAAAAAGCAGGCTTTTTGATAATTGGGTTTGAATACCCACAAGCCAGTTTGAATGTCTGAGGCAATCAACAAACCACTGGGGAAATAAGGATAGATGCCCCAAACTCCGGAGAATCCGCCATCAGGCCCAGGGTAAGTATCGTAACTGCCTACTTCCACGAGGTTGCTTGGGCGGCTGGCATCTACTATTTTTACCCCATCGGTGTAATAGGCCGTTGGCAAAAATCCTTTCAAGTAATGGGTATTGTGTGGAACTACCCCTCGCCCCCTCGTAGCTGCTGCAGTGAAGACATCCAGCAATTCGATGTTGTTGAGGTTGCTCACATCGTAAGCGTCAATGCTGGCGTTGAGGCGCTCGTCGGTGGTGAACAGGTACTTGCCATTATCGGATAACCAACTGTTGTGGGTGAAGCGGGAAGTGGTGGTAATGCTGTTCAAAAGCACCGGATTGGCCTTGTTTTTGGCATCTATAATACTCACTTTTCCATCGTAAATGTCTGAACTCCAGACGGTATCCCCCCGGGCAAAGTTGTCGTGGGAATAGCCCGTCTTGAGTGCCCCGAGGTATTTGGGCGACTCAGGATTGGCCTTGAGGTCGTACATAACTACGGCACCTCGGTTGACATTGCAACCAGAGAGGTACATCACCCCATTTTCATCAATCCAAATGGTATGGCAACGTTCGACGAGCCCGGGCATCAGCGGATCAACTGGCGCCTGCGGTTTGATCAGGTTCCAGGTGATGTTGTCGGGGGCATTTTTCATGTTGATGATCAACAATCCGTCAGGTACATTGTCGATGGTTACGTACACGTAATCTTTATAGGACTTCATCTCACGCCAAATGCTGCGGGAACCTGGGATGAAGGCTACTTTTTTGGGCTTTTTGGGGTCTGTTAGCAAATAAATGGCCGTGCCAATGCGAGTACCAATGACCGCATACTCTCGCCCCTTACTGTCCACATGCCCCCAAATGGCGCTGTAGAGATCGTTAGGGTATTCATTGACATTGGCTTGAAGTTCCAGATTGAAGTTGGGTTGTTGGGATTGGGCCAAACTTTGATTGGAAACCAAAATCATCACGCCAATAATCAGCACAAAAGGAAATAAAATGGTGTACAGCGGGTATTTCATCATCATTGTTTTATTTGTTCAATGTCCAAACCTGGCACTTTTTCCAGGTTCAGGGCTTCTTCCAGGCGTAGTCCTGCTACCCAGGCTTTGAGTTTAAAGAGGGCGTCAGCCACCTCGCTTTTGGGAATGGCTATCGTGACTTTGCCCAAATCGCCAAAATCTTGATCCAGCATCGGGAGGCCCAGTTTTTTGATGGCGTTCATCACGTCACTCATGATGGCGTAATCAAAGGTGATGCGGTAAAAATCTTCCACCGTTTTTTCAATGATTTCTGCTTTTTCAATGGCATCAGCCGCACAGAGTCGGTATGCATTGATCAGCCCCGAGGTGCCCAGTAAGGTGCCACCAAAATAACGCACCACCACGATGAATACATTGGTGAGGCCAAAGCTATCGATTTGCCCCAGGATAGGTCGGCCAGCCGTGCCACTGGGCTCGCCGTCATCGCCGGCGCGGTAATTGTTTTTATCCAATCCCAGCCGAAAGGCAAAACAATGATGCGTAGCCTTGGGATGTTCCTTGCGGATGGCCTCCAGGTGT
Organism: Saprospiraceae bacterium; assembly: GCA_027488855.1. Lineage (GTDB taxonomy): Bacteria > Bacteroidota > Bacteroidia > Chitinophagales > Saprospiraceae > Haliscomenobacter. Next base: position 26,495 of record JAIYAV010000277.1, read on the forward strand.
GGTGGCCAGTCTTGTTCCGAGGATATGGGAAAGGCGTAGGCAATAAATTTGCTACCTCGATCCCTGAATTCACCTACACTCGCCTCCTTAATCGTCAAATACTCATCACTCATTTCAACTACGCATAAAGTCTATTGTCAAATATTCACAAGCCATTAACAGGCATTCTCCAAGCTGCTGCCGATCTTTGTAACGCTCAAAATAGGGATCAGTGTTTACCAGAGGCAGTACTATTCATGTCAAGTAAACGTCGATTCTCAGATACAGTAAATAGATCGATGGTTTCAATTTACTGCATTTGTTTACTTTTGTGCCGGAAACATACACCAAGTACAATGAAGACCTTAGCACAGTACGATGCCGTAATGGCGAAATGTAAGGAGATTTTTTTGAAAAAAACGCGTGATTATGGCACCGCGTGGCGGATTTTGCGCCCTACCTCGCTAACGGATCAATTGTACATCAAGGCCAAACGTATTCGCAATCTGGAGGAAACCAAAACCCAAAAAATTGCCGATTCCATTGATTCTGAATACCAAGGCATCATCAATTACGCCATCATGGCGCTGATTCAATTGGAGCTGGACGAAACAGCCGGACTTGAATTGGAAGCCAGCAAAGTAGAAACATTGTACGACGAGCAGACCCAAATCATTAGGGATTTATTGGCGCTCAAAAACCACGATTACGGAGAGGCCTGGCGCGACATGCGCATGAGCTCTTTTACGGATATGATCCTGATGAAGTTGTTGCGCATCAAACAAATCGAAGAAAACGAGGGTCAAACCTTGATTTCGGAAGGTTTGGATGCCAATTATCAGGATATTGTGAATTATGCGGTATTTGCATTGATTAAAAAAGTTGAGGAGGTTGAGGAGTTGAGAAGTTGAGGCTACCGCGAGTGATTTTGACAAAGTCCTTGTCCAATTCGCTCGCGGTAGCCTCAACTTTCTCAACCTCTCAACTCCTCAACTCCTCAACTACACACAACCATGACCATTTTTACCCTCGTCCTTTACGTCGCCATTGTAGCGGCGCTCTTTACCGGGATCACCCAATTTGTGTTGAAAAAGGTGAACAACCTTTTGGTGAGCTTTTTGCAACATTTCTGTGGGGTGCTTTTTGTGTTCTCCGGCTTTGTCAAAGCCATCGACCCATTGGGCACTGCCTACAAGATGGAGCAGTATTTTGCCAAATTTGAAAGCACCTTTGAAGGCACTTGGTTTTCCTTTGTGGCCCCCTTGTTTCCAATGTTGACCAAGTACGTCAATGGTTTTTCGGTGTTTATGATCGTTTTTGAAATCCTGTTGGGCGTCATGTTGATCATTGGTTCCAGTCGTCGTTTTACGGCCTGGGCTTTTTTCCTGCTGGTATTGTTCTTTACTTTCCTGACCGGGTTCACTTACCTCTCTGGTTTTGTATCTCCTGAAGAGAATTTCTTTGCCTTCAGCAAGTGGGGCGCATTTGTAGAAACCAACATGCAGGTAACCGATTGTGGTTGTTTTGGCGACTTTTTGAAATTGAAACCCAAAATTTCTTTCTTCAAAGACCTCTTTTTGATGATCCCTGCGATCATTTTTATCGTGGGTTTCCGCAAGATGCACCAGTTGTTTACCATGCCCACACGCAGCATTTTGAATGCAGCTACGGTAGTGGGGATTACCTTATACTGCTTCAATAACTACATTTGGGACATTCCCGCCATCAACTTCCGCCCCTTCAAACCAGGTGTGGATGTAGTGAAACAAAAAGAAGCAGAGGAAAAGGCTTTGCAAGATGTAAAAATCCTGGCTTACCGCCTGACTGATAAAAAGACCAAGGAGGTTATCGAGGTGCCTTATGACCAGTTCCTCAAGGAGTTGGATAAATATCCTGGTGAGAAATACGAATTTGATCAGGTTAAATCTGAACCCGCCATTCCGATTACCAAAATCAATGACTTCGACCTGACTGGCCCCGATGGCAGCAGTGTAACGGAAGATTGGAAAGGCATCAAGGGTTACCACTTTATGGTGGTGGCGTACAAACTCTACGGTGAGGAGTCAGGTACCAAAACGGAAACGGTACGGGATACCGTTTACAAAATGGGACCAGATTCTACCAAAGTGGTTGACTCGATCGCTACCCGCACCATCACCAAAAAGTTGTATACCTGGGACGAGCACTATGTGACCAAGTGGCAACAACTAGTCACAGAAATGACCAAGGCCAAGGAAGCTGGAGCTACGGTGTATGCGATTACCAGCCCTTACGACCCGGCGATGATCGATGCGTTTAAAGAAAAAACGGGCTTCAACTTCTTGGTACTTCGTGCCGATGACATTTTGTTGAAGACGATTATCCGTTCGAATCCTGGGGTATTGTTGTTCAAGGATGGAACGATTGTGGAGGATTGGCACATTCGGAAATTCCCGAGCTTTGAGGCCGTGAAAAACAAATACATGAAATAAAATTGATTGGAATAAAAATAAAATGGGGTGCGCAGATAAATTCTGCGCACCCCATTTTATTTTTATTCCAATCAATTTTATTTACGCCCGCCCCGAACGATCAATCACCGTCGCACTTGCCTGTTGCGTTCCATAAATCACCACATCCTGAATATTGACGTGGCTCGGCTGGGTAGCCATATAATAAATGGTATTGGCCACATCCTGCGAAGTCAGTGGTTGGAAATCATTGTAAATTTTGGCCCGATCTGCATCGCCATCAAAACGCACCAGCGCAAACTCCGTTTCTTCCACATGACCCGGAGCAATTTGACTCACCCGAATGTTGTATTTGTGCAAGTCCAGGCGCATGGTCCGGGTCAACATATCGACGGCAGCTTTGGAAGCGCAATAGACATTTCCCATTGGATAAGGCTCCTTGCCCGCTATCGAACCAATGTTGATGATGTGACCGCTGTGTTGAGCCACCATCATCGGGCTGATGCAGCGGGTGAGGTAGAGCAGGCCTTTAATATTGGTATCGATCATCTCTTCCCAATGCTCCAGCGAGCCTTCCTGAATTTCGGACAAACCTTTCGCTTTGCCCGCGTTGTTGATCAACAGGTCGATGCTGCGCCATTCTTCAGGTAAATTCTGGATGTTTTCAGCTACACTGTTGTAGTTGCGCACGTCGAAAACGAGCCCCAATACTTCAGCCCCAGCCTCAATCAGTTCCGCTTTTACCGCTTCCAAACGATCTTCCCGACGCCCCGTCAGGATCAAACGCCAGCCCGCCTGGGCAAAGGTACGCGCCGTAGCCAGCCCAATTCCCGAGGTAGCTCCGGTAATCAAGGCGGTTTTGGCGGGCGCTTTTTCAACAGGCTCTTCTTCGATTGGGGTTGCTTCAACCAACGCTGCTTCCACTTGAGCCGCTTTGGCTTTCAGTAGTTCTTCCAGGCGCATGATGTTTTGCTTCAGGGCCTCGATGGTATCGTGTTCGATGGAAAGCAGTGGGGAAAGTGCTGGAATACTGAGTGCTTCAGCTACGGCAGCAATTTCTTCAACAGCAGGAAGTTCTTCCACTGCAACAGGTTCTTCTACAGAAGTTGGCTCTTCCTCCACAATTGGTTCTTCAATCGTAGTGGATACCTCCTCGTTGCTCTCCTCTGTTACGGGCTCAACAGGAGTGCTCAAACCCCGGAAAGCAATTTCATTTTCTGGTGTTTGTAACTCGGGATTATTCGCAATGGCAGCTTCGTAAAATTCCAATGCCTTGGCAGCATCGCCAGCGGTATGGTAAATCAGCGCCAGGTCGTAATTGGCAAAAGGATGTTTGCTTTGAATGGCCAGCGTTTTGAGGAAATACTCCTCAGCTTTGGCGGTTTTTCCCATCACATCCGCCAGGATAGAGGCGTATTGGTAATGGGCATCGGCATTGCCGGGGTTGCGTTTGGCAGCTTTTTTGAAACATTTGGCCGCGTACTCCACCTCTTCCGGAAAATCGGCTTGCAGCACAGTGCCCAAGCGATAGTACACATCCGTAAAATCATCGTTGACGTCGATCAGCCGCTCGTAGTGTTTGCGGGCCGCGTTGAAATCACCCTGGAGCTCGGCCAATTCGCCCAACAGGAAAAAAGCGGCTTCGTGATCGGGGTCAATTTCGGTAGCTAGGGCCAGTTGTTCCAGTGCCCCGTTGAGATCGCGGGTATTTTGTGCCAAAATCAAGCCATAGAAGTAGTGCAATTCGGCACTGCCAGGGTAGGTTTTGATGGCTTGTTTCATGTAATTGATGCCCGGTTCAACCTGGCCGGAAGCGACCAAACCTCGAGCCTCACGAATGAGATCACTTACTTTATCACTGCTTTCTTCATCGTCCTCATCCTCGTAGTCCTCCTCATCATCATCGTCCTCGTCTTCTTCAGCGCTGGATGCCTCAATTGCTAACGTTTCATGTGCCTGAGTATCAGGAGTATCCAGAGGGGCATCGGTTTGGGTGTCGGCAACCTCGGCAGTTTCTGGCTCAACCACTTCATCAATGCTTGCTTCAGCGCTTACTTCTATGGCTGGTTCAAGCGCAGGTATTTCCAGCGGAATTTCTTCATTGGCAATGGCAGCATGCTCGGCTATCACTACGCCGAGGTCTTCCAGGTTTTCGGCCAGTTCAGCACCTGTCCATTCTTCCTGGGTTTCAGGGTGCTCTTGGCTGCTTTCTACCGCTTCGACTGGTTCTTCCACTGGTAGAATAGGCTCCTCTGGGCTGGTCACTACTTCTGTTTCCTGGTATAATTCAGCAATGGGTGTATCGACTGCTGTAGGTTCAGTTGGTGCTTCCACGCTGATTGGTTCAGCTTCAGTTTCCACCTCTGCCGACCCATCGACTTGAAAATTCAGGTTGGGTACATTGGCTTTAAAAGCGGACCATTCAGCGGAGTCCTCCACAAATTCAAAGAAAGCCCGCAAGTGGTTTTCGATAAAATCGCTGAATTGGTAGTAGCGCATGTTGCGCAGTACGCGCAGGAATTCACTGGCTTCACTAGAAACCTGGCGGAGTACGCGCAAGTTTTCGTTCAATTCATCCCGTTTGTCGGCCTCATTTTCGGCTTCAAACTTGCGCTTTTGGCTGCGTAGAT
>JAIYAV010000406.1 GCA_027488855.1 Saprospiraceae bacterium
GGCATCAAGATGGGCGATGTGAATGGCAATGCGAGTGTGAATGGATCAGTAGCGGTGGAGACACGCGGCGACAAAGCCATGCTCATCAGCACGGATGAACAACAACTACAGAGCGGACAAAACTACACGGTGGTATTCAAAGCCAAAGATTTGGCCAAAATTCAGGGTTACCAGTTCACGCTGAGTGTTGACCCTAGTTTGGCGACCATCGAAGGCATTGACTACAGTGGAGTGATGAAAGCAGATAACTTTGGGATATTTACTAGAAACGGAATGATAACGACCTCCTTCGTACGGGCACCCCTCGCGGGTGCCCCTGCGGGGAGCGCCGAAGGTGAGTCCATCCTCTTTACCTTGAAACTGAAGGCTGAATCCAACAGCGCCCTCAGTAGAGCACTGAGCCTCAACAGCCGTTTGACGCATGTTGAAGCCTACAACCAATCCGAAGAAGTAATGGGTGTCCAACTGACCTTTGGAGCCGAAGCAGTCGCCGAGCGTGCTGCGCTGCGCCAAAACGTCCCCAACCCATTCTCTGAGGAAACGGCCATTGGTTTTTACCTGCCCAAAGCAAGTAAAGCAGTGTTGACGATTCGGGATGTAAAAGGAGCATTGATCTACCGGGTAGAAGGCAATTACACCAAAGGCAACAACCAGGTGATGCTTAAGCAGAATGAGCTGGGAGCTAGCGGGGTGATGTATTATACTCTGGAGACTAGTGATTTTACCGATACCAAGAAGATGGTAGTACTACAGCAGTAATTTGAAGCAAGACTACAGCCAGGAGGCCATCAAAAAAATGGCCTCCTGCATACGAATATTTCTTTTCATGAGAATACATTTTGTAGGGAAGGACTTTGTTCCTTCCTTTTTTAGGTTAAACTTAATTTGGCGACAACACAAATCAATCTGTTAGGCCAAATCAATAGCAATCTCATCAACAAGAAAGTGATTATGATTCATACGGTCGGTCGCCTGAGATTTCTTCAGGCGGCCCTTTTTTTTAACCCAGCAAAGAATGAATTAGCATTAATAAGCATAAACACTATAGATAGCCAAAATGCCAATCAAAACCATTAGCAGATTAACTTGATCAAGAGTTTTATTTGCGCTTTGGCAATACATGATGGGTCTTCGCCCATTCATTCCATTTTTCATCCAGCTCTTTCACCAAGACTGGATATTGCCCCGCCAGATTCTGTTGTTCGGTCCGGTCTTTTTTGAGATCATACAATTGCCAGTTGGCATCTTCAAGCGATTTTACTGCTTTAAAATCGCCTTTGCGAATGGCGCAATAGCCCTGGTGTTCCCAAAACAAATAGGGTCTGGTTTGAACCTTACCCGTTTTTAGGTTGTCAACCAGGCTCAAGCCTTCCAGTTTTTGAATAGGCATTCCCTGATGAAAAGTACTTGGGTAACTTGTGCCACTCAATTGTAGCAGGGTTGGCATGATGTCGATCAGGTGGGCAACCTGGTCACTAAACTTGCCCCTTTGTGATTTGATCAAACGAGGGTAGTGGGCTATCATGGGGGTGGCTACACCACCTTCATAAGGTTTGACTTTGTATTCAAAAAAAGGAGTATTAGAGGCGTTGGCCCATCCGATGCCATAAGAAACGCTCCCGCTGTAGTCAGGGTTATTGATGCGTTGAAAGGGCTGGCTTCCCAGTTCGTGGTAATTTTCAGCACAGGCACCATTGTCAGATAGGAACAAAATCAAGGTATTGTCGATTTGTCGACCTTGTTCAAGGTGGCGCAAGAGTTTACCGATATTGACATCTACCGCATAAACCTGGGCTGCATAAACCGCCATTCGATAGGCTACACTATCCTGTTCAAGAGGGCTAAGTTGGTTCCAGGGGCGCACCCTTTTGTCACGTGCTGATAAAGCCCAATTCGGGTCAATCAAACCCATTTGCACCTGTTTGCTCAACCGTTTATTGCGGACAACATCCCAGCCTTGGTGGTAACTGTCCTTAAATTTTGCAATGTCGGCAGGCTTGGCGTGTAGAGGCCAATGGGGGGCATTGTAGGCCATGTAGAGGAAAAAGGGCTTGTCGTCCTTTTGCTCCTGTAAAAACCGCAGGGCCTGATCCGTAAATGCATCGGTGGTATAATAATTGGGGTTGTTTGGTGGATCCAGTTTTTGGTTGTCGGCCCAAAGGCCGCGCCCCCCTTGTGGTTTGAAGTAGCTGCTAGCACCAGCCAAATGGCCGTAATACCGATCGAAGCCTCGTTGCAGAGGTCTTTTTTCTGCACCATGCATACCTACATGCCACTTGCCCACCATGTAAGTATGGTAATCCTGGGTTTTTAATGCTTCTGCCAGGGTGACACAATTGCGGTTGAGAAAACCTTGATAACCATAGGTGCCCCATTGATGCTGATCAGGGCTCTCGGGGTCTTCGGCCATATGGCCAACCCCCGTCTGATGAGGATAAAGGCCAGTGAGCAAAGATGCGCGGGTAGGACAACAACGGCCGGTGTTGTAAAATTGCCTGAATCGCAATCCATTTTTTGCCAATCGGTCGAGATTGGGGGTCGGGATTTCCCCCCCATAGGGACCAATATCGCTCCAGCCCATGTCGTCTACCATAATCAGAACGATGTTGGGCGGGCTTTTGGGGCGCGATGATTCAGATGGTGTACTCCAAAAGCTTAGACTGAGGAGGAAGGCAAAAGAATGTTGCTTAAGGCTCATAGGTGGCGCGATTAAAATTTATCTGTGCCGATTTGCTTACCCCTTCTACTTAATCTCACAAGTCAAAAACTGCTTGCTTCCACCTGTTAACTCAATAAAACCCTCCAAAGTATCGCCAACTTTCACTGGCCCAACTCCCGCCGGAGTACCCGTATAAATGATGTCCCCCATTTGCAATTTGAAGAATTTGGACACATACACAATGATGTCTTCAAAAGAAAAAATCACATCAGCGGTGTCGCCTTTTTGTACGGTTTCCCCGTTTTTCTTCAATTCAAAATGGATAGATTTAGGGTCAGCAATTTGATCCATTGGCACAAAGTCACTCAACACTGCGGAGCCATCAAAGCCCTTGGCAATCTCCCAAGGCAAACCTTTGGCCTTACATTTGGATTGGATGTCCCGGGCGGTGAAGTCGATGCCGAAGGCAATTTCATTGTAGTACTCGTGGGCAAATTCTGGCTGCACGTGGCGGCCATTTTTGCATACTTTCAGTACAATTTCCCCCTCGTAGTGCAAATCCTGGGTGAACTCGGGATAATAAAAAGGTTTGTCTCCCACCAACAGTGCTGAGGGAGGCTTCATGAAGACCACTGGATCTTCAGGTACTGCGTTGTTGAGCTCTTTGGCGTGTTCGGCGTAGTTGCGTCCGATGCAGATGATTTTCATATGCTTTAGTATTTGACGTTCATCAGACCTGCCAACTCCTTTACTTCCTTCAAGGTTTGTTGAGCCCGGCGACGAATTTGTTCAGAAGATGTTTTGATCTCTTCCTTCACTTCCTTTTTGCGGGTATTGAGTTCGACGCGTTTGTTGCGTGCGGCTTCGGAAACTTCTACCAATGCTTCGGCAACGGCTTCTTTCAATGGAGCGTACTTCAAAACACCCGCGTCATAATCAGCTTTGAGTGTATCAAAGGTTTCCATTTTGCCACAGGCTTTGAGCAACTCAAACAAGTTTTTTACCCCTGCGCTCATCTCGCCGCTGGTATTTTCACCCGTATCCGTTACCGCTGAGCGCACCTGCTTGCGGATTTTATCACTTTCGGCAAACAAACTGATGTAATGCTTTTCGCCGGCACTTTTGCTCATTTTGCGGCTGGGGTCGGCGGTAGAAGTGATTTTGGTAAATTCGGTATACAGTGGCTCCGGCATGATCAGGTACTCTTTGCCCACCTGATTGTTGAAACGTTGGACAATGTTGCGGGCCAATTCCAGGTGTTGTTCCTGGTCTTTGCCTACTGGGACGTAATCGGCGCGGTAAATGCAAATGTCTGCAGCTTGGAGCACGGGGTAATCCAACAAACCAGCGGAGATAAAACCGTCTTCACCCTCCGAAGAACTTGCACTTTTGTCCTTGAACTGGGTCATGCGCGACAATTGCCCATAGGAGGCAAAACAGTTGAAGATCCAGCACAACTCGGTATGTTCAGGAACCAGGGACTGGATAAACAAATTATTGGGCGCAATGCCTACTGCCATGAGGTTGAAGATCAGTTCCCAGGTATTTTCCCGCAATTTGATCGGATTGTAGGGCATGGTCATGGCGTGGTAGTCCACTACGCCATATACACATTCGTAGGTTTCCTGGAGATCTACCCAGTTCTTCACGGCTCCAAAATAGTTGCCGAAATGCATGTCGCCCGTAGGCTGGATGCAGGAGAGTACACGTTTTTTATCACTCATGGTGCAGAAGTATAAAGCTTAGTCGAAAGCGGCAATAATGGAAATTTCTACGTTGCCCCCTCTGGGCAGTGCGGTAACTTGAACCAACTCCCGGGCAGGCGCAGTCGCTTCATCAAAATAGGTGGAGTACACCGCATTGATGCGGGCAAAATTATTGATGTCGGTGACAAAAACCGATGCTTTGACGATGTCTTTGAACGAAAGCCCCGCTTCTTCCAGAATGGCCTGGATGTTCAGCATCACCCTGGTTGTTTCTGCCTCAATGCTATCGGTGATGAGGACACCGGTTGCTGGATCCAGGGCAATTTGGCCGGAAGCGTACAGGGTGTCATTGTGGATGATGGCCTGGCTGTAGGGGCCAACGGGATCGGGAGCCTTGTCGGTTTTGATGATTTTTTTCATGGCGTTGGTGTTCTCACGGGCTGATCCGTGAGGCCCACGGCTAAAGCCATGGGTTGGGTTGTATGATGGCCTCCCACGGATGAATCCGTGGGGTGGCGGGTCATGTGCGTTGCCGTACGCAACCCATGGCTTTAGCCGTGGGAGCGCACACCTGAAACAGCCCATGGCTTTAGCCGTGGGAAATTGGGATGTATCGAAATCCCCGCGGATTTATCCGTGGGTATACAAGAAAAGCCCCACATCAAATCAACTGATGGGAGCTATTTTCTTATGGTCTCCATGGACTCGTCAGGATGTGGAGCGACTTATTGTTGCTCTTCTTCCTGTGCTTGTTCTTTTGACTGAATAAACATCTTGCCGCGGTAGAACATGTTACCTTCCGCGTCGAAATAAGCGCGGTGCATCAGGTGCTTTTCACCTGTGGTTTTACAAGTAGCTACGGTTGGCGCAACCGTTTTGAAGTGCGTTCTACGCTTATGCTTTCTCTGCTTCGATCCTCTACTCTTGGGATGTGCCATCGTTCCAAAATTTATCGGGAATCAATCCCGTTCGTTAGTGTTATTAATATTCAAATCTTTGAGCGCACTCCAAATCGGATTTTCTCCGGCTTCTGGATTGCCCTGGGCATCGGTACTGTCGACTAGGTTTTTGCTCAACAAGTCGAGCATTTCCCGGTTGCATTGCCGATAATTATCCGCTACACAATCGTACGTTTGGGTCATGGGGATTGCCAGAATGATGAATTCATAGGCAAACGTACCAACATTCAACTCCGAAGATTCAGGATGGATATAAATCACTTCGTCATCTTCCACTTCGTTTTCTTCACTGAGTTTGACGATCAATGCTTGATGATCGGCAATTGGAAGATCAATTTCGGCTAAGCAGCGGTCACAATCCGTACGGACGGTTCCAGCGAAGTCAAAATCGAGTACAAAGAGCGTTGGTTGTTTATCCAGTATAACTTTTAAAGAAAGTTTTCCATCTTGCACCGGCGATTCCGGAAACTCGGCAAAAAACTCAGCTCCTAGCTCATACTGGAACTCGTGTAACCCATTGCGCAAACCCTTGATTGGTAAGGAAAAAGGTATGAGCCCGTTCATTGTTAAAGAACTTTTGTCAAAAGTGTCCGCAAAGATAAGTCTTTTTAGGAAAAAAAAAACTGAAAATAAACTTAATCTAAGCTTAACACTTTGAAAGTCGAGTTCAACGTTGAAAAGACAGCCTAAAACTTCCAGTCTCCCCAAATCCTATAAACTATCTTATTCCATGAAGCCATTAGCCGTACGGCCACTCCTAATCACTGCTCTAGTTTGTCTACAAGTGTTTTGGATCAAAGCCCAAACCCGCCTGGAGCCTGGCGACCTGGCCATTATAGAGGTCAACGCCAACAACGCTGCTTGTAGTGGAACCCCGGTTGACCGCATTAGTTTTATTTGTTTCAAAGACATTACTGCTGGTACCAGTATCGACATTACGGATAATGGCTGGGAGCGTTTGACTGCTGGTCGCTGGGGCAATTCAGAAGGTTTTGTTCGCGCAACCCGCAGCGGGAATACCATCCTGGCAGGTACTGTGATCACTTTTGAGTTCCCTCCAGTTGGCAGTACAACTTACCGTGCAATTCTACCGGATGATACCTGGAGTTTTAGTGCTCAGGGGAGCACTAATGCGGCCAACCTCAATTCTGGCGGCGACCAATTTTATTTCATGCAAGGTGGCGTCTGGAACCAGGGAACCGGGACTGCGGGCAATTTTAACCACGACGCGACCTATACTGGTGGTCGCATTTTGTTTGGCTTCAACACCAAAACACAATGGCTCAATAGCAACTCCTCGCAAGATTCCAAATTACACCCTGAGGTAGCCAGCTGCTTCAATATGGCCCCTACTGGCAATGCGACCGATTTCATTGCTTTTGTTGACCCCAATACAAATGTTGCAACCACTCAATTGGAATGGATTTCACGGATTGCCAATCCAACCAATTGGCAGACGGCCAGCTCCTGCACCAATTTACCTCCCATACCCCTGCGGTTTGCGATTGCCAATAGCGGTATTGAATTAAAATGCACCACTTGCCAAGGCTGTGATACCATTGATGAAGTGCTGCGTTTGACTCTGCCGACCACGGGGGGGCCTTTTATCCTTGAATACAGTGATGGTTTGGATACATTCCAAGTCGCACAAGCAAAAAACAATGATTCCATCTCCGTAAGGGTAGGGGAGACCACCACCTTTTTTATCGTCTCGGTTACCGACGCCAAAGGCTGCCCCATTTATTCCAATTTGGGGCGACCCACTACAGTTTCCATTACCCCCGGGGCGAGTATTCAACCCATCGTTGACCCAGTGGTGGCTTGTACCAATGGCAATGCTCAGGCGACCTTTGCGCTGACTGCATTGGATGGACAAATTCGGGGCAATACTGGTCTCGTCGTGCAGTGGTACCGCGACCAAAACCTAAGTGATACCATCGTCAATCCCGATCAATTCAACTCAGGTGCCACCACCGTCTATGCACTTACCACCGATGGGGTCTGTCGCAGCCGGGCCATTCCAGTCGTACTGCAGTTGGCCAATCCTCCCAGCTTGATAGTACCGGTGGGTGATACCCTTTGTGGGGGAACTTGTACCCGCCTACCCCTTTCTTTTCAAGGCAAAGCACCCTTTATTTTAGGCTTCATTGTCAACGAAGGTGGGGCCATTCAGCCTGATGGCCTGGTTGCCAATGCCAATCAGGACTCCCTGGTGTTTTGCCCCTCAAGGAATGGAGCTGCAACGATCCTTTTCTCCTCGATCATTGATGGCAATGGTTGCCCGGCGCTCATCAATCAAGTGGTCAACATTTTAAGCCAGGAAAGTGATACTACACTCATTCGGCGCGACCTGTGTCAGGGTGAACAACTGATCGTCAATGGAAAGGTGTATGATGCAAGCCGCCCGAGGGGGCTGGAGTTTTTATCCACTACTGCTGGTTGTGACAGCATCATCTCGGTGGATTTGCGTTTTTCGCCCCGACCGAATGGCAGCCTAAGCGGTGACACCACCATTTGTGGCGGCGGTGCGGGCAATTTGCGGTTTCAACTCAGTGGAGGTACCTTGTTTAACCTCATCATCACGAATGGAAGGGACACCATTCCTTTTAATAGTGTGAGCAATGGAACCGTTTTGCCGGTTATTTTATCCAAAACAGCAACTTTTACCCTACTCTCGGTAAAAACAACTACTGGTTCTTGTGCCGTCAATCCCAATAGTTCCGCCACCATTACCATTAGCGAGCCCACCGCTACGGCAAGAGCGACCACCAACTTTGGTCCTTACAACATCAGTTGTTTTGGTGCGGCTGATGGCGCGGCAACAGTAGAGGCACAAGGTGGCAGCGCCCCCTATCGATATGCTTGGAACAACAACAGCAATACCCAAAGCATCAACAACCTTAGGCCAGGAACGTATCAGGTAGTGGCGACGGATAGTGCGGGTTGTCGGGCAGCACCCGTGAGTGTTACTTTAACCGAACCCGATTCTTTGCGCTTTCAATTTGCCTTGGACACGGCAGTTTGTCCTGGTCAAAAAAATCAATTGCGCATCCTCAACATTACAGGTGTAGGGGGGCCTTACGCTTATGCTCTGGATGGAGCAGCTTTCGCCCCTTTTGGCGGCCCGCTCACCATCTCGGATCTGGCCTCGGGCAATCGGATCTTGCGCATCAGAGATGGCAACAATTGTATTGCTACCCGCAATATTCGGGTGCCCAATTCTTCAGAATTAAGCCTCGATCTTGGTCCAGATCGCAGCATTTTTGCAGGCGATAGTGTTTTGATTAAACCTCAAATCAATTTCACCCCCAGTTCCATTACCTGGCAACCAGGCACTGGATTTCAAAGTCTGGATTCGGCAGGCATCATCGCCCGCCCAACCACTACCACCGTCTTTCAGTTGACGCTAAGAAGTGCCAACGGCTGTGTATTGCGCGACAACCTGATGGTTTTGGTGGAAAAACGCCTGCGCATCTATGCCCCCAATGCCTTTAGCCCCAATGGCGACAACCAGAATGACTATTTCACCTTGTATTACGCTCCGGAAGTTGAAAAAATCAATGTGTTGAGAATTTTTGACCGCTGGGGAAGCCAGGTTTTTGAAGGGAAAGACCTGAGCAATACCCCGGAAAGCGGTTGGGATGGATTGATCAGTGGGGAAAAAGCACCGATTGGCGTGTATGTGTTCATGGCGGAAGCTCAGTTACGCACTGGCAAAACGGAAATTGTTCGAGGCTCATTGACTTTGTTGCGTTAATACCCACTACCATTTAAATTCAATAGGCTATGCAGCATTCGCGGAGAAAATTCATCCAACAGACTGGCCAATTTGCTCTCGGTACAGGATTATTCGGCACCTTGCCGCTTGAACTCATTGCTGCACAACGTCGTTCAACCAGCCCCAATGACCGCATCGGAGTGGGCTTGATTGGTTGCAACGGGATGGGCTTTGTCGATTTGCAGTCTTTCCTGAAAAACGACCAATGTTTTTGTGCGGCCCTCTGCGATGTAGACAGTAATGTGCTTAGCAGGCGTAAAGCAGATTTGGAAAAAGCAGGCTTGCCTGGGCCCAAATTGTACAAAGCCTATCAGGATTTATTGGCCGATCCGGCAGTCGACCTCGTGATCATTGGCACTCCAGATCATTGGCATTGTTTGATGTTTTTGGATGCCTTATCTGCGGGCAAGGACGTGTACGTGGAAAAACCCATTGGCAACTCCATCGTTGAAGCCCAAACCATGGAACTGGCCGCAGCGCGCTCCAGTCGGGTCATTCAGGTCGGGCAATGGCAACGCAGTCAACCACACCTGGAAGAAGCCCGTCAATTCCTCGATTCCGGTAAATTGGGCGGGGTTCGCAGCACCAAAGCCTGGGCTTATGTCGGCTGGAAATCCAGCATTCCCCAAGCCCCGGACGGCCCGGTGCCTGCTGGAGTTGACTACGACTTGTGGTTGGGCCCCGCACCCAAACGGCCGTTTAATCCCAATCGTTTTCATGGCAATTTTCGCTGGTATTGGGACTATGGCGGAGGGGTGATGACCGATTGGGGCGTGCACATGATCGATACCGTGCTGCAATTTATGGAGCCTGAAATGCCCCATACCATCCTAGCAGCGGGTGGCAAACTCGGTTACCCCGATGACGCTCAAGAAACCCCCGATACCCTCACGACCGTCTACAATTTCCGTGACTTCACCTTGACCTGGGAGCACATGATGGGCATCGGCCTTGGCAATTACAATCGTGGCCAAGGCGCTGCTTTTATTGGGGAAAATGGCACTTTAGTCATCAGTCGGGAGGACTGGGAGGTCATTCCGCACAACAAGGCCATTGAAGCGGTGCCTTCCCAAAAAGCAAAAGGCCCTTCTGGTCTGGATTTACACGTACAAAATTTCCTGGAAGCGGTGAAAGGGAAAGAGCCCGAGGCCGCAAAAGCGAGCATTGGCATTGGTTCGCGAGCCTGTATCGTCAGCCAAATGGGCAACATTGCTTACCGCAGTGGACAAGCCTTGCACTGAAAAAGAGAAAAAGGAAAATTTGAGGAGAAAGATGCGAATGAAAAGTGAAAAATGAAAAATGAAAAGTGAAAAGTGAAAAATGAAAAGTGAAAAGTGAAAAGTGAAAAGTGAAAAATGAAAAATGAAAAGTTGGAGTTAGGAAACCTAATGGAGAACCCACTTTTCATTTTTCATTTTTCATTTTTCACTTTTTAAGCTGCATTTTGCTGCAGGAAAAAACTAGCATCCCGCACCGTGTCAATTTTTGCGGCTTGCTCTTGGTTGAGGAAAACGCCAAATTGAGATTCTAATTTTGCAATCAATAAGTCTTTGTCAAGCGAATCTAGGTACAAATCGTCAACGAGGTCAGTGTGGGGATTAATGTGCGAGGAGGGGATGTTGAGTTCCCAAGCTATCAACTCAATGATACGGTCCTCGGCGGTCCATTTACTCTTTTTAGCCATTACCACAGTTTCACAGTTTAGGTGATGAAATATTTGGGTTAACAGGATCAGACAACAGTCAGTAGAATTTGGTTTCTTTATCCATCCAAAATCGAATAAAGAACGAATCCGGATAGGGATAGGTTGCCTGGAAGTGACAATATTTTTGACAAAACCCGGTGAAGTGACGCTAAAGGGCACTGAAATGGCGATTATCTGTCCTGAATTGTAAACCTAGTTTTCAAAAAAGAGCCAGTCCACTTTTAATTTTATTTCGTTTCCTTCCCGTAAGGTTCGTCCGGCAAGCGGATGAGTTGTTTTTTACCTTGTTCCAATTCCAACCAATGACAAAGCAGGATGCCAATACCCGCAGCGCCCTGCATGTACCCTGTTTGGGCGGCCAGTGCTTCGGGCTCAGTGCGGTTTTCTGCCTGAATCCAGCGCAGGCCCTGGGCATCTGAAGTAGACCGTTTGAGTAAGTCCTGGGTATGGAGCCAGGCATAATTGCGGTATTTCTTTTTTCCTTCCATGCGGTACAAGGTCAAAAAGAATTCGGCTACCCCCGCATTGCCACAACACTGACTCACATTGTTCCAAAAACCTGGCGTGCGCTCTTGTGGAATGGGCGATTTTAAGAGCGTTGTTATTGCAGCCTCCCAGGGCTTTTCCCAGGTTTTGCGTTCTTTTTTGTAAGAATTGTACAACACGTAGTACAAACGCGCCGTCCCCACCGGGCCGTGGCAATACCCATAATAAAAGAGTTGTTTTCCGTCGCCCTCTTCGTGGTGAGGAATCAGGCCTTCAGCATTTTTTAAGGTTTGTAAATACCGGGCACCGTTTAGCGCCACCCGCAAGTACCGCCCCTCTTCCAAAATAGCAAACACCTCCGCTGCGAAATACGCAACCCCGGCAGTGCCATGAGAAAAATTGGGCATGGTTCTTTCCGCTCCGGGCCACATGCGCCATTTCCATTGCTCGATACTGATGCGTTGGGCCGCATTGATGAGCCAGTTGCAGGTATTGGCGGCCAGTTCGAGGTAGGTGAAGTTTTTGGTTTCCCGGTAAGCGTACAGTAGAAAAAGACCAATGCCAGAGTTACCCGCTATGATGTCGGTGACGTAGCCCCAGTGGGTCGTTTCGCCCCGGGTATCGGCGGCATTGAGCAACAATTTGAGGACTCGCTGAAAACCTTCGTTGTATTTTTTGTCCTTCGTTGCTTTGTAAACCTCTTGCAGGGTAAAACCTACCCCACAAATCCCGGAAAAAAGCCCGGTTTTGCCTTGGGCATCCATCTCGCTCAGCTGTTCGGGCAAACGGGCGAGCAAAAAATTGGCTCCATTTTTGGCTTCCTCCAGGTATTCAGGCCTATTGGTCGCGTGATGGGCTTCCAGGTAAAACAGCACGATGCCAGGGATGCCACTGTACAAATCCAAACCGATTCGCCCACTGCTTTCGCCCGGAATTACGGGCCAAGAGCTGCCCTCAGCACTGGTTTTGACATATTGGTGCAACCACAAATGGATGCGTTGGATGCTATCAGCCAGGCCGCTTTGTGCCTGAAGCTGAACGACAAAAAAAAGCAAAAACAGGCCGATGATACTGCTGCGAAGGCGCATTGGCAATTGGTTTTTAGAAAAATAATCAAGAGGCTAAATTTCCCCCCGTTATAACAGCTCAAAGTTCGGCTTTATTTTTTTATCGCCCCTTATGAACGATTAAAAAAGCAAGACCTCCCATTCCGAAAAGACCAATGCTTGCCTGCGCCTGAGTTTGAGTTTATCCTTCATTTTTGCTGCCAATTTCACTTTTTGTTGAAAGTCGTAGATGTCGAAGGCTGTATCTACCTGAACGCTGTCTTTACTGACGTTTGTTGTCCCATTGAGCTGTACCGATGGCTTCAAATGGCTTTTTTTTGTTTTCATTGGATTGACTTGTGAAATTCCCAGCTCAAAAATTTCAGTTTTTGGGGAGTCAAGCACAACCCAAGTGGTACAGATTACTACACCATCATGTTCTTGGCGCTAAAAAAATAAGCCTCATTGAAAAAAAACATATTTGCTACATTAAGATGTCTTTTATAGTGGGTGGTACATGCCTTGCCTTGGCAGCTGTCGCTGTACATTTGAGCACCAAAATTCCTACTTCCCAATTCCAAGCAGTCCATGTTTTTTACGCCACCACAGGTGGATAGGTCTTTTTATTTTTTCATGCTAGCTAAACTAGCATTCATACAGTGTTCCATTGGGAAGCCGCTTCAATGTAAGCGGCTATCTTTTTATTCCCGTTCCTTACTTTAGTTGAATTCTGTTTCTTAATCAAATAAGTTCCCCTTTTTTTATTAGAACGGTTTCATTGATGTTTATTCAAAGCACAATGAAGTATTATCTCCAGCTCCGCTTTTCAACCAAAGTGGAGCTTTTTTATTTTATTATGTCAACACCTCAATTGGATTCTTTCCAGAGCCGGAGTGCTTCAGCTCTTTTCTTTACCCCCAATTTCTTGTAAATTTTTTTGATGTAAAAACGAATCCCGTCAATGGTCATATCCAAAATAGCCGCTGCCTCACCATAGGTATTGCCTTCCGAAATCAAGCGTAGTACTTGCTCTTCTTTGGGGGTCAATGCTTCAACTTCACCTTGTTGTTTGGAGGGAGGTTGGAAATAATTAACGAGGTGGCGCGCCATAATCGGGGAGATCAATGCGCCTCCATCTTGTAAGGTGCGTACAAATTGGGGCAATTGAAACATCGAAAAATCTTTCAGTAAATACCCTGTCGCCCCTTTGTGAAAGGCCCGCAATAAGGTTTGCCCATCCTCTATATTGGTCAACATCACAATCTCCGCTTCTGGAGACTGGCGCACAATGAAGGGTATAAGTTCTACCCCGGATTCGCCCGGTAAGTCAATGTCTACGAAAGCCAGGTCAATCCGTGCCCGATTGGGCAATTGTTGTTTGAACTGTTCTGCCGATCCCGCACTGTACACGCAAAGCCAGTCGGGTTGGAAGTGTATGGTTGCTTCTAAATCGGACCGATAGTGTGGATCATCTTCAATAATTACAATGTTCAACATACCAAAAAATATTACAGGTTTATTGTTGCTGCAAAGTTAGCTACTGATTGGTACACCTGTATACACAGCTTGGCTAAGCTACATTTTTTTTGTGCTTTAGTACATGATCATGTACCAAGGCCGATCGACTTTATGGCAATACTTCCCCTCATTAGCCTCAATTTTGACCCCGAGTTATTGTCCTTCGTTTGCTCAAAAGAACAACAACTCCAATTTTAGACGACCAAATTTTTATCGCGTTCAACCAAACTCACTTGATCCGCCGTGGATCGGATGAGTCCTATTTGTAATGCTCGGTAAATCAAATCATTGTTCTCATGAAAAAAGCGCTTACACACCTTCGCTTTCCTAAGCTGTATTCGTTTACCCATTCTTTTGTCCCCATTTTTCTTCTATTGGGCGGACTTGCACTAAGCAGCAATGTGTCTGCTCAAATCAGTGGACGGGTATTCCGCGATTTTAACGCGAATGGAGCCAACGATACCAATGATCCTGGTATTGGTGGAGTCATTGTAAGCGCTTACGACGACAATGATCCCCTGGCCTCACCTACGGCTACGGCTACAACCAATGCAAGCGGGCCAGGCCTGGCTGCCGTGGGTACTTACACCCTCTCGGGCTTGAGCGCGGGGGTGAAATACCGATTGGAATTTACCTGGCCTACTTCTGGGAACAACAACCTAGGATTTTTGGAACCAGGCGCTGCGGGTGGAACCACCGTACAGTTTGTCCTTGATGGCACCAGCAATGTCAATCTTGGCATCAGTCCAGATGGACAATATTGCCCGCCTACCGGAGATATTGACATCATTACTACTTGTGCAGTCACGGGCGACCCCTTTGCCCCTGGCAACAATCTCGCCAATGATGGTATCCTGATCAGCGTGGATTACACGGCCAGCAATACTATACCAGCGCCCACCTACCGGGCTACGGCCAGCCAAGTGGGTGGCTACTTGCATGGCTTGGCCAAAGACCCCCTTAGCAATCGGGTGTTTTCAGCGAATACGCTCAAACGGCATGTCTCATTTGGCCCCGACCGCAACAACCCCACTAACGCCGGTCAAGGCGGCGCGGTTTACGTGACCAACCTTAACAACCCCTCGCCCAATGCCAGTATCTATATTGACTTAGTCAACGACTTGGGCATTGACATCGGCCAAGCCCTCATTCCCAACAACGCTGGCCGTGGCCTGCCTGCTTCCAAAGGTGACCCCTCACTGGATGCGGCTGCTTTTGCACAAATCGGCAAAATGGGCATCGGCGACATCGAAATTTCTGACGATGGCGCTTATTTGTTTGCCGTCAACCTCTTCGACCGCAAGGTGTACCAAATCCCGACGGCAGATGTGGATAATGGTGCGCCGTACTCCTTTTCGACCATTCCTGATTTCCCGAACTACAGCGGTGGCTGTACCAACGGCGTGCAGCGACCCTACGGCCTGGCCTACCACGATGGCGATTTGTACCTGGGCGTGGTTTGTACTGGCGAAAACAATACCACCACCAATACCAATACCGAGCTTTTTGCTTTTGTGTACCGCTACGACCTCAACGGCAGTTCGGGTGGTGGCTGGTCTACGGCGATCACTTTTCCCTTGAATTACCCTAAAGGATATGCCTTTTACAACGAAGCAGGTACCAATCAGTGGTACAACTGGTCGGATGTGTTTTCGTATGTGGGTAACTTGAGCGAAGGCTCTATGCAAAGCAATGGTACTTTCGGCGGTAATGCATTTCGTCCTCAACCCATTCTATCGGATATTGAATTTGACGAAGATGGCTCCATGATTTTGGGCTTTATGGATCGCTCCGGGCACCAGTTGGGGCACCGCAATGCCTGGCCTACCGATATCAATTATTTGACTACTAGTGTTACGGGTGGCGATATTTTGCGTACTTACCTCAACCCGACTACAGGGGCTTTTGAACTGGAAAACGCCGGGGTAGCCGGGCCGTACACCAGTTCAGGTACCGGTACTGGCCAACAAGGCCCGGGTGGTCCCTCCTCTAACCAAGGCCCCGGCAATGGGGAGTTTTTCTGGCGGGATTATGGCAACAATGCGTTTAATATCACCGCTCACTCCGAGAACTCCAATGGCGGCCTGGCCATTTGTCCCGGTACCCGTGAAGTGGTATTGTCGGCTTACGATCCGATTGATGAACTGGATTCGGGCGGCTTCATCGTATTGAGCGACGTCAATGGTTCTAAAGTACGTGGATATCGCTTATATCTTGACGACGGTAATCCGCCTACTTCGGGTACCACCGGTAAAGGCAACGGTATCGGCGATATTGAATTCATCATTGCCCCCACGCCCATCGAAGCGGGCAACTACGTCTGGAACGATACCGACCAGGACGGGGTGCAAGACCCCGGCGAAAACGGGATCAGCGGCCTGACCCTCCAACTTTGGGCCGATACCGACAACAATGGCTCGGTAGACACCAAAGTGGCTGAAACCACCACCGACGCCAACGGACGCTACCTCTTCAGCAAAACGGGCACCAACGCCTTTGGCCAGTCGGAAAACTGGACCTTCTACGGTAGCGACAACGATAAGGTGGAAGCCAATCGCGCTTACGAAATCCGCCTGGCTACCGCACAGGGTGCCCTGACTGGTTTCTCGCTGACGGGTCAAAATACCGCCGCTTCCGGTGCAGTTGCTACCAACAACAACTTGACCGACTTGCGCGACTCCGATGCCGCGCTGTCGGGCGGCAATGCCGTGATCGCTTTCACAACGGGCGGACAAGGGGAGAACAACCATACCTTGGATTTTGGGTTCAGCATGCCAACTTGCTCCATCACCTCGGCTGGTGCAGTAGCGGCTTGCAACGACAATGGCACGGGCACACCAACCGATGACTATTTCAAAATTAGCACGAATCCGACGGGAACAGGAATAGGTACCCAATACAATGTAAGTGTACTCCACAATGGCAACACAACCACCTACGGCCCTTACAACTATGGATCGGCCTCGGTTTCTTTTGGCAACTTCCCGATCAGTGGCGGTAACGCTCAAGTAACGATCACCGATGCCACCACCGGAACTTGCTCTTTGGGGCCGGTGACGGTAAATGCCCCTGCGCCTTGTTCTACTTGTTCCATCACCTCAGCTGGTGCATTGGCGACTTGCAATGACAACGGCACTAGTACGCCATCGGATGATTACTTCAAACTGACGACGAATCCAAGCGGTAACGGCGTAGGCACACAATACAATGTCAAGGTCGTTCACAACGGCAATACGACGAACTATGGGCCATTCAGCTATGGCGCTGCTTCAACTTCCTTTGGTAACTTCCTAATCAGCCAAGGCAATGCTCAGGTAACGATCACGGATGCCACTACGGGGACTTGTTCATTAGGGCCAGTTACGGTGAATGCTCCTGCCGTTTGTTCGGTTTGCTCAATCACACTGGCTAACACTGCCTCTGACTGTTATGACTCCAATGGCTCTGCCGCAGGTGGAACCAGCGTGGTTGACTTGTCGGTCAACGTTGGCTTCTCAGGTTTAGCTTCTGGCGTTACCATTAATGTAAGCGTTCCGGGCGCCACTCCAGCTTCTGCCACAATTACGCCTACGGTAGCGCAAACCCAAGGCACCCTCGTATTTACTGTACCTACTAACGGTGGCGCCTATACCATCACGGCCACTTCTTCGGATCTGGCTTGTACAAAAAATACGGTGTATAACTCACCCAATAGCAATTGCATCATGGATACGATCAATTGCAAAAATTGCTTTTTCTACGTCAGCAGTACCGACAATGGTTTGCACAAAATCAGCCAGGCAGGAAATGTGCTACAACCTGATCCGTTTAAAACAGGCCCTGTATCGCCCACTGCTCCGGCTACCCAACAAGCGGAAGCCATTGTGTTTTACGACAACAATACCAAGTACTTCCGCAGCTATTGGCGTGTAGACTGGAATACCTACATGGAGTTTTTTGACGCCAATACGCATGCCTTACTCAACTCCTATACCATTCCGGCACCCATGCTGGATGCAGTGATGCACCCTGATGGCGATAAATTCTACGCCACCTTCCGCGATCAGGTTCGTTTGATCAATCTGGCTACTGGTGCCACCATCAATACTGCCTCTACGCCGGATAGCTGGGGCTTGGACATCAACCCACTTACTGGCGAGGTTTTTGTAGCCAATGGTTGGACGGGTTTTGCTAACGTATACAACGATGGTATCATACAGCGCTTCAGCGCCAACCTGACTAACCTGGGTACTGTTGTGCCTTACAATGCTACGGGTTTTACTGGATTGAAGTTCAAACCGGATGGAACCTTCTATGTGATTAATATGCTCCCTCAGCCTGCTTTTGTCACAACCAACCAGGAAGTGCGTCATTACCAGGCCAATGGTACCTTGATCAATACCATCAAACTTCCGCCTACCCAGTTGTCGGGGCAACTTTGGGACATTGATACGGCCATTGACGGGAACATCTATATTGTGGGGTCAGGTACCAGTTGTTTGATCAAAATTAATATGACGCAGGATCGCTTTGAAGGGGTAGTGACTCAGGCTCCCCCGAATGCATCAGGCAAAAACCTGGCGAGCGCCTGCGTTTGTCCGGTTCTAAACAACCTGCAAACGCCTTCTGCTACTACACTTTGTGTGGGTGAAACAATCACCCAATTTAGCGCTTCAACCAATAGTGCTGCCATTAAATTTGTGTTGTTCAGTACATTACCTGCCGATCCTTACACGGCAAGTGGTACACTCTTGGGTACGGCTACCGGTCCGAATGCTAGCGTTGCTTCACGCACGCTTACTGGTAGCTTTGCATTCAATACGCCGGGCACTTATTATGTGTACGCCTTATTGGACGACCTCTGTGGATTGAATGCTTCCTGCAGGCCTTATGGGCAGCTACAAATTACCGTCAATCCATTACCAAACGCGACTTTCTCACCAACAGCACCGACTTGTGCTGCTGCAACAGCCAATAATAATGGGATCATCACCTTTGCTACAGCTACAGGGGTTACCAACTTCGGCATTAGTACTACAGGTGCTGCCAGCTATAATGGTCCGGCTTATCCGGCTACTACTTTTACTGGTGTAGGGCAAAATGTGTCTACTACTATTCCGAATACCGGTGGTACTTATATTGTGCGGTTGTTCAATAGCGCCGCTGGTTGTTATAAAGATGTTGTAGTGACGGTAGCGACAGTGAATTGTTGTTCAATAGATGGTGCAGGCGCTTTGGCTACTTGCAACGACAACGGTACAGGCACACCAACCGATGACTACTTCAAAATTAGCACGAATCCAA
>JAIYAV010000229.1 GCA_027488855.1 Saprospiraceae bacterium
CCAAAATGCTGGCCGAATGCGCCGTGTGTTTGGCCAAAGATGGAGCTACGTTACCTAAAAATTACGGCCTATTGACCCCGTCCACCGCGATGGGCGATGTACTTTTGGACCGATTGGTGAAAAACGCCGGCTTGAGTTTTGAGATAAAATAAATGCCACCCCAATGAAGGATAAAAAGCAAATCGTGTTGACCTCGGATACCAAAGGGCTTTGGATGCGCTTTTTGTCTAAAGTTGTGCCCTTTTGTCTGGCAGTTGTGCTCTATTTTTACCTAAAGCTCAGTTTTGGGGAGCCCATCTTTTCACCTTTTAATTGGGGCAAGGTGACGACTATCCTCCAGGTTTTGTTGTGTTGCATCGCCATCAGCATTTTGTTTTTCCCGGATTACCCCTTGCGCTGGGACAATACGGTCGTTTTTGATTTTGAACAAAAGCTAATCAGCATTTACAAAAGCCGAGATATCCGCCTGGATCAAGACATTTTGGATTTCCCCGAAGTACATACCATCATTAGTGATCCAAGCTACATCCGTTCCAAACAGTACGAGAGTTTTTTGTTTGAGCCTTTTTACTTGATCCGGGTTTCCAGTGGTGGAAAGGATATTCCCCTGGTGTCGATCCAGAATCCAATGGAATATACCCAATTGGTTGAGCGGCTTTTACATGAAATGAACTTGCCTTTAAAATGATGCTTCTTGCTGGGTCTCATTTTTGCCTTTACTTTTCCCAATCCAGCCCAGGTGCGTGTGGTCAAAACTGTCGAAGTACTTCAGGCCATAACCCGCTACCCGGTCAAAACTGCTGTGCGCCATAAAAATTAAACCAATTTTGGTAAGCAGGTCGTTTTGCAGGTACAAACCCAGCAGGATTACCAGCGCCATGACGCCCTTGTGGTGCAAAAAATTATAGCCGATCGCGCCCCACTTAGGGTTGATAAAATACAAGAAAAAAGCCAGGTCAGGTAAAAAAAATAGCCCCAGGTACAAACCCCAGCCACCTTGCAGGTAGTGAAAATAAACAACTGAAAACAACAGCAACAAAGCGAATTCTTCTCCTTTCAATAAGTTTTTCATCGCACTCGATTTTTGTGTGTGGTGATTGAATGACACAAAGATGGAGGGTATGGAGGGGAGTGCGCTTGACATAAATCAAGAAAGTGAAAAGTGAAAAGTGAAAAGTGAAAAAAATGCACTTCCCTTTCAAATCCAATTTTCATGCAAAAAAATTGAATAAAACAGTTGAAAGCACTAGTGTGCCTAATATTCGCTTCATGTATTAGACTTGAGATGAATTAATTATCAATAAATTACAAACTCAGGCGTGACGACTAGCGGCAGAGCCGCCAAAACGTCTGTAGTATTTAGGCCCTGCAATGCTGTTAAGGTGCAGAGCACCGGAACAAAGGGCAATAGTTCCGGTACTACGTACCTTAAAAATCTATCTTCGTTCCTTGAGCTACAGACGTTTTGGCGGCGCTGCCGCTAGTCGTTATGCTTTAGATTATCCAATTACTTGATAATCAAATCGCCTCAAGTCTATCCATGAGGATTCTAAATTTTGCCAAAAAGAGATACCAATGGTGCCTAAATCCTCCCAGTTCCCAATTTACATCAAATCGTTTCGCCTTGTAACAATTCAGTATGCTCGTGTGTACCGAATAAACGTCTTCCAATATTTATCTTTGTAAATGTCAAAATCCATTTCAAATGTAGACATGCCTTCCTTTAGTTCGTGTACTATTTTAGAGGGTTTCCTAAAATCCTTACAGGCGAGGTAAATGGTTCTGATATTATTACCTGTCTCTCTACCGATGTTGAGAACTCCTTCATAAGGCTTGAGTTGTTCCATTAAATCATCTTCGATGGCATTGAGTAATTTACGGGTTCTACCAATTGGCATTCCACCGCTTTTTTGTCCCTTGTATTTTATTTCAATGCAGAACAACCAAGGATGTGAGGCTTTACCTTCCCATTCCAATAAATCCTGGTTCATTAGTGCCAGCAATATGTTTTCATTTTCCAATTGAACCTCATATAGATTATAGCGATCAGTGTCCTCATGAGTGTACCAAGTATCTTCGTATTTTTCAATGAATTCCTTTTGTCGCCAAATCAAGTAACTTTTAAGCTTTTTGATGGGAATCAGTTCTTGTTCTGCCTCCGTTTTAGCTACCACTTTGATTTCATCAATAACCGCCGCGTAATACCACTCCCCTAGATAATTATCGAGAAAAAGGTGAGTTCCATTAACGATAATCCCACGATTCTCTTCATTCAAATCGCTGTGGATTACCGTTAGATCGATTTCATCTGGATAGTCAACATCTACATTGGCATAAAAAAAGAGGTTTTCGCAATCAAAAGTGTAACCTTCTGTCTCAATACTAAATTCCTCAATTTCTGTTGCGGGTTTCAAAGCGGTAAAGAGCCATCCATTAATCTGAGGTGCAGCCTCCACTAGCTCTTCAACAAAAATCATGTTTTCCAATGCTCCATCGGCGCTAAAAATGAGCTCTACGGTGTGGTCATCGTACATCCCAGTGAGGTAATAAATGCCACTTTTTATCTCGTTGAGTTTATCTGAAAGGGGATCAAAGAAGACTTTTTCAAAATCACCCTTGTTCTTGATGACTTGGTGAAACTTATTGGCTTTTTTCTGAAACCATTGCCAAAAATCTTGATACGAATGAATTGATTTGTTGCGCCGAAAGAAATTTATAAAATTCATGCCTGTGGATACCCTCGTTTAAAAACTTTACCCAACGCGAAATCCCCGCATCGCAAACTGCGCCAAATACGGATGTTCAGGATGCACCACCAATTCCTGCTTAGCCGGATGGATCAACACATCCATATCTTCCATCGGTATCGCGCCCAGCAAAGGCTGAGTTGACCCTGGCAAAACTACTGCCTGGGTAGTACAACGCCGATTGGCAAAACGCACTTCAATGGGTGACGTAACGGGTAATTCAATAAAAGAGCCATCCGCCAATTGAGCCCGGCGCACTTCCACTATTTCTAAACCCAATTGCCCCTGAATGTTCTCATTGATCGCCATCATCAAAGCGCCAGAATCAACATTCATATTGACTGTCATGCGTCGCACCTCGCTTTCTGGGATACGTTTTCTCCTGAGATCGGACCAATCATCCCCGTTAATCAGTTCTATATCCGCATGTACAAGTCCCATTGTAGTCAGTTTTTTTCAAAATTAAACAAAAGAACACAAGAAAGCAAGTCTAAAAAACAAAAAGTGAAAAACAAAAAACAAGTGAACTATCCCCTCGTTTTTCACTTTTCACTTTTCATTTTTCACTCCTTAATGTCTTCCACACAAACACTGTCCAATACTCTCCGTCTCCTCATGCAGCAATGGCTCATACTGGGCATTTTTATTCAACTCCCAGAAAAACTTGCTGCGCTTCTTAGGCTGATTACCCACCTCGTTCATCGATTCTGCATCGTACAAGCGGCCATTGACCATGGTGTAGCGAATGAATTCCGTGTTTTGGATGCTCTCCAGTGGGTTTTTATCCAGCACCAGCAAGTCGGCCAATTTGCCTACTTCCAGGGAGCCGATGTGATCGTCCAAGCCCAGGCTGAGCGCCGGGTTGATCGTCGCGGTTTTAAGTGCCTGGTGGTTGCTCATGCCGCCTTGGGCCATCATCCAGGTTTCCCAGTGGGCACCGAGTCCGTTGAGTTGGCCGTGTGCGCCCATGTTGACTTTAACGCCTACATCCATTAGTTTTTTCAACTGTTGGGAGATCAGGATATGCCCTTTTTCGTATTCCTCGTCAGGGATCATGGTGCGGTAGCGGCTGCGCGTGTCGATCACACTGCGGGGAGTATACGTCAGCAGGCGTTGTTTTTCCCAAACGTTGCTGTGCTGGTACCAGTAATACTCGCCAGTGACTGCGCCATAGGCCACGATCAAAGTCGGCGTGTAAGCGGTATTGGATTGCTTCCAAAGCTGGATCACGTCGTTGTGCAACACGTGGATGGGCAGGTTGTGCTCTAGCGTGGTGTGCCCATCGAGGATCATCGACAAGTTGTGGTAAAAGAAAGATCCCCCCTCGGGTACCACTTCCATTTCCAATTCCCGGGCAGCTTGCAGGATCATCTGGCGTTGTTCCCGGCGCGGCTGGTTGTAACTTTTCACCGAAAAAGCGCCAAATACTTTGGTGCGGCGAATGGCACTACGCGCGTCCTCCAGGTTGTTGACCACCGCTTTAAAATTGCCTTCGGCGCCGTAGAGGATCGTCCCTGTCGAGAATACCCGAGGCCCGGCAATCGCACCCGTTTTTTGCAATTCACTCATCGCAAAAACCCATTCCGTGTTCGCCGAAGGGTCATGTACGGTAGTGACGCCGTAAGCCAGGTTCACGTAATAAGGCCAGTATTTCTGTGGGGTCAAACCCGAGTTGAAATGGCCTGGGTGTGCATGGGCGTCGATTAGTCCTGGCGTGATTGTTTTACCAGCGCAATTGATGACTTTGGCATCCTTGGGGATTGTTACCGCTAATGCTGCTCCCACCGCTTTAATCACATTCCCTTCCACCAAAACTGTCCCTTTTTCAATCACCTGCTCCCCTTTCATCGTGATGATGCGGGCATTGGTGAAGGCGATCAGGCCCGTAGGTTTGTCCATGGCCACTTTTAAACCAATGTCGATGCCTTTTTCCGGCATTTTGAAGCTGGAATCTGGTTTGCCCGCAATGAATTCGAAGCGGTCTTCCAGTGGTATGTTGAAGTATTGGTTGCCGAGGGTATAGGACAAGGACTTGCTATCGGCGCTCCAATGCAGGTTGATCCCTGCGTCTTTAGCCACTTGTTTGACCGGAAAATCTGCGGTACTGCTGCCCAGATTAAGGGTCGTGCCAGAATGGGGAAAAGCGGCAATGTACACCTTGTGCAAATCCACAAAAGCGATCCATTTTTCATCCGGCGAGAGGGTAAACTGGCTGCCGTAAGTGCTGCGCAGGTGAATGCGCTCGTCAGAACCATCCAGTTTGCAACTGGCCATCATGCTGCCCGCATTGTAGTAGAGGCGGTCACCTTTGAGGTTGAAGCGAGGGTCTTCACCCTGAGCTTTGACAAAAGTAGCGGGGCCGCCGCTGGCTTTCATCACATAGATACCAGGTTTGGCGGTATTGGCTGGCCCCATGGCGGAGCTGGAACCATCTTTGCGGAACACCAGCATTTGGCCATCGTTGGAATAGACCGGATTGCGGTAATTGCCTGGTTCAGAGCTCAATTTCGTGAGCGTGCCTCCATCCAATTGCAGGCGTTGCAGGGTGCCGGAAGTACTGTCATTGTGGGTTACAAAAACCAGTGACTTACCATCGGGCGAAAAAGCTGGTTCGAACTCAAAATCGCTTCCTTTGGTCAACCGTTGCGGGGTGCCCGAGGGCAGGTCTTTTTTCCACAGGTAACCCACGGCATTGAACACCACATATTTGCCATTCGGGGCGGTCACCGCGTTGCGGATCACTTTAGCGTCAAAGTTGGCGGGGTTCAGGGCCTGTTTGAAACGAACTGCATCGTATATCCGTTGGTTGACCTGACAAGTGAACGGAATCTCCACCGACTGATTGAAGCCATTCACGTCCACCTTATTGATTTTGCCATTGGCCCAAACGATGATGGACTGGTCATCGGGCGACCAGGCGAAACCGGGATAACAACCAAAAATGGTCCAGGATTCCTGTTGGTCTTTGGACAACTTGTGGTAAATCGGCCATTCGCGCCCGGTTTCCAGGTTGCGGATGTACAACACCGATTGGGTGCGCACCCGCCGCACGTAGGCTAGTAATTTTCCATCTCGTGATACTTGTGGGCGCACCGCACCACCAGCACCTCCAGTAACGGTTTCCATTTTCCCAGTTTCCCGATCGAATTGTTTGATCGCAAAAATCTGGTTGTTGGGGTCTTTGTTGTATTGGAAAAAACCGCCCGGGTAAATGTCTTCACTGTAATAAACGTAACGGCCATCGGGCGAAGCACTGGGTTCGTTGAGGTCTTGCTGGTCGTTTTTGCGGGGGGTGAGTTGGATGCCTTTGCCGCCGCTGAGGTGGTACATCCACAACTCGCCTGCGCCCAGGGAGCGCGTGGAGGTGAAGTGTTTACGGGTAATGATGTATTCGCCATCGGGAGTCCACACGCTGTTGTTGACCAGGCGGAAGTCTTCCTTGGTGATTTGGCGGGCGTTTTTGCCGTCGCGATCCATCACCCAGGCATTGTCGCCGCCACCAGCATCAGAGGTGAAGAGGATTTTTTTGCCGTCGGGGCTAAAACGCGGCTGCACTTCAAAGGCATGACCAGGGCGCAATACGCGCGCTTCGCCGCCCTGGATGGGTAGGATGTAGATGTCACCCAGGAGGTCAAAAGCAATTTCTTTGCCATCGGGCGAAACATCGAGGTTCATCCAGGTGCCTTCGTTGGTGCTGAAGGAAACGTTTTTGTAGGTGCCAGGCGGATTGTTGACGTCCCATTTTTTGGTGTCCTGCGCGTGGGCAGTGGAAAGCTTGAGGGCAAACAAGATCATGGCCCCGAGCACGGTATAAATTTTCATACAATCTGGCTTATTTGGTTTTGTAGTGATGAGTCGTAAACTTACAAATTATGCGGTTTTAACCTAAGAATTTGTCTATTTTTGTAACAGCATACATCTTTCATAAGCATTTCCAATTCTTCCAATGCAATACCAAAAAATCACCTCTGAAGCGACCACCATCGAATTCCACAACAACTGGATGGGCGAAGAAACCGTGATTGTTAAGGGGCAGGTTGTTTCCAAAAAATCCTCGGTTTGGGGCATCGATCATTCATTCACCGTCCTGGAAAAAGGCAAAAAGGTAAAATTCGTCCTGACGACCAAGGTAGACGCCAACATGCAAGTGATGCTGGATTTGCGCCGCAATGACAAACTGGTGGTCAGTGACCTGCGCGTTGGATATGGATTTATGCCAAAAAATACCAACAAAGCCAAACAAGATGGCATTCAAAAACTCAAGGCTTATCAATTGAATGAGGCTTTGGAAGACTTCAATAAAGCGCTGAAGGAAAACGACGAAGATCCTGAGATTTATTTCCACATGGCCTGCGCTTACTCGGTGCTGGAAAAACCGCTAGAGGGTTTTGAAAGCCTGAAAAAAGCAGTAGCGAACAACCTGCAGAATACCGAGATAATCCTCAACCACGATATGCTGGCGTATTTGCGTTTGCACGATGCTTTTGATGGATTTTTTGAGAGTGGGTTTAAGAAGTATGATAAAACCTTATTGAAGGGATAAAATGAAAAAATGGCTGGCCATTTTATTACTACTGGCATTGCTATTCAAAATGACCAGAAATACCGAACCCATTGGTACGCCCATCGACAGCCTAAATGGAGTCAAAGTCTACTACAACGGTTCCTTCAAACACGTATCTGGCCGTAGCCTCGGCCCCGATCAATACAATTTTGGATTAAAGTACCAATGTGTAGAATTTGTCAAACGCTATTATTACGAGCATTTGAGCCACAAAATGCCAGATACTTATGGCCACGCCAAAGACTTTTTTATCCCCAACCTGGCCGATGGTACATTCAACAGCCAGAGAGCCTTGATCCAATACCAGAACCCCAGTCAAGCTCAACCACAAGTCAATGATTTGCTGGTCTACTCTCCTACCCTTTTTAACCCTTATGGACATGTCGCGATTGTAGCCACCGTGCAACCGAATGGCATTGAAATCATC
>JAIYAV010000294.1 GCA_027488855.1 Saprospiraceae bacterium
AATTTGTTCCGAGGTAAGTCGATTGTAGGGTTTCTTTGGCATCAATTCTTCTCCCACTGATACCAATACCCGATACAATTTGCTGCTTTTGTAGTCACCTGGGTTTACGCCATTGGAAACGATGGTCGCATATGAAGTGAGCTCAATTCCCGATTCCCGATCCCGGCTATTGTGGCAGCCACTTTGTGTACAGTTGGAAATAAAAATGGGTAAAACGTCCTTCTCAAAACAAACCGGATTGACGTTTACTACTTTTTCCTGTGTACAAGCACTAAAAATGAACAAGACCCCTAGTAAACTGGGGACGAGGTAGCCAATAAGTTGTTTTTTCACCGTCATGTTACATTTACATTGTAAGGAAGGATTCAGGGCATTGTACTCATGTAACTGAATCCTTCCTTTCTATACTGCAAAATTTCCCTGGGAGTTGCCTGAAGGGTATAAATTTCTCCCCCGAAAAATAGTTAAAATGATGAGGCAATATGTATTGCCCCATCTATTAACGAAAAATCAGTCGTCATCATCTTCTCCGCTAGGGTATTTTTTGTCACTGCCAAGTTGATTGGCACTATTTCCTCCCGAATTAAACCAGTCGATCAGGGTTCGTTTTTCGGCTTCGCTCAGCTTTGCTTCTGGGTGCATCAATTTGTAATCCCACAAGGGCATCTCCCCTTCGGCAATGACTTCGGGTATTTCCTCCGCTGCTTCGGCGAGGTCTTGACCTGATGAATTGCTCCCCCAGGTTGAAAAATTTAACTTGGAGCGCCCTTCTTGGATGTGGTTTTGTAGCAAAAAAGAGACTGGTGCAACATAGGCATACCAGGGGTACTTCGCTTCATTGGAGTGACAATCGTAGCAGGAGGCTTTCAATAAACGAGCAACTTCGGCAGGTGCAGCGCTTACTTTGAGGTAGTCCTGATTGGGATCAACGGCGGGATTGGTGCGGTTGACCGGAACAAATTGGATGGCAATTGCAACTATCAGCAGCAGCAGGCCAATCCTTTTAAGCAGTTTCATGGCTTTGTGTTTAGTTTAAAAAAAATTCCATAACAAGCTTCATCAAGGGGCGATAAAAAAATAAGTGTTCATTTTGCCAAAGGATTAGATAAGTAAACGGTTCATTTTAAGTGTCTTATCTAATCCTTTGGCTTGGGAAAAATGAACAATTATTTTTGCCCCACTACCAATACCTATCGTCACCTATTCTTCTGCGCTTACCCCTCCATTAGCGGAAACATAATAAGCGCCTTTCAGTACAATGGCCGCATCGCGTGGCAAGGTTTCAAGCGGTTCAACAGCCACGTAGCCGTCACCAGACGGGCCACGTTTTACTGGAACCTTATGAAAAGTTACCTCCTTTGCGTCCTTTTTTTCCTGGTAAAAAATGAAATAGCCGCCCTGTTCCTGAATTACTGCTTCTTCTGGTAGTGCGGACAACATGCCAGCATCCGCCAAGGCAATGCGGGCATTGAGAAAACCTCCTTTGGCCATTTGTTGGTTGCTGGCTGCACCTGCATTGTCAAAACGGGCGTGTACCCTTACGGTTTTGCGTTCAGCGTCAACGCTGCGTTCGAGGTAGTCGACGTGGGCGTTGAACACTTGTTCATTGCCTCCTGGAAATTTCAACTGGACTTTTTGCCCCGCTTTGACCTGATTTAGGTTTTTTTCAAAAACATACAGTACGGGGTGCAAATAGGCTAGGTTGCTTACCTCACAAATGGGCTCTCCCAGGTTCAGCGCTTGCCCCAAACTCGCGTCTACCCGCGTTACGACCCCTGCAACTGGTGAGGTGATCAGCAGTTCAGTGCGCAAATTATCGGGGGTAAGTTTGGCCGGATCGATCTGATACTGGCGCAATTTGGCAGCCAGGAGTTTTCCTGAAGTTTGCGCGGCCCGCCAATCCGCTTCGGCTTTTTGAAAATTCTTGGTGGCGGTGGCATCATTTTCTTTCAATGCCTTGTAACGTTGGTATTCGGTTTCGAGGAATACCAAGCGGTCTTTATTTTCCAGGAATTGTTGTTGCAAGTCCAATAAGTCGGGTTTGCGCAAAACTGCTACCACGCCACCTTTGGCGACGTTGCTGTTGTTCCGAATGCGCAGTTCACTAATGATGCCCTCCGTAAATGCGCTAACTTGAGCGGTATTCTCCTTGCCCAAAATCAGCTCCGCATTGACGTCCAGGTAGTCACTCAAAGGGCGGAGGGTAAAGGTTCCGGTTTGAATGGCGGCTTGTTCGGCCTGTTCCGCAGTCAGGGTGACCGTGTTGCTGCTCATTTCAGGGCTTGCTGCGACCTCGGTGCTTTCACTGGTCGGTTCTGTTTTTTTGCCACAAGCCAAGGTGAATAAGGCCAGAGCGAGGATACTGCTATATTTGATGCGATTCATTTTTTCAAGATTTAAAAGGATTCAGGATTTTAGACTTTCAGTTTATCAAGTCTACTGCCCAGCAATAAATTTCAATTCCACCACGGTCAGGCTCAGTCCGTACAAGTTTTCCAGGTAATTCATCTGGATGCCAATGGCCTGTTCGACCTGTTGCGACAAAGTGGTATAATCAATTTCCCCTTCCTGATAATTCAGGCTGGCATTGCGGAGTAGCTCGGTAGACAAGGCCTGGCCTTGCGCTTGAAAGTACTCAATCAGGGTGTTGTATTTCTCTTGCTCGTGGAGCAAATGCGCCATTTTTGAGCGTTGTTGAAGCAATACATCCTGGAAATTGGCTTCGGCAATTTGTACATTCAGTCCTGCCGACTCTACTGCTTTGTGGCGGGCTTTGTTGACCAGAGGTAGGTTGATGCCCAATTGCCAACCGGGGTAAATCAAGCCATTGCCCAGAATTTGCCCATACACCCCCGTAGAAAAACTGGGTGCAAAGCGCGACTGCTCAATTTGTTGCTGGCTTTTGGCCACGCTCACTTGGGCGAGCCCCGCTTTGGCACTAGGGGCCTGAGCGATCAAAGCGGTATCAGCCAAACTGAAAATCTGTTTGCGCAAAGGTTCAGCAATTGCACTCACCGCCTGAGGTAACCCCAACAATTGACCTAAAACCACCTGATCAAAATTCAACTCATGATCAATGGTTTCAAGGATCAGCCGAACCTGAGCAGCTTTGTCCTGAGCGGCCAATTTTTCGGCTAGTGCAGCATCACCCACTTTGTAGCGTTGTTCGGCAATGGTGGAAAAACGGGTGTACACAGAATCCAGTGAGCGGTACAATCTGGACTTGGCATCCAAATACCCCAGGTGCTGGTAAATTTCGCGCACTTGCCGGATCAGGTCTTGCTCGGTATGTGCCAATGCTGCGGAGGCCTGACTTTGTTTTTGCTGGTAAAAATTGGTGTTTGCCCGCGTGGCCTTGCGACTGGGGAAACTTTGGCTGATGCCAAAAGTGGTAGTACCCAATAATCCCAAATCAGGGTCAGCTGTGACGTTGTGAAACAAGTTCGCAGGCTCGTACATCTTGGCCGTACCTTGTAAGACTTGTTGGTGCTGCACCTGAATGCTGGCTGATCGGACTGCGGGATGGTTTTTTAAAGCCAAGGTGATGGCTTCGTTTTCGCGCAGCGCATTTTGTCCCTGAAGCGAAGCTCCAGCCAGCAGCAGCGGAATCAGCAAAATGCCAACCGAAGTCGGTACTTTGATGAAACGTTCGCGCTCGAAAAACAGGGCATACAACACGGGCAATACTATCAGGGTCAGCAAGGTTGAAGTGATCAAACCGCCAATCACGACTGTAGCCAGGGGGCGTTGTACCTCTGCACCTGCACCATGCGAGATGGCCATGGGTAAAAAGCCGAGTGAAGCTACCGCCGCTGTCATGAGTACTGGCCGCAAACGGGCGATAGCACCAGAGCGAATCCGCTCAGGAATACTTTCGATGCCTTCTTTCTCCAACTGGTTGAAGTAGGTGATCAACACAATCCCGTTCAACACCGCAACGCCAAATAAGGCAATAAATCCAACCCCGGCGGAAATCGAAAATGGCATGTCGCGAATCAGTAGCGCAAAAACGCCCCCAATCGCCGACATGGGGATGGCGGTGAAAATCAACAAACTTTCCTTCATGGAATTGAACGTGAAAAACAAGAGCAGGAAAATGAGCGCCAGGGCTACTGGCACCGCAATGGAAAGCCGAGTTTTGGCCGCTTGCAGGTTTTCAAATTGACCGCCATAGGTGGTGAAATAACCTGCGGGTAGTTTGAGCTCGGCATTCAACTTGGCTTGTACTTCCAGGAATGCACTTTCTACGTCGCGACCCCGTACGTTGGCGCCCACTACAATCCGGCGCTGGGCGTTGTCCCGACTGATCTGAGCGGCGCCCAGGCGGTAATCTACGTCGGCCACTTCGCTGAGCGGGATCAATTCGCCATTCGGCGTGCTGATGGGCAATTGGCGTACATCCGCCAAATCGCTGCGGTTTTGATCATCCAGCCGCAGCACGAGATCGAAGCGCCGGGCTTCTTCATAAACGACTCCGGCAGAAGTACCCGCGAAGGCAGCACGCAAAGTGGCGTTGACATCCCGAATGTGCAAGCCGTAACGGGCGATTTTATCGTAGTGGTAGTTGACCACGATTTGCGGCAAACCTTCCACTTGTTCTACTTTTAAGTCGGCCAAACCAGGGATATTTTTGAGCAATTGTTCTACCCGATGCCCTGCGTGGGCTAAGGAGTCCATGTTTTCCCCAAAAATTTTGACCGCAATATCTGAGCGCACCCCGGTCATCATTTCATCAAAACGCATCTTGATGGGCTGGGTGAATTCGAAGGCCATGCCGGGAATTTCGTGCACTTTCTCTTCGATTTTGCTGACCAACTCATCTTTGGTTTCGGCTTTGGTCCATTCCTCAATGGGTTTGAGCAGGATGATGTTGTCGGCGGTTTCGATGGCCATCGGGTCGGTAGGGATTTCGGCACTACCAATTTTGGAAATCACCTGTTCCACTTCATCCGGGAAGTTTTTCAGGATGATGTTTTGGGCCAGGCGGTGGCTTTCCAAGGTTTGGTCCAAAGAGGTTCCCGGACGCAAAAAGCCGTGCATCATCATGTCGCCTTCATCCAATGTAGGAATGAACTCGCCACCCATTCTGGAAAACAACAACAAGGAGAGCACCAACAAACCCAGACTGAGGCCAATTACGGTTTTGCGCCAGCGTAAAGCCCACATCAAAACCGGGATGTAAATGCGCTGGATGGCCAAAATGATCCGATCCGCTAAATTGTGGTGGATATGCAACTTGCGGCTCAATGTCAAGGCGGAAACAGCCGGTACGTAGGTCAGAGACAACAACAACGCACCAACCAAGGCGAAAGACACCGTCTGCGCCATGGGTTTGAACATCTTGCCCTCAATGCCGATCAGAGACAAAATTGGCAAATAAACGATCAAAATGATCACCACCCCAAAAATGGAAGAGCGCATGATGCGGCTGGCCGCTTCCAAGACACTTTCGTTCATTTGATCTTTGCTCAGATGCACAGTCGTACCCGGTTCAACTCCCGGTTGGCTCAAAAAACGGACATGTAAAAAATGCAGAGTTGACTCCACGATGATGACCGCACCGTCTACAATCAAACCAAAGTCGAGTGCACCCAACGACATCAGGTTGGCACTCACTCCAAAAAGCTGCATCATGGAAATGGCAAACAGCATGGACAAGGGGATCACCGAAGCGATGATCAGACCAGCCCGGAAATTACCGACCAATAGCACCAGTACAAAAATGACGATGAGGGCGCCCTCAATCAGGTTTTTCTCTACGGTAGCAATGGTGCGGTTGACCAGTTTTTCCCGATCCAAAAAAGTACTGATGGTAATGCCTTCGGGGAGCCCTTTTTTTACTTCTTCCAAACGGGCTTTGACCCTCTGGATGACTTTCGCTGCGTTTTCGCCCTTGAGCATCATCACGATGCCCAACACAATTTCACCTTCGCCATTGTGGCTTACTGCGCCGTAGCGTAGGGCTTTGCCAAAGCGCACTTCGGCTACATCCGCAATGCGTACGGGCAGGCCATTGACGTTTTTGACTACAATTTGACCGATGTCGTCCAGGCTTTTGACCAAGCCCTGCGCTCGAATGAAATAGACGCTGCTGTGCTTTTCAACATAAGCCCCGCCAGTATTTTCATTGGCACCTTCGAGGGCTGTGAGTATTTCGGGCAGGCCAATTTGCAGGCTGCGCAAACGTTCGGGGCGTACCGCTACTTCGTATTGTTTCAGGTCGCCTCCGAAACTGTTGATTTCTACCACTCCCGGTACGCCAGTCAACTGTTTTTTGACAATCCAATCTTGGATTTCACGCAAATCGGACGCGGAAAACTTGTTTTCATATCCTGGTTTGGGTTCGATGCGATAATGCAAAATCTCGCCCAAGCCAGTCGAAATAGGTGCCAGTTCAGGTACACCAAACCCTGGTGGAATGTTTTCCTCCGCCATTTTGAGTTTTTCATTCACCATTTGGCGGGCCAGGTACACATTGATGTCTTCTTCAAAAACAATGGTGATTACACTGAGCCCGAAGCGAGAAATGGAGCGGAGCTCCACTACGCCTGGTATGGATTTTACCGCACTTTCGATGGTGGCGGTTACAAACTGCTCGACTTCTTGCGTCGCCAGGGTAGGGCATACGGTGAGTACCTGCACCTGGTTGTTGGTGATATCGGGAATGGCGTCGATGGGCAGTCGGGTAAAGGAATAGATCCCGGCAATGACCATTACCAAAGTCCCTAGTCCCACCATAAACTTGTTATGGATGGAAAAATGAATGATTCGTGTCAACATAGACTGTTGATTTACAGAAAAATAGAATAGATGGAAAACGAGCCCAATGTACATGGGCAATGACTAGATGATAGTCATTTAGCAACGGAGATTAAGCTCGGGGTGGTTGCCAGATGCAGGAGAGGTGAGCAGCGCCTGGATTTTGATCGTGTTGAAAAACTGAAGAGTTTTTAGGCTCTTCCCAATTGTGTGGTGGTACGATTAAGTCTGCATGAAGTGGCAAAACGGAGTCCCCGGTTACATTCATATGCATGCACGAATCGTGGTGCTTGGCTTTGCCGGGTAGCTTGGAGTGATCGTGTTGATTGCGGTGTTCAGCGTAATCTTTACCGTAGTGCTGGCTCAGGAATTCGCTTAAGGTAGTGGCCGGATTTTCCTGAAGATGGTCTTGATAATGAGCCATGAGTGCTGGAAATTTAGCAAACTCTTCTAACCACTGTGGCGCCAGCGCCAACAGCAGGTAAAAAGCAAGCATAAATCTACTCAGGTAAATTCTCATGTTTCGTTAAGTAAAATACTCCGCGCTAAAGATAACCCCAGCGCGGAGCAAAGATTGCACAAAAGTCAGTAAATTTATCAGGAAAGGCAATGAAAAAATTTAATGCTTTCAAAACAACCCTCAAAATAAGCCGATCCGATTTTGGCTTTTGGCACTGGAATTGAAACTTTGCCAACCATCGTTGGCTAAAATATATTTGGTTAAGGCTTCGAATTCACTAGGGGTTAGTATGACGGGAGCATAGCTGCTTTCCATTTCACTCAGGGCTCGGATGAAGACTTTGAAATTGTCTTCACTGCCGATCAACAATGCTTTATAAGTGAGGTTTTCCAATTCAAAGTTGGGCTCTTTGAGGGCCATCATCAGGTCGTACATTTTACGTTCTTCCAGATTGGCACAGGTGCGGTAGGCATCTTCCAGTGAAAAATTAGCGGCAATCATCAGCTCGGTATACAGATGGCGCAACGTGCTGTCGGTGAATTGCCCCGTGGGATATTCGTTGAAATGGTTGGGTACACTAATCATCAGTTCGGCGGCGACTGCACTCAATTTGCCTACGTGTTCATATTCTTCATTGGCTACCCGGTTGAAAATGTCGGTAACCCACACGGTGTCCAGCGAACTATAGAAGTCGCGGGCCAGTTTTTCTTGTTCAACCAAATACATGATTACAGCCTCTTTGCTCTTGAATTGAGTGCCAATGGGAGACTGCGCTTGGAGTGCGAAAGCGGCGCTGAGGAGGATGGCGAGAACCAATGTCTTTTTCATGACTGCTGGTTTTATTCTATTAGTCGGTTGTTTACGCCAACAAAATTGCAGTCATTTCGAGTGATTTGCCTTGTCAAAAGTCTCCAACTGGATTGACAATAATCAGTCTGCGATTAAAGCGGCTACGGCACTTGTTTTGGATTTGTCGAGGCTGAGAGCGCCTTCTTTTTTCCCGGGAATGCGAATTTTTACCAGGTTGCGCTGATCATTGAACAATTCCAGCATGAGTTTACTGGCGATTTCAATTTTTTGGGTTTCAGCGGCTACGGCATTGAGTTTTAAATAACAGGTGATGGTTTCGTGGGTGTTTTCAGTCCTTTGCAGACTGAAGTTGCCATTTTTACCATTGACTTTGAGTTGTAATTTGCTGCGCAGGTATTTGATGATCAGATCATCAGTTTTGAGTTTGC
This sequence comes from Saprospiraceae bacterium, assembly GCA_027488855.1. Lineage (GTDB taxonomy): Bacteria > Bacteroidota > Bacteroidia > Chitinophagales > Saprospiraceae > Haliscomenobacter. The sequence continues at coordinate 8,458 of JAIYAV010000294.1, forward strand.
CACTTTGGATTTGTGGCGCGTAGGTCTCGTATTGAATGGCCCGCGCAAAATCATCTGCAAACAGGGTGACCGAGCATTCCAGATTTTTGCTTTTTTCAGCACTGTAAATCTCCATTACCGTAAGGTGAATAGGGTGTGGGGCGAATAGAGGAGCAGAGAATAGGAAAAAAAGCAATAGTTTCATTACAGTCCTTTTTCCCTATAAACGATTGGGTGGATGGAAAAGTTATAGAAGGGGTTGAGGAGTTGAGGCTAGCGCAGCGACTTAGACATCGACATTGTCAAAATCGCTGCGGTAGCTCAACTCCTCAACCTCTCAACTCCTCAACTACTAATCCATTGCCTTCTTAAAATCAGCACTCTCAGGTGTTACCCCAGAAGCGAAGAAATGGGTAAGTTTGCCGTTTTCGTCGATGAGGTACTTGCAAAAATTCCAAGAGGGTACATCGCTGTTCCAACCGTTTTGACTAGGGTCGGTGAGCCATTTGTACAATGGGCTTTGATTGTCACCTTTGACGTCTACTTTTTCGAACATCTGGAAGGTCACGCCGTAGTTTTTTTGGCAAAACTCCTGGATATCGTTCGCCGTGCCCGGTTCTTGACCCATAAATTGGTTGCAAGGGAAACCCAGCACGACTACGTTGTCTTTGTTCTTGTCGTAGAATGCCTGCCAATCGGCGTATTGGGGGGTATATCCGCATTTTGAAGCGACATTCAAAACGATGATTTTTTTACCCTTGTATTGGGCCATGGAGACGGTTTGTCCATCCAGGGTAGTGGCACTTAAATTGTGGAAAGAAGTGGCTGAAGACATAAGTTTAGGAGTAGCATCAGTAGAACTGGAAGATGAAACAACTTTGTTGGCATTGAAGCAACTGGATACCCAGGCCGGAATGCTCAGCAAAATGGCAAAAAGGAATCGAGGACGCATTGGTTTAATCTTTTTGTGGTTCAATGGATGTAGAACAGGTGAGGGGGAAAAAGGTTTTTGGCTTGGACAAGACAAAAGTTTTTTTCGCGTTTTGAAAAAAAATCCTTGTGAAATGAAACTCAGAACTTTACTCTCGGTAATGGTCATTTCCGTCATTACCCTTAATGCTCAAACCATTAACCTGAAAATCGTCAATGCCCAAACGCAGGAAGCTATTCCTTATGCGGCGGTTTTTTCGAAAGACAACAAGGAGGGGAGTTATGCGGATGAAAAGGGGCGTTTTGCCTTTGAATTTAGCCAGACGGTAGATACGGTACTGTTTAGCGCAGTTGGGTTTTCTTTGGGAAAAATGAGTCTGAAACAAGCTTTGGGAAGTAAGATGGTTATGTTGATTCCAAGTGTAGTCAATTTGCCGGATGTGACGGTTTCGAGTAAGGGGGCTAAAGTTGTGGCAAAGGAATTTGGCTATTTCAAACGCTTTAGAGGGTTCCCAACAGCCAGCGCAATGACAAATGTGTGCAATCGATTTGCTTTGCTAATCCATAATTCAGCCACAAAACTAGGTTGGATCACTTCAGTAAGGATCCGATTCCAGGCCTCACCAAGCAAAATTGCATCAAGTTATCGCATCCTGTTGAGGGTTTATCAGAATAATGAAGGCAGGCCAGGCGAAGATATTTTAGAATCAATAACTCCGGTAGATATTCGAAACAATCAGCAATCTTTGATATTGGCAATTCCCTGGGATGAAGCCCCTTTCCCTATGGAAGGTGTTTTTGTGGGGTATGATGTACTGGGCTATTCGGATTCAAAAGGAACCTTTCATCGTTTTAAGACTGGACAAAAAGCTCCGAGTAAGGACAAGGATTGGCCAGATTTTCTTTCCCCTTCTATTGCGGTATGGCAAAAAGAAAAGACAGAAATGATCTATGAAGCAAATGGACTTGGAAAATGGTCGAGGTCCCACCTGACTCGTTATGGAATACCGATGTTTGGTATTGTTGCGAGTTTTAAAGAGTAGAGGGATTTTTGTCAGCAATCAGACCTCAAATAAAAAAGCACAGGAAAATTTAACAAAATACGCCCAATTTTGCTTGGTATTTCCATACTCTACTCAAATCAGAAACCATGAAAAACAAGCAATTTTTCTGTGGCATCCTATTCCTTGTTCCAACACTTCTTTTAGCCCAAAAAATGGTGAGTGTAGACAACCGCTGGTATTTTTATGATCTGTCACCACCCAAGTACTATAGTGTTGAATTTGCGGCCTTTTTTAAAGATTCTGTCGAAGTCAATGGTCATTTTTACTACCAATTGTACCGAACCGTTGATTCAGCCTATCGACACGTGGAACCAAGTAAAGTATTTTATCGGGAAGAAAAAGGAATTGTCTACCGTTTGAATAACTCAAACAACAGTGAGGATACCATTTACAATTTCGATTTAAAGCTTGGGCAATCCATAGCTTATGATCGACCGGATGTGTCGCCAACTTATCAAACCATTGCCATTGTTTATTCAGTAGATACAGTTAAGTTATTGGATGGCAGTAAACGTAGAAAAATATCAGTGTACAACCCTCGCTTTCTCTCAGGCGGGTACTACGTCCGTAGCTTTATTGAAGGAATAGGGAACATTGAGTTGGGCACCTTTGCACCGGAGCAGATATTTGACAACGTAGGAGTGGTTTTTCGTTGTTTTTATCAAAAGGGCCAATATGTTTTTGGTAATCATGAGGGCCGTTGTCGGGATATTTACCAAAACTTTCCACTCAGTACTCAAAAAATAGAGGAACTGAAAAACTTAAGGCTCATTCAACATGCTGGCGACGGTACTATTATTTTTCATCTTGAAAACGCAGGGAATTATAAATGCAAGGTCTTCAATGCCCTTGGGGTAACTTTGTTTGCACCTGCTATTCAGCAAGGCACCAATCATATTTCTATCACCGATTTACCCAAAGGAATCTATTTTGTTCAGGTTTATGATGTCGAAAAAAAAAAAAAAAAAACCTTAAAACTTGTCCATTAGTTGGCATCCTATAAACCAATCAAACCAAAAATGGGGCCACCGAAGCAGCCCCACCTGATGGACAAATTCTTAAACAAAATACATCGGAATTTACGCTTCTACTTCCTCGTGTTTGTGTGCTTCAATCAATTTTTGCTGAATGTCGGCAGGCACCGCCTGGTATTCCGCAAAACTTTGATGGAACTTGGCCCGACCTTGGGAGATCGAACGCAGCGTGCTTGAGTACAGGTACAACTCCGCCTGTGGTGCCCGGGCCAGGATTTTTTGGTAGTGACCATCCGAGTCCATGCCCAACACCATTGCCCTACGCGTTTGCAGGTCGCTCATGATGTCGCCCATGACCTCGTCGGGGCAGAGGATTTCCAGGTCTACCAGTGGCTCCATGATTTGGGGCGCAGCATCGCGGAAAGCATCCTTGAAGGCATGGGTGGCAGCCAGCATAAAGGCCATATCATTGGAATCTACTGGGTGCATTTTGCCGTCGTACACACAAACCCGGATGTCCTGGCAGTGTGAGCCCGTCAGTGGTCCTTCTTCCATTTTGGCCATGATGCCTTTTTTGATGGCGCTGGAATACTTGGTATCGATGGAACCCCCAACTACACACCAGTAGAAGGCCAGTTTGCCACCCCAGGGCAGGTCTTCCACTTCACGGTGGCGTACATTCAAATCGGAAGGATCGGGCATGCCCTCAAAATAGGGATCAATGCGCATGTGCACCTCTCCAAATTGCCCGGCACCACCCGTTTGTTTTTTGTGGCGGTATTGTGCATTGGCGGTTTTGGTAATGGTTTCGCGGTAAGAAATGCGGGGTTTGACAAAATTCATGCTTACGCCCTGGGCTTGTTCCACCCGATGTTTGATCAGGTCGAGGTGCAACTGACCCTGGCCATGCAGGAGCGTTTGTTTGAGTGAGGCACTCAACTCCACACTTGCGGTTGGATCTTCCTCATGAATGGTGTGCAGGGCCTTCATGAGTTTTTCCATGTCATTTTTATTGGCTTGCTCAACGGCAACGGTTACCCGTGGTTCGGGGAAAGCAATGGGCACGATTTCGTGATCAGCACCCTTGGCGTTGAGGGTATTGTTGGTGTGGGTATTTTTAAGTTTGACGGTTACCCCAATGTCTCCAGCTTTCAGTTCAGTGACCGAGACCCGATCTTTGCCATTGGCGACAAAGAGCTGGCCAAAACGTTCGATGGTGCGATTGGAGAAATTGGTGAGTTCATCGCCCGCTTTGAGTACGCCACTACAGACTTTGAAGTAGGAGAGCAGCCCGACGCGGGGTTCTGAAATGGTTTTGTACACAAAAACTGTAGCAGGAAGGCTGGAATCACAAGCCAAGATTTTTCCATTCGTCAAGGGCAGTGGCTTGCGATCTACGGGCGATGGACATACGTCGTTGATGAAACCCATCACCCGACCTGAGCCCATATCCCGGCTGGCCGAAGTACAAAATACTGGAATGATCTGGCCCTGGGCAATCGCAATGCGCAAGCCTTGCGCCAATTCTTCTTCACTCAGGTTTCCTTCTTCAAAGTAGCGTTCCATCAGGGTTTCGTCGTTTTCAGCGGCTGCTTCTACGATGATGCGGTGCATTTCATCTGCCCGCGCTTTTTCGGCATCGGGAATGGGATGTTTTTCGGGTTTCCCACCACCATCGGGGAAGTAGTACATCACCATGCGCAGGGCATCGATGATGGAATTAAAACCTACTCCCGGATTGAGGGGATATTGAAAGGGCATTACTTTGTGGCCAAAACGAGCAATGGCTTGTTCCAAAGTAGCGTCGAAGTCAGCTTTTTCGTGGTCAACCTGGTTGATGACAAAGATGGCGGGTGCGTCAAAAGTTTCGATGTATTCCCAGAGCAGTTCTGCACCTACTTCTACGCCACTTTTGGCGTTGTGGATCAGGACTGCGGTTGTCGCCACCCGGAGCGAAGAAACCACCTCACCAACAAAGTCATCCAGACCCGGGGTGTCGATGACGTTGATTTTGGAATCTTTCCAGGAGACGTGTTCAAGCGAAGCGAAGAGTGAGCCGCCGCGTTCGTGTTCGAGGTCGGTATAGTCGGATACCGTATTGCCCTCTTCCACGCTGCCGCGGCGGCTAATCTCGCCTCCCTCAAACAACATGGCTTCTGCCAGAGTAGTTTTCCCGACGCCAGAATGGCCCAGGAGCACCACGTTGCGAATGTTTTTACTGTCGAAGCTCATATGGTTATCTTGTTTTGAGCTGGTTTGAATTTTTTCTTCGCGCTGCAAATGGTTAGATTTTGATTTGACTTCGTTGCAAAAATGCTCATGTAGCGATGCTACACTCCGCTTTTAGCGCCTCGTCAAATCAAAATCTAACACATTTTCGCTTGCGAAGAAAAAAGTTCAACCCAGCTCAGGGTTAACAAAAGAAAAATCACCAAAAATTTTGCTTTCTGACTAAAATAAAGTGGAATATATTGATTTTTTGGTTTTTATCAAAAATAAATCTTGGAAATTGCTAGAGAATTATCGAGATTATTTTGTGGTGAAACCCAAAATTTTGCCATATTCTGCTCTTTTGCCAAAAAGTTTAACGAGATTACTGCAAGAATTGCGGGATTTTGCAAAGAAAAATCAGGGAAATTGATGATTTTTGTCGGGCAAATTCGTAGCCATGATCAAATATTACAACATCAACGGCCAACAAACCCCCGTTGAAAACGCTTACCTGCACGTATCCGACCTCAGCATCCTGCGGGGGTATGGTATCTTTGATTACTTTCTAGCGCGGGAAGGACATCCCCTTTTTCTGGACGATTACCTCAATCGTTTTTACCGCTCGGCAAGTGAGTTGTACCTGGAAATCCCCTTCGACAAGGCTACGCTGAGGCAGCACATCTACGCGCTTTTGGCGGCAAACGAAGTGCAGGAAGCGGGCATTCGATTGGTGCTCACGGGAGGTTATTCCCCCGATGGCTATACCCCGGTCAGTCCCAATTTGTTGATCATGATGTACGACCTGCCAGCTAGTGCTTGGGAATTTTCAGCCGAGGGCATCAAAATCATTACCCATCCATTCCAGCGCGAGCTACCGGAGGTCAAAACCATCAACTACTCCACGGGCATCCGCATGCTCAAAACAATAAAAGAACGGGGTGCCTCTGACCTGATCTATGTAGATAAAGGTGAATGGATTCGGGAATCGGCGCGTTCCAATTTTTTCCTGGTGCTAAATGACGATCGGATTGTCACCGCAGATGAAAAAATCCTCTGGGGCATTACCCGGCGGCAAGTGATCGATGCGGCCCGTGAGGCGGGATATACCGTAGAAGAACGTCCCATTCACGTCAGCGAACTGGCTGAGGCCAAAGAGGCATTTTTTACGAGTACGATCAAAGGGGTAATGGCGATTGGGCAAATTGATGAGTTGGTATTGGGGGATGGAAATATTGGGACGGTGACGAAGGTGTTGCAGGATTTGTTTGTGGAGAAGGTGAAGGGGTATTTGGCGAAATTCGATTAATCAGCTATCGTGTAACGGACGATTTTTTTCAATTTCCCAAAGTCATCTAAATTATCATCGGTAATTTCAGTCATCTCGTATTGGTTTTTTTTAATCTTGCGGATGCGGGTAGAGAAGTGTGGTTCCGGGGAATAGGTATCATAAGCACAATATTCTACCTCTTTCCAGGTGCTTTTTTTATCACACCTTAACAAAATGAGAGTTTTGTACCTGCTTGCGCAAGAAGAGTAATACTGACCAAGTTCCATCCAGCCATCTTCATCAATATCTCCAACGACAAAAAAATTTTGGAATTGGACACACATCTGATTTACCTTGATAGGAGGAATTTTGGAATCAGAAAAAACGAGTGTAATGCCTTCTTCATAAGAGTTGTCATGGCTTCGGATCAGTTCTGGGACTAAAAAAACCGAGTCCAATCGGTTGTCTCCATTGATGTCTCCTAGAGTTCTGAATAACCTGAAGTCTTTAATGTTTTGAACCATTCCTTCCATCAAAATCATTACGGAAGTATCTGCTATATAATGCTTAACACTAGTGTGTAATAGGGAATCTGTAAGCAGGATTTGCCTGTAATTGATTGAATTTATGGAATCCTTTTCTGTTGCTTTGGCGCCGGATTTGTGTGTACCTGTAGTTGAGGAATCCAGGTCAGTTTGACACTTCAACAAAATTAAAAACAAGCAACTAGATAATGCGATTACAATATTGGTATCCAGAAGAAATTTACCATTCATTATGATCAATTTGGGAAGAGTCTAATAAGGCTTCCTCAAACTCTTTAGTGTCATTTGAGTCAAATATCCCCGCAAACTTTAAAATGCCCCTACTTTGATGTGATGAAGATGGCAATTGCATCGCATTGATAAAATCTAACAATTTATACTGCTGCACTAACGACATTTTACGAAGTGCATTGACAATTGATTCCTGAATTTCAATTTCTGGCATAGTTTGCTAATTACATTGTTAATAAATGTGACTGAAAGAATAAGTTTCAATTTCTGTTTTTAAACAATAAAGAACAAGAGTGATTTTGACTTTTCAGCTAAATTCGAAAAATACCGTCGTAGTGCCCTTGGTTTTTACAAATGTTAAAAAGTCCTTGAACTTCACAATGTCATCAAAAAAGTAGTCTTCTGAGTTATCTTCCTGTCCCGCTGGAGGCATTGAAAAATATTGCTTTGAGCATTTTCCGGTCGCCTCAATTTGATTAGCTATCAAGGGGAACTTATCGATGAGTTCCTGGATCGTGATCAATACTCGGTCTAGGTTATTTGTCAATTTTTCAAGATTTTGCTTTTCCCGACCCAGAATTTGATTTTTCTCTTCTTCTGTTTCCGCCAATTCAAGCATGATATCCAGTTCCTCCCAATTAAGTTGCCGATAATGTTCCATTTCCCAGATGGGTTTTACATCAACCCTCGCAATTTGGCCAATATCATCCATTTGTGAGCCCCCCTGCTCCCAACTCCAGCCATCAATCAGGTTACAAAATTGTCTGCTGAGCCCATTTTTTATGCCAAATTCAAATTGAAAATGTAAATCGTGGTCAGCGAAGATATCATCAGGGCTATCTACTTGAATGTGAATGCTACGACCCATTGGAAATCAGATTAACGTGTTTTTTTTAGTGATTTCGATTGGATTATTAAAAATGTTTTAGACCTACTCCTCAAACCCCTCAAGAATCTCTCCCACATTAAAGCCCGCACCTTCAACTACCTCCACCGTCTCCGTCCAATCAAAAATCTCCCAATGTTTATTCGGCTCAGCAATCATGATTTGTTCCGTTTCGGTGTACACCCTGATGACTTTTTGAATTCCATGCTGGTGTAAGTGTTTGGTTTTATCCCGGTAATAAGTAGCCAGGTTTTCAGCATCAGCTTTGGTATCCACTTCAATTACGATGCTGGGGCGTTCGTTGGCATATTTATTGTAAAGCGAAGTTAGGGTGCCTTTGGGGAAAATCGCGATATCCGCAGCACGCCAGTCGTTTTTATCAAATTTGAGCCCGATTTCATTGGTTGTCAAAATGTATTGTTTGCGCAATTGTGTATGGAGGATGGCAAAGATTTCTCCTACCAAATAGGCCTGCAAAAGGCTACTAGGCATAATTTGTTCTATCGTTTTTTCATTGTTCAATACCTCGCGCCAGCCTCGATAATAAATGGGCTGGCCATCCACCATTTCGTAGATGAGTGTTTCTGGTACCATCAGGTCTGGTTCAGTCTGTTTTGCTGTTGCGTAAGTGGCGGTAGGTTCGTTTACTTCATGCGACATTCAGCTCTATTTTTCTAATTCAAATTTAAGGACATTTATGATCAAAAGCCACAAAGGCTCAAAGAAACATCCTGCCAATTTTTGATCAGCACCTTGTTCCTTTGAGCCTTTGTGGCCAAAAAATATATTTTCCGCTACTTCTTCACCATCGGCAGTCTCACCTGCGAAGGATATTGCGCCGAATGGTGCACATTGTTGTGCGCCACTACGCCCACCGCTTCATCCCAATTGTTCCCCCCGGTATTCATGTTCCGGTCAAAACGGGGGAAGTTGCTGCTGGAAATTTCGATGCGGATGCGGTGCCCTTTTTGGAAAAAGTTGCTAGTCGACATGGCGCTCAGTTCGAGCTTGTACACCTTGCCTTTTTCCATAAACACCTCCTTCTCGTAGCCCTCGCGGTAGCGCACCCGCTGGATGGTTTCATCCAGGTTGTAGGCTTTGCCATCGGGGTAAACGTCGATCAATTTGATGGTAAAATCCGTGTCTTTTACATCAGAAGAAACGTAGAGCGTCGTTTCAATAAAGCCACTCACCTCTACACCTTCAGCCAAGGGCTCGGTCGTATACACCAGGATATCGTTGCGGGTCTCCATTTTTTGCTGGTCAAAAGCGCCACCTTGTATGGCGGTGCCCGTACAGCACACGTTGCCACCGTAGGATGGGACAGGATTTTGCGGATCGTAAGCAAAGGCGTCGGGGGCATCTTTGGCCGGAGCGGTGGTACTCAATTTGCCATCGCCGTACAAACTATTGGCTCTGCCTCCACTATTGAGGAAATAGGTGGTCATCTGCGCAGTAGCAGGCGGCCACACCTCGGAGGATTGCCACTTGTTCAAGCCCATCGTGTAATACTGCACCTTGGGTGTTTTGGTCAAAATGCCGTTTTGCTCCCCTTTCAACCAATAATCAAACCAGCCGTAAGTCAAGTCATCGTAATTCAGGCGGGCATCACCTACGCTGCGCTCACCTACGATGGTATTTTCCGTAGCTCGTTTGTAAGAACAGTGCAGCACTGGCGCAATCACGAGGTACTGATTGTTGCGCACGTTGGGGTCTTTGGCGGTAGCGCGAACGTGGTTGTACAGTGCAATGTTCGGACTGCTCGATACATCGTACCAGGAAACAAACCAGAATCCCGGGCGCTCAATCGGCATATTGTCATGGTAAAGCCCACCTTTGTACCAATCCGGGTCATTGGGCTTGCGGCGAATCATTTTTTCGTAAACGCCCACCGGGCCATTCGCATTTTTGATGATGTCCTGGATGGGCAGGTGCGCCAGGCCTTTGCTCCAATCGATCCGAGCCCGTTCAGGATCAAGGTCAAAAGCGCGGGAAGCGCGAATCAATTGCTCCTGAGTGGCGTCTTTGGGAAACATCGGGCGGATCACGTCATTTTGTACCCCGAAAAGCCAGGCGGTAAACAACATTTGCCCGGCTCCACCACGGTACCAGTTGCCTTGTTCATAAAATTTACCAACCCGACCAACTCCTGCACCAAAACTTTGGGGGATAAAGGTGGTCAAAGCCGGGTGGTTCAAACCCACCACCGCCATTTGCCATTCAGCAGTGGAGGAGCAACCAATTGGCGCAATCTTGCCATTGCACCAGCTTTGTTTGGAGAGCCAATCTACTGCGTCGTACCCATCGGTGGTGGGTGGCCCGAGGATATCCCAGTCACCTTCCGAGAAGTAGCGGCCACGTTCGTTTTGTACCACATAGGCATAGCCCCGTTTCACTGCCTCCAAAGCAGCTTGATAGGTGCCATTGCGATGCTCGCCATCACCCCAGGAATTGAAGTTGTAGGGTGTTTTGGAAAAAATGACGGGTACTTTTTTGTCGCCTTTGGGGCGGAAAATATCAGTGGCGAGGCGAATGCCATCGCGCATGGGCATCATTACTTTTTGATCAACAACTGCAATTTCTTGTAATTGTTTGAGCACATCGGTCGGCACGGCTGAGGCCTGCGACCATAGTTTTGGCGTCATGAGCACGAAGCCCAAGAGCACATACCATAGTTGATTTTTCATACTAAAGCTATCTGGTTTCACAAAGTTGAAAGCTAAGCAATAGCTGGCAAAAATGGATAACCATTTTGCAGCTCAGTGATAAATAGCTGACAAAATCGGAAACTAGCTGCTGATAGCTGACTGCTCAAAGCTGATGGCTACGACCGCTTACCCAATTGCACATTCAAGAACAAATTCAAGAACAAAGGTTGGTTTTTTACATTGGGCGCAGTCTCTGTCTCAATCAGGATGGGTACCTTTTGAAAGTAAAAATCGGCCATGATGCCTACTTCAAAAGCTTTGACAAACTCATCAAAAGCACCCCAGTCAAAATGCAGGGCAACTTTGGCGTGACCGCCGGGTAGGAAACGGGATTCACCCAAACCCTTCGAAAAACCATCCGCACCGTAAATGCTGTTGATGTCGAGGAAGCGGTTTTCGTTCTCGGCAGAATATTTTTCACTGCGGAAATTGCGGTTGAAATCTTCGGGCACGTAGCGCAGCAGCAAATAATAGGGTTTGAGAATCCCTAAACTGGCACCAGCCGAATAATCCAGGCCCAGCGCCAAACCTTTGCGGCGTGCTTTTTCAGAGAGGTAGCGCTTTTCGCCAAAAGTAGCGCGTAGCGCATAAAAATTATTTTGTTTGCCGTAAACAAAGCCCCGGAAAGCGCCTTCCAGCGCGGCAATTTGATTGCTTTTGTTTTGGCGGGTTTCGCGCACGTGTTTGAGTTCCCCCAACTCAATGCCCCAATAGGTGGTACGATTGTAAGCCCGAATGTTGCCAAATTGCACACCAGCGGCGATGCCATTGGTGTGTGGTTTGAAATTGAAGGCAAATTCTTTGTTGTAAACGACACCTTTGCGGCTTTGGTAGTTGTTTTGCCCCAGGGAAAGTGTCTGTTGAGCACTTGCCAGTAGGGGCAAAATCAAGGCGATGCCAAGGCTTATGTAGCGTATGTTGATGTTTTTCATTTTCTTAAGGTTAAATTCGCTAAGATGGTATTAACTTTAAAACATATCAGGGGCTAAATGTTTACTTACCCTTGATTTAAATGTACGATTTTTTGAGAAAAGGGATACACTTTGTACCCTGTTTTTCCAAAAAAGACAAATTTCCGTATGCAGATCACCATTTTTAGCACCAATCCTTCACCACGCCTGGACTACGTACTCAAGGTTTTTTTTGAGCACCTGTCTGTACATACTTATACCTTTACTTACGATAAAAACAGCTACCTCAGTTCTGCTGGAGCCAAAATAAATTACAGCAAAGTATCGATAGATCCTACTGAGCTGTGGATCGTTCCAGAAACATTGCTGTTTCAAACCAGTCTGCAACACCACCCTGTACAGGTAAATTGGGTCAAAGGTTGCCCTTGGTTGAGTTTTGATGAAAAAAATGCGGGGCATATGCCCGCTGATCCTTTTGCCAGTAGTTTTTACCTATTGAGTCGTTATGAAGAATACCTGCCTTTTGTGGCGGATCAGCATGGTCGTTTTAGTGCGGCACAAAGTTTGGCCAAGCGGGAAGGCTTTTTACAAATGGCGGTGGTACAACGCTGGTTGAATTCACTTTTAGAAACTTTGCAGCAAAAATACCCTGACTTCGTACATCAGCCCTTGCCTTATCAATTCGCGCCTACGTATGATGTGGACATGCCCTGGGCTTTTTGTTATCGGCCCTGGTGGAAACAGTGGGGGGGAAGCCTGAAGGATTTGCTTTTGGGTAAAAAACAGCGTTGGCAAGATCGCAGTAGAGCCATTAAAAATCCCGAGGCTGATCCATTTTATACATTTCCTCAATTGCACAAGTGGCATGAAAAAAATGGCCTAAGCCCCCGTTTTTTTCTGCTCATGGGCGATGCCGCGCAATACGATACCAATCCGTCCTCTGATTTGCCTGCTCAACAGGCGCTGATTCGGGATTTGGCAGCACGTTATCCCTTGGGCATTCACCCTTCCTACCTGTCCAATATTGAGCCCGCGCGGCTGATGATGGAAAAACAACGGTTGGAAAAAATTAGCCAACAAACCATCACCCATAGCCGTCAGCATTTCCTCAAATTGCACTTGCCGGAAACTTACCGCCGCTTGATTGCAGCGGGCATTCAAGCTGATTATTCGATGGGTTACGCCGATGATACTGGGTTCCGTGCGGGCACTGCGGTACCTTTTCCCTGGTATGACCTAGAGCGTGAAGCATGCACCAATTTGATGGTACATCCTTTTATAGCAATGGATGTAACCTTGCAGCAATACCTGGGTTTCAGTGCTGAAGAAGCCTACTCTAGCTTGCAGGATTTGCACCAGGAAGTAAAACAGGTAGGTGGCCCTTTTTGCCTGCTTTGGCACAACAGCTCTTTTTACGCCGAAGATGGTTGGGCGGGCTGGGGGGAAATGTATGAGCGTGTACTTCAACTTGCAAAAACAAGTACAAGCTAGAATTTTAATGCCTGCATTTCTAAGGTGACCCCTAAGGTGAACTAAGGTGTCTTAGGTGGTGAAAAAGAAAAACCTGCGCAGCAGGGCAAATGTATTCACCACCTAAGACACCTTAGATACCTTAGGATTCACCTCAGATTCATTCGGCCAAAAACCGGAAAACCCGCTCCAAGGGCTGCACCACCGGCGAGTTATCCGCATTCACCTCCATGATATCCGCCATATAATCCCACCATTCACGCATGACAGGCAAACCCGGCAGCAGATCTACACTGTGATCAATCCGGCGCTTTTGATAGGCAAAAAGATGCCCAGTGTGAGGTTCCAAAAAGATTTGGTAATCCAAAATCCCGGCCTCTTTGATCGCAGCGGATAACTCCGGCCAGATTTCGTCGTGCCGGCGTTGGTACTCTACCTCGTTGCCTTTGATGAGGTAGAGTACAAAAGCGATTTCTTCAGTGTTTGTCATGATGTTGAACGCTTTACAAACTTTGAAACTTTAATTTTACTGGCCCTTTCAAACCAGAAGGCACGGGCGCCCAATTGGAGGCATCAAAAGGCTGATAGCGGATGTCCACAATATTGATGTCGTAGAATTTTTTCCAGGGTGTTTTTTGCCGATCCAGGTAACGTATCCGATTGGCCGAGAGGTTGGTCACTTCAATCTGGATGGTATTTTCTTTTTGCAAAACCCCCTCCGGCACATTGAGCACAAAGGGCAAACTCCACACTGGACCCAGGTCGCGGCCATTGATACTTACCTTCGCCATTTCCCGCACATCACCCAAGTCCAAGCGCGCAGGCTTTCCAACCTGGAATTCGAACAAGGAAAAGCTGAAACTATAACGCGCAATTCCACTAAAATACTGCGCCATGGTATCTGGGGCGAGGGTCCAGGAAGCCAGGGTGTCGGCTTGATAGCCTTTGGGGACAAAGGGTTTGCCGTTCAAAAACTCCACTTTCCAGGGCCCGGTGAAATCCTTCACATCGGCTTCTTCAAAAGGCAGTGGCCAACGGGTGAGGGTACTGTCCACCCGGTCCAGCGTTTCGACGAAGATGCTGGAACCCGGTGCCAGTTGCAAAAAGGTCTCTATGCCATTCGGGAGCACGTTTCTGAAACCCTCCCAACCAATTTGTTGGCTTAAGGGGTCGTATAATTTCACCATTTTGGCATTACTCGCCAAACGAACTCGGCCTTCTTTAAATCTACCAGACAAATTGCTAATGAAGTACAAAGTGCCTTTGTCGGTCTTTTTTCGGATAAAAGACAAGCCCTTTTCAGCCAGGAATTCCCGACGCACACCAGCCTTGCTCAGGGCTGCCCCCAAATCTCGGACTAAGGTGATTTGAAAATTAGACATTAAAGCCTGCATGGCTTTTTGTCGCTCATCGAAATTGTTCCAGCCATTCACCGTACGGGGTAATTTTGCTTCAAACAGTATCGAGGCACCGGCCTGTTTGAGTCGAACCAAAGCTTCGAGTGTCGCCAGAGAAATGTATTCGGTTATGGGCAAAACCAAAGACTTGTAACGAGCACCACCCGTGGAAACCAAGACGCCATTTTCAACTTTTAAACCCTGAATTTGCCGATCAGAAACAAAATCAAAAGCCAGACCTTGGGCACTCATCCAGGCTGAAGTTCGCCCAAACGGACTGTCTTTTATGTCGTGCACCATCGAGTGAACCTCCATGGGGTGAGTCTTTCCTTTGCGCCCGGCGGCATGCCAAACGTCGTAAACAGGGAAATAAAGCAACACGTCATTGTCTGGTTTGGCGGCTTGCAAGCGGCTTTGGCTGCGCTCGATGTAGGCGTTCAATTGTGGCAAAAAGGGCCAGAAATGACTTTGTTGGTTAAAATTGGTGGAGGCATAAAACAACCAGCCCGGAAACTCGGCTGCGGGCGGAGAATAAGGTACGCCGTGGTAAAAAATATGGTTGACCCCGGATACCAAACACTCGTCTACAATGGGTTTGACTTGCGAGAGCGCTACTTTGAAGTGATTGCCTAGCCAGGTGGCGGTTTCGCAGGACACCATTTTGCGCCCTGCAACATGCGCTGCCGAGGCGGCCCACTTGATCACAAAAGCATCGGGTTCGCCAAAACGTTTGACTTCATAATCAGGGTCTACGCGGTAACCAGGAATGCCGTAGGGTTTGCTGCCAAAAAACTCGGTTTCGGGTACATCAGAAGCGGCGTAGAGATCGAGCAGGTTGGCGGGAGCCCCATGCGCTTCGTTGCGTACGATTTTGCCAAACTGCTTGCCTAGGGCCATCAGCGGCTTGGTGAAGTCTTCCAGCAAGACGTCGGAAATGGTCTCATGGTAATCGGCCCACACCCGTTTTTCTCTATCGGTGATGGCAGTGTCCTGCGCCAGCACATCCAGGTGGGTCAGCAAGTCATAACCGCGCAGTTGTTGGAATTTTTGCACAAAAGTGCTGGTCCAGTTGGCACCGTATACTTCGTAGGAATCGTTGTAAAAAGCCCGTACGCCGTAGTTTTTGGCCACAAACACCTGAGCAAAGGTTTGAAAGTAGGTTTTGATGGCCGTGGCGTTGAAGTGGTCAAGCACCCAACCTTCGGCACCAGGGGCGGCTCGTTTTACTTTTTGCCCGGTGGGCATTTGGTACAGGGCATAAAGATTGCTTTCCTGCGGGTGTTCCCAGGTGATGCCTTTGCTGATGTCCAGTTTTTTGATAAAAGCCTTGTAGGAATAGGCCGAAACGGCGACAAGTTTGGCACCCTTCCATTTTTCAGGAACAGCGGGCAATTGGGTGATTTTTTCATTGGCCTTCACTTCAATGCTTTGCACCTGAAAGGCTTGTGCGGCATCTTGTGGTTTGACTTGTGCGCCGCCAAAGGGCCAGCCAGTGCCCAGGGTCATGTCGATGCCCAAACCCAGTCTTTTGGCCTCGGTACAGGTGTAATCCAACATGGACAACCACTGCGGACTGAGGTAGGGGATAAAATTGGCTTCTTCGCCTTTCACACCGTATATAGGAATGATGTGCAAGCCCCCAAAACCGGCTGCCGAAAAATCTTCGAGGTTTTTTTTGAGGTCGGCTTTGTTGACGGCACTGCCCATCCACCACCAGTAGGCCCAGGGCTTGGCGGAATTGACTTGTGCATGGAGGAAAAAGGGAAGAATGAGGAGTAATGAGAGGGTGGTGAAAAGCTTGGATAAGCTCGGTAAGTGGAAAAATGACTTGGACATGCGCAGTAGGTAATTTTGTTGAACAAGTTAGGGGGGTAAAGGTAAGATACTTTCCTGGGAAAATCGAAGTGCAAAAGCGACATGATAGTAGAAACCGCACTGCTATCATGTCGCTTTTGAACGCATTAAGCAAAACAAAATGCCATTACGACACCTTCCCCCGCACCGCCAAGGGCTTCAAATCCGTCAACTCCGCAATACTCACCTTCCGGTTTTGCTCAATGCTCTTCCGCGCCGCAATCCCGATCAGGCAAGACATCGCACCATCCCGAGTCCCCGCCTTCAAGCCAAATGGGTCAGCCATATTCGGATCGCGGAAAATCATGTCGTGCATGCGTTTGTCGCCGCCGCCGTGGCCACCTTTGAATTTGGGCACTTTGACCGATTCGTGTTTGCGGGCAAAATTGTCCATCACGATGATCTCTTCGTATTCGGTAGGTACTTCGTTGGTGTTTTGGGTCATTTCCTGGGCGTGGCGATTGGCCTGATCCACACTTTCAAACACCCCATGTTGGTAAGGAATGTCTTGCCAGGAATCCAGGCGACCGTTGAAGCCGTTGAAGGCAATGCGCCAGCCTTCGTAGGGAGAATAGGTAGTCAGCGAGTAGTTGACCAGCACCCCATTGGCGTATTGAATTTGCGCCGACATTTTGTCGTAAATGTCGATTTCGGAGCGCCATACACAGCCGTCGCGGAAGTAGCCGTCGTGCGCTTCGTTGTCGGTGTACAGGGCCGTGTAGTATTTGTCTTTGGTGACGTCGTAGTAAAACTTGCACTTGTCTTTGTGCTTACAGGAGCGGCACTTGATGCCCCGGAAGGAATTGTTGGCACCGTAGTGATCCAGACTGCCAAAGGCGGTGACTGCGACAGGTTCTGAGTTGATCCACCAGTTCAACAAGTCAAAATGGTGCGTAGCCTTGTGCACCCACAACGAGCCACTCCGCGATTTGATGCCGTGCCAGCGGCGGAAGTAATCCGAGCCGTGGTATACGTTGAGGAACCAGTTGAAATCCACCGAAACCAATTTACCCACCCGATCCTGCATCAAGAGCTCCTTGATTTTGGTCATGTGCGGGCCGTAGCGGTAATTGAAACCGATGGTGACTTTACGACCCGTGCGACGCTCCGCATCCAGAATGGCCTGGCATTTGATTTCATCGGTGGTCATGGGTTTTTCAGAGATCACGTCGGAACCCATTTCCAAACCCTTGATGATGAACTCGTGGTGGGTGGCATCCACCGTGGTGACGATGAGCACATCCGGTTTTTGGGCACGCATCATCTCTTCAAAATCGGTGTAGGTTGGGCAAGTGGCGCCGATGTGCTTTTTGGCGGCTTCTACCCGTCCAGGGTTGATGTCGCACAAGCCCACAAACTCAATCAGGTCACCGTAGTTGTCCAATACGGTTTTGCCCCAAAATCCGGTGCCTCTGCCTCCGGTACCCACCATAGCCAGGCGTTTTTTTGCCCCTAAATTGGGCATACCCGTCAAATTGGGCGCTGCCAATACACCTCCGGCTGCTACCGAGGCTGTTTGGATGAATTCTCTTCTGTGCATAGTGTTTATAGTTTAATGTTGAAGGGGTATCGTGTTGAAATGACTAATGTGTGCATGACGATGGATGACTTGTGCGATACAAGTCATAAACTGCTAGAGCCCATTGGAGCATCCCAGCGGTTGTTTGGTAAGTAGTAGTAGAAAAAACGTGTAGTAGTAAATGGAAGACAAGTAACAAAAAAAATAGCAATGCAATGTTACAAAATTTAGGTTTAAAAACTTTCCTGTGCTGTCCTGTAATCATGCCTAAAATCAAAATAAATGCATTGTTGCTGCATGGATAAAATGACGGCACGAAATTTTTATTTAGACTTGCCTAAATAAAAATTTCTGCTTACCTTAGTGGAGTATTTTTCCCAAAAATCACTCCATCCTATGTTGGCTCGCTATACATTCCTCTTTTTCTTGCTGTTTCCAGGGCTTGCATTCAACCAAACGGCTCGTTTGCAGGGTAAAATCCTGCATGAAAACAACCCATTGTCTTACGCCCATGTACAGATCAAGGGCACTGCATGGGGTGCCATCAGCGCCGAAGATGGTTCCTTCGTGATCGAAAACATGGCAAAAGGCCAGTACGAGCTCCAGGTTTCTGCCCTGGGGTATCAGGCATTTTCTCGTTCAATTGAGCTGCAAGATGCCCTGCTTGACCTGGGCAGCATCGAATTGCAAGAAGATGTCCTGGGTTTGCAGGAAGTAGTGGTGACCGGTGCCATGAAAGAAACCTTTATCAAAGATTCGCCAGTCAAAATAGACGTGATCACCCATCAGTTTTTGCAACGCAATAGTGCCCCCACCAACCTCACCGAAAGCATCAAAATGATCAATGGTGTGCAGGAAACTGTGGCCTGCGGGGTTTGTTTTACCAATAGTTTTAGCATCAATGGTTTACCAGGGGCGTATACTGCGGTATTGATTGATGGCACCCCTTTGTATGGCAATTTATCGGCTGTTTATGGCTTGAATGGCATTCCGTCCACCTTTATCGAGCGTATTGAGGTTATCAAAGGGCCCAATTCCACCCTTTACGGTTCCGAAGCGGTAGCTGGAGTCATCAATGTCATCACCAAAGACCCGGCTCGCCAACCCAAATTCGGCCTGAGCACCATGCTGACTACCCACGGCGAGTCCTATGGAACCTTGAGCTTCGCTCCCAAAGTAGGCAAATGGAATACCTACTGGGGGCTGGATTGGGGCTACAGCAACACCTTCAACGATGACAATGGCGATGGATTCAGTGACCGCATCCACCTGGATCGCTACACGGTGTTCAGCAAATGGTCGATGGAACGGCCCGAGAAGCGCCGCTTCAATATTTTTGGCAAATTGTATTACGAGGATCGCCGCAATGGGGTAGAAGCTTTTTTAAAAAATCGGGCTTATCGCGAGATTCGCGGTAGTGACTATCATTATGGTGAAAGCATTTACACCCAACGTGCCGAAGTTTTTGGAACCTACGATTTGGCGACACCCACCCGCATGTGGATCGATTTTGCCTTTAACAACCACCATCAAAACAGCTATTATGGTGCCGACCTCTACGAAGCGGAGCAACAAGTAGGTTTTACCAACCTCATCTGGAACCCAAAGCTGAACAAACACGACCTGCTACTGGGCTTGACCAATCGCCTGCAACGCTACGACGACAATACCGTTGCCACCCCCAATGGCGCCGATTTGCAATATATTCCAGGCATATTTGTACAGGATGAATGGACCATCCAGCCCAAAATGACCCTGCTCCTGGGCTCTCGTCTGGATTTGTACAAAGGCAGTGGCCCCATTTTTTCCCCCCGCCTCAATTTGAAATACAAAACAGGCGATTGGACCACCTGGCGTTTGAATGCAGGTACGGGCTTCCGCTTGGTCAATTTATTCACCGAGGATCACGCCTTTGTCACCGGACAGCGGGAGGTCGTGATCACCGAAGACTTGAACCCGGAGCGCTCCTACAATTTTTCCCTCAATTACAACTATATCTTTACCATGGGTGAAAGCCAGGGCTCACTGGACATTGACGCCTTTTATACCCATTTCCTCAACAAAATCATTCCCAGCTACGACACGCCCGGAAAAATCATTTACGCCAATACCGATGGCTATGCCCAAACTCGGGGCATCAACATTTCCTTGCAACAGCAATTCCGTTTCCCGCTGAGTTATACTTTGGGAGCCAGTTTTTTGCGCAGCACCCAGTATGATGCAGTAGAAAATGGTGATTTTGAAACCCGGGCGATCCCCTTTGCGCCAGCATGGACAGGCCTATCGGTGGTCAATTACCGCTTCAAAAAAGCAGGTGTTACACTAGCTTATACCGCCAATTGGACCGGCAGTATGGCCTTGCCGGAAGTATTCGATCTGGACCCAGCCGGGCAGCCGTCCCCGACACCACGACCTACTCGCTCCCCGGTTTTTTCGATACACAATTTCCAGGTGATCAAAACCCTGGCCAAGGGGAAACTGGATGTATTCACTGGAGTGCAAAATATGTTTGACTATCGGCAGGTTTATTCCCCATTGGTAGGATTTAATGACCCACAAAGCCAGCCGGGTTTCAGCAATTACTTTGACACCGCTTATGCATTTAGCCCCATTCATGGACGAGAATTTTATTTGGGTGTACGTTGGTCGCGTTGATTCCAAAAAAATCTGCTAAATTTCCAGTCTGAAAACTCATCTCAGACTGGAACACTATGAAACAACTATTATGCGTCCTCTCCAGCCTTATGCTGGTACATGTACTGTCCGCTCAGGTGAATTTTGATGTACTCATCAAAAATGGCCTGCTGGTAGATGGCACTGGTCAACCACGAATCAAGATTGACATTGGCATACGCGATGGTAAAATTGCGGCCATGGGTGGTCTGGGGGCTTCCAAGGCTACACTGGTCATCGACGCAACGGGTAAAATCGTCTGCCCGGGTTTCATCGATGTACATACCCATATCGAAGGCAGCATCCAAAGCAATCCCAGTGCAGCCAATTTCCTTTTCGATGGGGTAACTTCGCTGGTGACAGGCAATTGTGGCAATTCCGCTAAAGACATCAATGCCTTTTTTCAGGAACTCGAAAAACTCGGCATCGCGGCCAATGTAGGTGCATTGGCAGGGCACAACACCATCCGCAGCGAAGTGATGGGTTCAGTCAATCGGGCACCTAGCGCCAAGGAATTGACCCAAATGCAGGAACTGATGACCAAGGCCATGAAAGACGGTGCTTTGGGCCTGTCCACGGGGCTGATTTACATCCCCGGCACCTTTGCCAAAACCGATGAAATTGTCGCCTTGGCCAAAATTGCGGCCCAATACAAGGGCATTTACGCATCCCACATTCGCCATGAAGACCACCGGGTGTTTGATGCAGTGGAAGAAGCAGTTACCATCGGGCGGGAAGCCAAAATTCCCGTCGAAATCTCGCACCTCAAAGTAGCGGGCAAAGCTTCCTGGGGAAAAAGTGAAGCCCTGATCAGCAAACTGTACGAATACCGCAGCGCGGGCATCGATGTAATGGTCGACCAATATCCCTATACCGCCAGCAGTACCACGCTAAGCACCCAAATTCCCGAATGGGCCTTGGGGGGAGGGAATGATTCGCTCAAAATCCGTCTGGCTAACCCCAAAACCAAAGCCCTGATTGTTGCCGAAATGAAAAAAATGCTGGCGGAAAGCGGTGCGGAGAACTACAGTTTTGCCGTGATCGCCAACTGCCCCTGGGATACTACCCTGAATGGAAAATCCATCCCGCAGGTTACCCAAAAGCAGAAAGGGGAAACCTACAGCCTGGATGACGAGATAGAAACTGTACTCAAACTTTGCGCCCGTGGCAACCGCGTACAAATGGTTTTTCACAAAATGGGGGAGGAGGATGTCAAAAAAATCATGCAATTCCCTTACTGCATGATTGCTTCGGACGCGGGTGTAGCCAGTTTTGGCCGCAGCATGTTGCACCCTCGCGCTTATGGCACCAATGCCCGGGTTTTGGGCACTTACGTGCGTGAACAAAAAATCATGGCGCTGGAAGAAGCCATCCGCAAAATGACCGTACTGCCCGCAACCCGCTTCAATTTGACCGACCGAGGCCAATTACAACCCGGCAAAGCTGCCGATATTTTGATCTTTGACCCCAATAAAATCAGCGCTCCCGCAACTTATGACCAACCCCATGCCTATTCTACGGGTATGGAATACGTTTTTGTCAATGGAATTGCCGTTATAGCATCAGGACAGCTGACTGGAAAAAAACCAGGGGTCATTTTAAAAGGAACCCTGTAACACCGTAATTTTGTTTGTCCCCAAAACCTATTCATATTATGCGTAAACTTCTCCTCCTCCTCTGCTTTTGTTTTTTTGCCTGTTTTGAACTTTTCGGGCAAAACCTGATTATGGCCGCCCAATTCACCAAAGAAGGCGACATTGCTTTTACCGAAAAAAAATACACCAAAGCCATCAAGCTGTACAAGCAGGCGCTAGTCATCAGTGACAGTTTACATCCAGCCCGACGTGGTATGGGAGCCGCATTTGAACAGCTAGGCAACTTCAAAGAAGCACTCAACGCCTACCTCAAGGTGGTGGAACTGAGCCCCAAGTTTTCTCGGGCGATCTATTACGAAATTGGCCAATTGTATTACAAACTGGGGCAAAAAATGCGGGCAGTGACCTATTTTCAGCAGTTTCAGCGCCTGCAATTGCTCGAAGACCTTTCATTCACCGTCAATGGGCTGCATGAACGAGAACTGGAATCGGGCTACCTCGTTAAATTACCAAATAACATTCGTGCCTGTGTCGTTTCCCAAGACACCAACGTATTGCTCAAAGACGTAAGCATCTACAACCTGGGCTCCAACATCAACGACAAACACGACCAATATTTTCCCTGCCTCACCAATGACCAATCCCTCTTGTTTTACACCCGGATGAGTGCCACTGGCCGCGACGAAGATTTATTCTACAGCATCCATGAAGTAAATGGTTGGCGTAGAGGTGAGAACGTTGGGAATACTTTCAATACCAAATTGGACGAGGGCATGAGTACCCTGGTGCGCGATGGGCGGCGGATGTTTTTTACCGCCTGCAAACGGGATGATGTAATCGGAGTATGCGACATTTGGGAAGCCCAAATCGAAGGGCACGAAATCAAGGAAGTGAAGCCCATCCTAGGCCACCCCAACTCTGAAAAATGGGAATCACAGGCCGCCATCAGCTGTGATGGCCGGACGCTGTATTTTTCGAGTATCCGGGAGGGTGGGCTTGGTGGTGCCGACATTTGGTACAGCAAAAAAATGCTGAACGGCAACTGGAGCCCCCCGATGAACATGGGGCCTAGCATCAATACCACCGAGGATGAAGAATCACCCTTTATTTCCAATGATGGGCGCACCCTGTTTTTTACCTCCACTGGCCACCTGAGTCTTGGCGACCAGGATATTTTTATGAGTTTTTTGAACGAAAAAGGGGTGTGGCAATTGCCAACCAATCTGGGGCCAGAAATCAATTCACCTTTTACGGAGCGCTGCTTTTTCTTGTCCGCAGATGGACGTACTGGCTATTTTGCTTCCAATCGGCCAGAGGGTTTTGGGGGAATGGATATTTATCAAGTACAATTCAAAGAGCCATTGTACAGCGAGCCCATGACTTTTGTGGAAGGCTTTGTGAAAGATTCGGTGTCCGAAAAGCCCGTACAAACCATTGTCAAAATCACCGATCGGGAGTCCATCCAAACCGATCAGGATGGCCGATTTTTTATTTGTCTGCCCTCGATATCCCTTTTGCATACCGAAGCCAGCGTGAATGGATACCTGCCTTATAGCCGCAATTTCAATATCCCAATTTGGGACAACAAACGTTTTTACTCCCTTGAACTCCGACTGCAACCAGTGTATGTAAAACCAGTAGAGGTTCCCAAAACCAAAACCAACAATAACAGTAGCAGTGATACCACCGCAACCACCATGAAAGTCCGTAAGCCCCAACGGTATAACAAAAGTTTTTTGTTTAAATTTGACAGCGATGAAATGGAGATAAATGAACAAGATAAGTTGGATGCATTTATCGCGACCATTGCGGGGAAAGAAGTACAACGCATTGAAATAGATGGGTATGCCGACGACATTGGCAACAATGGCTACAACCTCGAATTGTCGGAAAAAAGGGCCAAAAGAATCGCGCTGTATTTGGTAGACAAAGGTTACCCGGTCACGCGAATCGCCCTCAAAGGCTATGGCGAAAATACCGACGAAGCCATCAAAAAACTCAATCGAAAAGTGGAATTGAAAATTATTACTTTGGAATAGAAAAATATATAATTTGGACCGATAATAAGCAATACCTAAACATTGAAAACGTTTTGTTAAAGCAATGTGTATACAACGCTTTGACGCTCGATTGCATCTATAGATTTTAGGAACAATTAAACTTGATTCTGATACGCTGTAAAAAACCTCGTACCTATATGAAACGTTTATTCCTCCTTGCCGTATTGCTGGTTTACACCCTCAGCAACCAGGCTCAAACTGCACCGACTGATCGCTTACCGCTAGATCCTGCAGTACAAACCGGAAAGCTCAAAAACGGGCTGACCTATTACATTCGCAAAAACGCCAAGCCTGAAAAAAAAGTCGAACTCCGCTTGGCCATCAATGCGGGTTCGCTTCAGGAAGATGAGACCCAACTGGGTTTGGCTCACTTTTGTGAACACATGGCCTTCAACGGAACCAAAAATTTCCCCAAGAATGAGCTGGTTAGCTTTTTGGAAAAAATGGGTATCCGCTTTGGAGCAGATTTGAATGCTTACACTTCTTTCGACGAAACGGTTTACATGCTGCCCGTACCTTTGGAAGATCCCAGTAACCTCGACAAAGGCCTACAAGTACTCGAAGATTGGGCTCACAACTGTACCTATGACCCCGCTGAAATTGACAAAGAACGTGGCGTTGTACTGGAAGAATCTCGCATAGGCAAAGGTGCAGGGGATCGGATGTTTGCCCAGTACCGCAACCAACTTTTTACTGGCTCCAAGTACGCCAGTCGTCTGCCCATTGGCAAGGATGAGATCATCAAAAATGCCAAAGCTGAAACGATCAAGCGCTTTTACACCACCTGGTACCGCCCCAATTTGATGGCATTGATTGTGGTAGGAGATGTTGATCCGGTTGCTACTCTGGCTTTGATCAAAAAACATTTTGAGGCCATTCCCAATCCAAAAACGATCGTGCCCAGGGTTGCCACGGCCGTCCCAGCGCGGAGCAAAACTGAAGTTCGGGTGGTCAGCGACAAAGAAGCGACGAATTACAGCCTGCAAATTTATTACGACAACATCAAAAGCGCGGATGCCAATACCCTGGGGGCTTACCAGCAGTACATCTTGGGCCGTTTGTTGAGCAGCATGATGAGTGCGCGCTTCCGGGAGGCCTCCCAAGGTGCCAATCCACCTTTCCTGGGTGCAGGCGCATTTAATGGCGGGATGGCCCGAGGCTACAAAAGCTTCACCCTTTCCTGTGGCATCGGCAAGGTAGGTATTGATACTGCCCTGACTGCTGCATATGGAGTGTTGGAACAAGCCCGTAAATACGGCTTTTTACCCGCCGAATTTGAACGCGCCAAAAAGAGCATGCTCAATTCAATGGAGAGTACGGCAAAAGAAAAGGACAAAACCGAATCAGAAGATTACGTGCAGGAATACCTCGACCACTTCCTGGAACAGGAACCTTCCCCAGGTATTGAACTGGAATTGAAATACCACCAGGAGTTTTTGCAAAAGGCAACGGTGCAGGATGTCAACAAACTATTCAGTGGCTTCAAAATGGATGGCCACAAGTTCATCTTGTTGACCGGGCCGGTAAAAGGAACCCACACCCTACCAACCGAGGCTCAGTTGTTGGCCATGTACACCAAAGCCAGCCAGCAAGTTGTCAAGCCCTACGAAGAGAAAGTCCTGGCCAGCAGCCTGATGGCCGCGCCACCCAGCGGTGGGAAAATTGTCAAGGAAAGTTCCAATCCTGCCCTAGGTATTACCGAGTTAACCTTGAGCAACGGCGTAAAAGTCACCTTAAAAACCACCGATTTTAAAAACGACGAAATCCAGTTCCGCTCGGCTCGCTTTGGTGGAATCAACAATTACCCCGTTGAAGATTTGCGCAACGCTTCCCTGATCGGTGGGCTTGTTGGAGAGATGGGGCTAGCGAGTTTTACGCCAACCGATATGCGTAAAATCAACGCTGGGAAAATCGCCAACGTTCGCCCGTCCATTGGCAACCTGACCGCTGGTTTTTCGGGGAGTAGCAGTGTCAAAGACTTTGAGACCGCCCTACAAATGGTATACCTGTATGCCACCGCTCCCCGGCGCGACGAGGCGCTTTTTGCGGGCTACAAAGCCAAACAAAAGTCGCAATGGGCTATGATGGGCTCCAACCCACAATTTGCCTTCATCGATACCATGAGCACCTGGATGTCGAACAATAGCCCCTGGCAATTGGGTCTCCCCAAGCCCAAGGATTATGAACAGGTCAATCTGGACCGAGCTATGGCCATCTACAAAGAAAGCCTTGGCGACGCCACGGGGCTGCATTTCATTTTTGTAGGCAGTTTGGACGAGGCCAAAATGAAACCCCTGATCGCCCAATACCTGGGTTCTTTACCAGTTAGTGGCAAAGAGCGCAACTGGAAAGACAATGGTTCGCGCAACATCACCGGAGTGCAGGAACTCAAAGTATATCGCGGTGCTGACCCCAAAAGTCAGGTGCAAATCATTTGGCATGGCGAGGTGGCCTACTCCCCCGATCTGGATTTTTACGCAGACGCTCTAGGCGAAATCCTCAACATTCGGGTGATCGAAAAAATGCGGGAAGAAATGAGTGGCATTTATGGCGGCGGCTTCAATTGTTCGATCAACCAGCGGCCCTATGAGAATTTCAGCGCCTCCCTGTCCTTCCCTTGCGGCCCGGAAAACGTAGACAAACTCATCGCTGCGGCCTTGGCGGAAATCGAACAAATCAAAACCAATGGCCCCAAAGAGGAAGACCTGGCCAAGATCAAAACGCAATGGACGGAGCAGCACCGGGAACAGGTCAAAAGCAATGCCTATTGGTTGAGCGAATTGAACAACATCCAGATCTTCAAAGCCGATCCCCAGCGGATGCTCAACTACGACAAATACCTGGCAGCGCTTACAGCCCAAGACATCCAGAATGTAGCCAAAATTATTTTTGGTGGAGCGAATCGGGCTACAGCGGTGTTGTATCCGGAGAAAAAGTGAAAAGTGAAAAGTGAAAAGTGAAAAGTGAAAAGTGAAAAGTGAAAAATGAAAAGTGAAAAGTGAAAA